>VGDZ01000113.1 GCA_016869515.1 Alphaproteobacteria bacterium | reverse complement strand
GCCCCGGCTGCCGGTGCCGCGCCGGCCGCCGCCGGCGACAAGAAGGCCGCGCCCGAGAAGAAGAAGTAGCCGGCGGAGGACGCGATGCTGCTGCTGGTCGGTCTCGGCAATCCCGGGACCGAGCACGAACGGCATCGCCACAATGTCGGTTTCATGGCCTTGGAGCGCATCCGCGCCCGCCACCGCTTCGGCGCCGAGCGGCGGCGCTTCCACGGCGCGCTGTCGGAGGGCGCGCTGGACGGCCAGCGCGCGCTGGCGCTGCGGCCGCTGACCTACATGAACGATTCGGGCCAGGCGGTCGGCGAGGCGGCGCGCTTCCACAAGCTGGAGCCTGCCGCCATCGTCGTGCTGCACGACGAATTGGACCTGGCGCCGGGCAAGGTCCGGGTCAAGACCGGCGGCGGCCACGCCGGCCATAACGGCCTGCGCAGCCTCGATGCCCATCTCGGCAAGGACTATCGCCGGGTGCGGATCGGCATCGGCCATCCCGGCGATCCGGCGCGGGTGCACCATTACGTGCTGAGCGATTTCGCCAAGGCCGAGCGCGTCTGGTTGGATGCTTTGCTCGATGCCATCGCCGAGGCCGCGCCGCTTTTGGCGATGGGCAAGGACTCGGCCTTCGCTTCCAAGGTCGCGCTGCTGACCCGGCCGCCGCGCGAAAAAAAAGCCGCCAAGCCCGGCGATGGGATTTAACTGCGGCATCGTCGGCCTGCCCAATGTCGGCAAGTCGACCCTGTTCAACGCCTTGACCGCCACCCAGGCGGCCGAGGCCGCCAACTATCCGTTCTGCACCATCGCGCCCAACATCGGCCGCGTCGCCGTGCCCGATCCGCGGGTCGAGACCCTGGGCCGGATCGGCAAATCGGCCAAGCTGGTGCATACCCAGTTGGAGTTCGTCGACATCGCCGGCCTGGTCAAGGGCGCCTCCAAGGGCGAGGGCCTGGGCAACCAGTTCCTCGGCAACATCCGCGCCGTCGACGCCATCGTCCAGGTGCTGCGCTGTTTCAAGGACGACGATGTCACCCATGTCGCCGGCCGGATCGACCCGCTGGCCGATGCCGAGACGGTCGAGATCGAGCTCTTGATGGCCGATCTCGACGCGCTCGAGCGCCGCGCCGCCGACCGCCAGAAGCGGGCCAAGGGCGGCGACAAGGAGGCCAAGGCCGAGATCGGGGTGATCGACAAGGCGCTGGCCGCGGCGCGCGAGGGCAAGGCCGTCCGCACGGTCGACTTCTCGGCCGAGGAAAGACCGATCCTGAAGACGCTGCAACTCCTGACCGCCAAGCCGATCCTTTACGTCTGCAACGTCGACGAGGGTTCGGCGGCCAAGGGCAATGCCTGGTCGGCCAAGGTCGAAGAATGGGCCAAGGCCAACGGCGCCGCGGCGGTGACGATCTCGGCCAAGATCGAGGCCGAGCTGGCGACGCTGGAGGACTCGGCCGAGCGCGGCGCCTTCCTGGCCGATCTCGGCGTCGGCGAGCCGGGCCTCGCCCGCGTGGTGCGGGCGGGCTATGCGCTGCTCGACCTGATCACCTTCTTCACCGTCGGTCCCAAGGAGGCGCGGGCCTGGACGGTGCGCCGCGGCGCCAGCGCCCCCGAGGCCGCCGGCGTCATCCACACCGATTTCGAGCAAGGCTTCATCCGCGCCGAGACCATCGCCTACGACGACTTCATCGCCTGCGAGGGCGAGGCGGGGGCGCGCGAGGCCGGCAAGATGCGGCTGGAAGGCAAGGACTACGTCGTCCGCGACGGCGACGTGATGCATTTCCGCTTCAACCTCTAGCCGCTTGCTGGCACACTCCGCCGTCGCCATGACCGCCCGCCCGGCCCCGACCGTGTTCTTCGAAAGCTTCACCCCGGGCGAGGTGCGCGAGCTCGGCTCGCTGACCGTGAGCCGCGAGGAGATCGTCGACTTCGCGCGCGAGTTCGATCCCCAGCCCTTCCATCTCGACGAAGCGGCGGCGCGGCGCTCGCTGTTCGGCGGGCTGTCGGCCTCGGGCTGGCATTCGCTCGGGCTGTTGATGCGGCTCTTGGTCGACGGCCTGCTGAAGGACGCCGACAGCATGGGCTCGCCCGGGGTCGACGAGGTGCGCTGGCTGAAGCCGGTGCGGCCGGGCGACCGGCTCAGCCTGCGCCTGACCACGGTCGCCTGCGTGCCGTCCCAGTCCAAGCCCGATCGCGGCGTGATCCATCTGGTCTACGAGCTTTACAACCAGTCGGGCGAGGCGGTGGTGCGGATGAAGGGCATGAACATGCTCAAGCGCCGGCCGGCCGCGTGAGCGATCCCGGCCTCAAATACTGGGAGGACGTGGCGGTCGGCGATCGCCGCGAGGGCGGGCCGTCGGCGCCGCTGACCGAGGATGCCATCGTCGCCTTCGCCCGCAAGTTCGATCCGCAATATTTTCATCTCGATCCGGCCGCCGCCAAGGACAGCCTCTTTGGCGGGCTGGTCGCCTCGGGCTGGCACACCGCCGCGATCTGCATGCAGCTGATCGTCGAGCACTTCATCAAGCGCCAGCGCGCCGCCTCGCTGGGCTCGCCCGGTTTCGACCAGCTGCGCTGGCAGAAGCCGGTGCGGCCGGGCGATGCGCTGTCGGTGCGCTCGGTGTGCATCGAGACCGCGCCGTCCAAGAGCCGGCCCGATCTCGGTTCGGCGCGCTTCCGCACCGAGGTGCTGAACCAGCACGGCGAGACCGTGATGTCGCTGATCTCGATCGGGCTTTACCGACGCCGACCAAGGGGGAACCAAGCCATGGCCACGACGCTGACCTTGACCGCCGCCGACGGTCATTCCTTTTCCGCCTATCGCGCCGATCCGGCCGGCCCGGCCAAGGGCGCGGTGGTGGTGATCCAGGAGATTTTCGGCGTCAACGCCCATATCCGCGAGGTCTGCGACGGCTTCGCCCGCGACGGCTACGTCGCCATCGCGCCGGCGCTGTTCGACCGCGTCGAACGCGGGGTCGAGATCGGCTATTCGCCCGAGGACATCGCCCGCGGCCGCGGCATCCGCGAGAAGGTGACGTTCGAGATGGCGCTGGCCGATGTTGCCGCCGCCGGCGCCGCGGTCGGCGGCTTGGCCAAGTGCGGCGTGGTCGGCTATTGCTGGGGCGGCTCGGTCGCCTGGCTGGCGGCGACGCGGCTCAAGCCGGCCTGCGCGGTCGGCTATTACGGCGGCAACACGCTGCAGTTCCAGGACGAGAAGCAGAACTGTCCGGTGCTGCTGCATTATGGCGAGAAGGATGCCGGCATTCCGATCGATCAGGTGCGCGCCTTCAAGGCCAAGCGCACCGACGTGACGATGGAAATCTATCCCGCCGATCACGGCTTCAACTGCGATCATCGCAAACAATTCGACAACGCCGCATCCAAGCTGGCGCGCGAACGCACGCTGGCCTTCTTCGGTCAGCACCTCAGACCATAATCCTCAGTGGCCGCACTTAGGACGCTCGGCAAGACCAAGAAAGCCGTTGCAAACCCCTGGATTCGCTCTATTTTGCGCGTCGGCGGCGCGAGACTCTAGGGGGCCAGGAGCGCATGGCGTTCAAGGTCAAGTTTTGGGGTGTGCGGGGCAGCATTCCTTGCCCTTCACCGCGTCACATCGCCTTCGGCGGCAACACCTCCTGCGTCGAGGTTTCGGTCGGCGGCCGCACCATCATCCTCGATGCCGGCTCGGGCATCCGCAATCTCGGCCATTGGCTGTCGCGCAAGAACACGCGCGATGCGCATCTCCTGCTGTCCCACACCCATTGGGATCACATCAACGGCTTTCCGTTCTTCTCGCCCGCCTTCCGCAAGGAAAACCATTTCGTCATCATGGCCGGCCATCTGCCGGCCGAGCAGGGCGGGATCCGCTCGATCCTCTCGACCCAGATGGCGTTCCCGACCTTCCCGGTGCCGCTCGACAAGATGGGCGCGGCGATGGAGTTCGCCGACTTCAAGGCCGGCGACACCTTCGGCCTGTTCGACTCCTGCAAGGTGCGCACCGCGCTGCTGAACCACCCGGCCGGAGCCACCGGCTATCGCATCGAATTCGCCGGCAAGTCGTTCTGCTACGTCACCGACACCGAGCACGTGCCGGGCAAGCCCGACCAGAACGTGCTGGCGCTGATCGAAGGCGCCGATCTGGTGGCCTACGACTGCACCTACACCGACAAGGAATTCAAGGCCAAGGTCGGCTGGGGCCATTCGACCTGGGAGGAGGGCGTGCGGCTGTGCCGCGCCGCCAACGCCAAGATGCTGGCGATCTTCCACCACGACCCCGAGCACGAGGACGCGTTCATGGAGCGACTCGAGGCCGATGCCCGCTTCATGTGGCCCAACACGCTGGTCGCGCGCGAGAACATGCGGCTGCATCTGTCCTGATCCGGGGCAAGATCGTTCGTCAGGAACCTGACGGATCATGACGAAACGCGGATCTTGCCCTAGGCTCAGGATTTGGGCACGCCCTTGGTGGTCGAATATTCGAAGTGCAAAGGCGTGTCGGGGAACAGCCGCCCGTAGATGGCGTGCGCCGCCATCGCCCCTTCGGCGAAGCCGTTCAGGATCAGCTTGAGCTTGCCGGGATATGTGGCGATGTCGCCGATGGCGTAGATCCCCGGCTGATCGGTCGCCAGCGTCGCCGGATCGACCTTGATCAGGTTGCGCTCGAAGCCGATGCCCCATTGCGCGATCGGTCCCAGCGTCGCCGCCAGCCCGAAGAACGGCAGGAAGACATCGGCCGCGAGTCGCCGCGTCCTGCCGTCCAGGTCCTTGACGATCACGGCCTCCAGCCTGCCGTCCCGGCCCTCGATCGCCTCGGGCTGGTAGGGAATCACCAGTTCGAGCGCGCCGTCCTTGGCCAGCCGTTCGAGCTTGGCCGCGCTTTCCGGCGCGGCGCGGAATTTGGGCCGGCGATGCACCACCATCACCTGGGCGATCTCCGAGAGCGACAGCGCCCAGTCGACCGCCGAATCGCCGCCGCCGGCGATCACCACCCGCTTGCCACGGAAGTCCTCGCGCCGCTTGACCAGGTAGAACACCGACTTGCCCTCGTAGGCCGCAAGCTCCGGGATCGGCGGCCGGTTTGGGCCGAAGGCGCCGGCGCCGGCGGCAATCACCACCGCCCGGCAGGTCACGCGCATGCCCTTGGCGGTGGTCAGCACGAAGCCGCCGCCGGGCTCGCGCGCCAGCGCCGTCACCTGCTGGTCGAACAGATAGCGCGGCGCGAACGGTTGTGCCTGCTCCAGCAAATTGTCGACCAGGCCCTGGGCGGCGATGCGCGGCAGGCCGGGGATGTCGTAGATCGGCTTCTCGGGATAGAGCGCGGCGCATTGCCCGCCCGCGGCCTCGAGCGAATCGATCACCGTGCAGCGCAGCTTCAGCATCCCGGCCTCGAACACGAAGAACAGCCCGGCCGGGCCGGCGCCGATCACGGCGATGTCGGTGTCGACGGTCTGGCTCATCGGCCGAGGACATAGCGGCTTGAGCCCGACGCGGCAAGGGAGCTAGAACCGATGCCATGGCCGAGGTCGAGTCGCTGCCCGATGCCGCCGCCACCCGCGCGCTGGCGCGGCGCGTGGCGCTGGCGGCGCGGCCGGGCGACGCCGTGCTGCTTTCGGGCGAGCTTGGCGTCGGCAAGACGGAATTCGCCCGCGGCTTCGTCGCCGCCCTGGCGCCCGATGCCGGCGAGGTGGTCAGCCCGACCTTCACACTGGTCCAAGGCTACGACGCCAAGCCGGCGCCGATCTGGCATTTCGACCTTTACCGCATCGAGCGGCCCGCGGAGCTCGACGAACTCGGCCTCGACGAGGCGCTGGCGCGCGGCATGGCCGTGATCGAGTGGCCGGCGCGCCTGGGCGCGCGGCTGCCGCCGGATCGGCTGGAGATCACGCTCGAATTCGGCCCGACTCCCGATTCCCGCCGCGCCAGCTTGACCGGTTTCGGCTCCTGGCGCGAGCGCCTCGCGCGCTTGCGGGCGATGGACGGGTTCCTGGCCGAGGCGGGCTGGGGTAAAGCCGCGCGCGCCAAGCTGGCGGGCGATGCCTCGTTTCGCAAGTATCTTCGCCTGAACCGCGACGGCGAGAGCGCGGTGCTGATGGACGCGCCGCCGCCGCAGGAAAACGTGCGGCCGTTCCTGGCGATCGCGCGGCATCTGACCGGCCTCGGCTATTCGGCGCCGCGAATTCTGGCGGCGGACGAGGCGCGCGGCTTCCTGCTGCTCGAGGATCTGGGCGACGATCTCTTTTCGCGCGCCATTCCGGCCGGCGCCGACCAGGCCCAGCTTTACGGCGCCGCGGTCGATCTGCTGGTCGATCTGCACCGCCATGCCTTGCCGGCCGGGATTCCGGCCTGGGACCTGGCGCCGATGCTGGCCGGGGCGGAATTGCTGCTGGATTGGTACATGCCGGAATTCGGCGCGCCAGCATCCGAAGCCGCGCGCGCCGAGTTTAGGCGTCTTTGGACCGAGGCCCTGGAGCGCGCCTTGGCCGGGCGGCAGGTGCTGGTGCTGCGCGACTATCACGCCGACAACCTTTTGTGGCTGCCCAAGCGGCACGGGCACGCCCGCGTCGGCCTGCTCGATTTCCAGGACGCGGCGCGCGGCTCGCCGGCCTACGATCTGGCCTCGCTGTTGGACGATGCGCGGCGCGTCGTGCCGCGGACGCTGGCGGCCGAATTGCGCGCGCGTTATGTCGCTGCCGCCGGGATTGACGCCGCCGCCTTCGATGCCGCCTATCATATCGTCAGCGCCCAGCGCCTGACCCGCATCGCCGGGCTGTGGATCAGGCTTTTGCGCCGCGACGGCAAACCGGGCTATCTCGGCTTCACCGCCCGCACTTGGGAGCTGTTGGAGGCGACGCTAATCCATCCCGCGCTGGTCGACATTCGCGCTTGGTTCGATCGCAATCTGCCCGCGTCCTTGCGTGCCCGCGTGCCGAAGGGGATGTCCGATGCGGCCTGACGCCATCATGGTGCTGGCGGCGGGGCTGGGCACGCGGCTCAGGCCGCTGACCGACGACCGCCCCAAACCGCTGGTCGAGGTCGCCGGCCGGACCCTGATCGACCGGCTGTTGGACCAGGTCGCCGAGGCCGGCATCGGCCTGGCGGTGGTCAACCTGCATCATTTCGCCGACAGGCTGGAGGCGCATCTGCGCACGCGCCGCGCGCCGCGGCTGGTTTTTTCCGACGAGCGCGAGCGGCTGCTGGAAACCGGCGGCGGCACGGTCAAGGCGCTGTCCTATCTCGGCGGCGCGCCGTTTTTCGTCGTCAATGCCGACGTCATCCTGCGCCACGGCCCGACCGGCGCTTTCCGGCGATTGGCCGAGCGCTGGGACGCGGCGCGGATGGATGCGCTGTTGCTGATGATGCCGACTTCGGGCGCGATCGGCTATGAAGGTCCGGGCGATTATTTCCTCGCCGCCGACGGCCGCGCCCGCCACGGCAAGCCGGGCGAGGTCTCGCCCTTCCTTTACGCCGGGCTGATGATCCTCAAGCCGGCGGCGCTGGCCGGGCGCGCGGCCGAGCCCTTCGGGTTGCGGACGATCTTCGATGCGCTTGAGGCCAAAGGCCGGCTCTACGGACTGAGGCACGACGGCGGCTGGATTCACGTCGGCACGCCCGAGGGCGTGGCCGAAGCCGAACGCGCGCTGGGCGAGGTGTGAGGTGAGCCCGCCGCGGGTGTTCTCGATCCCGGCCGGCGCCGCTTTCGTCGATCTGTTGGCGGCCGGGCTTTTGCGCCGCGCCGCGGGCGAGAACCCGCTGGCGCTGGCGGCGATGACCGTGCTGCTGCCGACCCGCCGCGCCTGCCGCGCGCTGCGCGAGGCCTTCCTGGCCCAGGCCGACGGCCGGCCGCTCTTGCTTCCGACCATGCGGCCCTTGGGCGAGGTCGAGGAAGACGCGCTCGGCCTCGACGATCCGGCGGGGGCGGGAGACGAGAGCGAGGACGGCATCCCGCCGGCGATCGATCCGCTGACGCGGCGCGTATTGTTGGCAAGGCTGGTGCTGGCGCGACCCGATGCGCGGCGCACGCCGGCGCAGGCGGTCGAGTTGGCAACGGCGCTGGCCGATCTCCTGGATCGCGCCCAGACCGAAGGCCGCGGCCTGGCCGCGTTGCCCGAACTGGTGCCGGCGGAATTCGCCCGCCATTGGCAGATAACGCTCGAATTCCTCGGCCTGATAACGCGCCACTGGCCGCGCATCCTGGCCGAGCGCGGCGCGATCGACCCGGCCGAGCGCCGCAACCGCGTGCTGCGCCGGTATGCCGCGCGCCTGTTGGCCGATCCGCCCCAGGCGCCGGTGATCGCCGCCGGCTCGACCGGCAGCATCCCGGCCACGGCCGAGCTGCTGGCGGCGATCGCGCGACTGCCGCAAGGCGCGGTGATTCTGCCGGGACTGGATCGCGACCTCGACGACGACAGCTGGCGGGCGCTCGAACCCAGCCATCCGCAATGGGGCCTCAAACGTCTTCTTGGTCGGCTCGAACTCGACCGCGACGCCGTGGCCGATTGGGAAGAGGCCGCGAGCGGCCCGCGCGCGGCGCTGCTGTCGGCTGCGATGCGCCCGGCCGAGACCACGGCCGCCTGGCGGTCGCTGGCGCCGCAAGCCGGCGCGCTGGATGGGCTCGGCCTGATCGAAGCCGATTCGCAGGAAGCCGAGGCCGGCGCCATCGCCCTGGCGATGCGCGAGACGCTGGAACGGCCGGGCCGAAGCTGCGCCCTGGTCACGCCCGATCGCGAACTCGCCCGCCGGGTGGCGGCGGCGTTGGGTCGCTGGGGCGTGAATGTGGACGATTCCGCCGGCCAGCCGTTGGCGCGGACTCCGCCCGGCGCCTTCTTCCGGCTGGTGGCGGAATTGGCGTCCGATCCGGCGGCGCCGGTGGCATTGCTGGCGGTGTCGAAACATCCCTTGGCCGGCGGCGCCGATCCGGCGCCGTTCCGGGCGATGGCGCGGACGGTCGAGCGCGCCGCCCTGCGCGGTCCGCGCCCGGCCAAGACGCTCGACGATCTCGGGGCGCTGCTGGAACCCGAAGCGCGCGCCTGGCTGGGCGGCATCGTCGCGGCCCTTGGGCCGCTGACCGAGGAACTCGGCC
>VGDZ01000112.1 GCA_016869515.1 Alphaproteobacteria bacterium | reverse complement strand
TGGCGTCGGGCGTGGTGGCCAGCGGCGCGAGCCGCGCCGGCACCGGATCGACGCTGGGCGCCGGGCGGCGCTCGTTGCGGGTCCACTGCAGATAGCCGCCATAGACCACCGCCGCCAGCAGCAGCGACATGACGACGGTACGAAAACTCGGCAACCGCCCGGCCGGGGTCGGCGCCGGGAAGATCAAAGGCTGGCGCCGCGGTTTTTCCGATTCTTCCTTGAAGCGCTGCAGCATGGCGTCGACGTCCAGCTGCAGCGCCTGGGCATAGGCGCGGATGAAGCCCTGGGCATAGGTCAGGCCCGGCAATTCGTAGAAGCGCCCGGCTTCGATGGCGCGAAGCTGCGACAGGCGGATGTTGATTTCCTTGGCGGCCTCGCGCTCGTCGAGCCCGGCGCGGATGCGCGCCGCGCGCAAATACGCGCCCACGCCCTGATAGACGTCGTCGCCGACCGCGCCGGGATCGCTCTTGACCTCGCGCAAATGTACGCGTGGAGAGGGACTATTCATCCCCGCGCCCCCTAGGGACTTGTTTCAGTGTTTATGCTACTTGAAAAATCGTTGTCACGCAATGCGTTAGAGCAAAGCCAGATTGACACTCCGGGATTCCGCGTAGGCTTCGAGCGCGGGTCGCAGCGAATGATCGGGTCGTCGCAACAGATTTTCCAGATGTCGACCGAGTTCGCCGGCATCGAGGCTCAGCACCATCGCCTTGACCGGGCCGATCGCCGCCGGCGGCATCGAGATCGAGCGAAAGCCGAGTCCGATCAACGCCATGGCTTCGAGCGGCCGGCCGGCGGCCTCGCCGCACAGGCCGAGGGTCACGCCGGCGCGCCGGCAGCGCTCGACTACGCCCTTGAGAAAACCCAGCGCGGCCGGGCTGAGCAGGTCGTAGCGCGAAGCCAGCTGCGCGTTGCCGCGATCGCAGGCGAACAGGAACTGGACCAGGTCGTTGGACCCGACCGAGACGAAATGCACCCGCGGCAACAGCGCATCCAACTGGAAATAGAGCGCCGGCACTTCCAGCATGGTGCCGACCCGGATTCGCGCCGGCAGCGCCTCGCCCAGCCGCGCCAGCCGGCGGCTTTCCTTGTCCAGCAGCGCCTGGGCGGCGTCGAATTCGGCCACTTCGGCGATCATTGGGAACATCAAGTTGAGTTCGCGTCCGCGCGCCGCCCGCAACAGCGCCCGCAACTGCCCGCGCAAGAGGCCCGGCCGGTCGAGACCGATGCGGATCGCCCGCCAGCCCATCGCCGGGTTCTCCTCGCGCGGCGCATCGAGATAGGGCAGCGGCTTGTCGCCGCCGATGTCGAAGGTGCGGAAGATCACCGGCCGGTCGCCGGCGCGGTCGAGCACGCGGCTGTAGAACGCGGTCTGCGCGGCGATGCCGGGATAGTCGCCGCGCACCATGAAGTGCAGTTCGGTACGGAACAGGCCGATGCCGTCGGCGCCCGAGGCATCGAGCGTAGCCAGGTCGGCGGCGAGGCCGGCGTTCATCGAAAGCCGGATCCGCTCGCCGTCGCGGGTCTCGGCCGGCAGTTCGCGCAGCTTGCCGTATTCCGCCCGCCGCGCGACGCCGGCGGCCAGCCGGCCGGCGAAACTCTGCTCGACCGCGGGACTGGGGCGGACGAAGACCGTGCCCCGCCCGCCATCGACCAGCAGCCGATCGCCCGGCTCGATGGCGGATTCGATCCCGGCCAGGTTGCCGACCACCGGAATGTCGAGGGCGCGGGCGACGATGGCGACATGGGCCTGGGGCGCGCCCTCTTCCAGCACCAGCGCGCGCAACTTGGCGCGGTCGTAGTCCAGCAGCTCGGCCGGGCCCATGGCGCGCGCCACCAGCACCGCATCTTCGGGCAGGGGGCCGGATGCGGCGCTCTGCGGCAGGCCGAGCAAATGCCGCAGCAGCCGGTTGGCGAGATCCTCGAGATCGTCCAGCCGCGCCCGCAGGTAGGCGTCGGCCATCTGGCTCATGCGGGCGCGGTTCTCAAGTTGGATGCGGCGCACCGCGGCCTCGGCGGTGAGGCCGCCGCCGATCGCCTCGACCATGCGGCCGATCCAGCCGCGATCCTCGGCGAACAGGCGGAAGGTCTCGATCACCTCGCGGTGCTCGCCGGCCGCCGACATGGCATCCGAAGCCAGCAGCCGGTCGATGCCGGCACGCAGCGCGCCCAGCGCCGCCTGCAGTCTCGCGCGCTCCTCGGCCGGGTTCTCCGCCACCAGGCGCAGGATCTCGACCCGCGGCTGGTGCAGCACCGCCTGGCCCGCCGCCAGCCCGTCGGCGAAGGCGAGGCCGACCAGGCGGCTGGTCACGGCCGCGCGCCGCGGCTCGGGCTTGAGTTCCTCGGGCGGCGCCAGCGCGCCCGAGCGCGCCATCTCGGCCAGCAGCATGGCGACGGTCTGCATCGCCTCGACTTCTTCCTCGGCGTAAATGCGCTTGGTGCGGTTCTGCACCACCAACACGCCGATCACCGCGCCGCCACCGATGATCGGCACGCCGAGCAGGGAATGGAAGATCTCCTCGCCGGTCTCGGGCCGGTAGGCGAAATTGGGATGCGCCCAGGCATCGGCCAGATTGAGCGGCCGGGCGTGGCGGGCGACGTCGCCGACCAGGCCCTCGCCGACCTTGAGCCGGGTCTGGTGCACGGCTTCCTGCTTGAGGCCCTGGGTGGCATAGAGTTCGAGCACGTCGCCCGGCCGCAGCAGGTAGACCGAGCACACCTCGGCCACCATGCTGGCGGCGATCAGCCGCACCATATGATCGAGCCGCGCCTCGGGCGCGTCGCGCCCGCCCATCAATTCGCGCAGGCGCCGCAACAGCAGGCGCGGCCCGGCGCCGGCCGCCGCATGGCCCGCGCCGCCGCCGCCGCTCATCGCCTCAATCCTCGCCCTGCAGGCGGCGGGCGACGCGCAGCAGATGCTCCGCCGCCTGATCGACCAGCTCGGCGACGATCTCGGCCACCGGCTGTTCCTTGCCGACCATGCCGACGCTCTGGCCGGCCATCAGCGAGCCGCTCTCGACGTCGCCCTCGACCGCGGCGCGACGCAGCGCGCCGGCCCAGAAATGCTCGATCGCCAGCTGGCCCTCGGCCAAGGGCAGTCCGCCGGACTGGACCTTGGCGATGGTCTCGCGCTGGACGTCGTGAAAGCGCTTGGATGCCGCATTGGCGATGGCCCGCACCGGGATGACCGGGAACTGCGCGTCGAGCTGCACCGAAGGCACGGCGTCGCGGGCGGCGGCGCGCAGGAAGGCCTTCTTGAAATTGGGATGCGCGGTCGATTCCTTGGCGCAGACGAAGCGCGTGCCCAACTGACAGCCGGCGGCGCCCATCAGCAGGAAGGCGGCGATGGCCTCGCCGCGGCCGATGCCGCCGGCGACGAACACCGGCACGTCGGCGATATGGGGCAGGATTTCCTGCGCCAGCACCGACAGCGAGACCGGGCCGATATGGCCGCCGGCCTCGGAGCCCTCGATCACCAGCGCATCCGCCCCGCTGCGCACCAGCTTCTTGCCCAGCGCCAAGGCCGGCGTGAAGCACACCAGCTTGGCGCCGATCGCCTTGACCGCGGCGATCGCCGGCGCCGGCGGCACCCCGCCCGCCAGCACGACATGGCCGACGCGATGCTGGCCGCAGACCGCGATCAGGTCCAGAAGCTGCGGATGCAGCGTGATCAGGTTGACGCCGAAGGGGCGCGCGGTGAGGGCACGGGTGGCGGCGATCTCCTCGGACAGCCGCTCGGGAGTCATCGCCCCCGAGGCCAGCACGCCGAAGGCGCCGGCGTTGGACAGCGCCGCCACCAGATTGCGCTCGGAGACCCAAGTCATGGCGCCGCCGAGGATGGCGTGTTCGCAGCCGAGGAAGGCGCGGCCGCGCGCCCACAGCCGATCCAGCAAGGCGCGCCCGCCGGCGCGGGCTTCGGCCGAGAGGTCCATCGCGCTCAGGCCGAATCGAGTCCGTAGGCGGTGTGCAGCGCGCGCAGCGCCAGCTCGGTGAACTTCTCCTCGATCAGCACGCTGATCTTGATCTCGGAGGTCGAGATCGCCTGGATGTTGATGCCGTTCTTGGCCAGGGTCTCGAACATGCGCCGGGCGACGCCGGCGTGGCTGCGCATGCCGGTGCCGATCACCGAGACCTTGGAGATCTCGGCGTCGGTGGCGGCGCGGTCGAACTTGACCTTGCGCTTGATCGCCTTCAGCACCTCGAGCGCGCGCGGCAGTTCGGCGCGGCCGATGGTGAAGGTGATGTCGGTCGACTTGCCGTCGAGCGAGGCGCTTTGCACGATCATGTCGACGTTGATGCCGGCGTCGGCCAGGGGACCGAACACCGCCGCCGCCACGCCCGGCCGGTCGGCCACGCGCTGGAGGGTGACCTTCGCTTCGTTGCGGGTGAAGGCGATGCCGCTGACGACTGCCTGTTCCACGATTTCGTCCTCGTCCACGACCAGGGTTCCGGGCTTGTCCTCGAAGCTCGAGAGCACTTGCAGGCGGACCCGATGGTTCATTGCGATCTCGACCGAGCGCGGGTGCAGCACCTTGGCGCCGGAGGAGGCCATTTCCAGCATCTCCTCGAAGGTCACCTTGGCCAGCTTCTGCGCCTTGCCGACGATGCGCGGATCGCAAGTATAGACGCCGTCGACGTCGGTGTAGATGTCGCAGCGATCGGCCTTGAGCGCCGCCGCCAGCGCCACCGCCGAGGTGTCCGAGCCGCCGCGGCCGAGCGTGGCGACGCGGCCCTCGGCGGTCACGCCCTGAAAGCCGGCGACCACCTGGACTTCGCCCTTGGCCATGCGCCGGGAAAGCTGATCGCCGTCGATGGCATCGATCCGCGCCGCGGCGTGGGCGGAATCGGTGCGGATCGGGATCTGCCAACCCAGCCAGGAACGCGCCTTGAGGCCCAGCTTGTGCAGCGCGATCGCGGTCAGCCCGACCGTGACCTGCTCGCCCGAGGCCACCACCACGTCGTACTCGGCCTGGTCGGGCATGCGGTCGATCGAATCGACCTGCGCCACCAGCTGGTTGGTGACCCCGGCCATGGCCGAGACCACCACCGCCACCCGGTTTCCGGCCTTGACCTCGCGCTGCACGCGGCGGGCGACGTTGGCGATGCGCTCGGCGTCGGCCACCGACGTGCCGCCGAACTTCATGACGATGGTTTGGCCCATGAGCCTCGGTCCGCGACGAAAAATGCCCGGCGGTCTTGTCGGCGGGCGGCGCCATGCATACTCTGAAGGCCGATCATGGGCAAGCGGCGAACCGGCGCGGAGGCGGCCACGCTCGATGTGGCCGAAGTGGCACGCTTCGAGCGCGTGGCGGATGCGTGGTGGGACACAAGCGGGCCGTTCCAACCGCTGCACCGGCTCAACCCGGTGCGGATCGACTATCTGCGCGCGCGCGTCGCCGCCCATTTCGGGCGCGATGCGGCGGCCGAACGGCCGTTGGCGGGCCTGCGCGTGCTCGACATCGGCTGCGGCGGCGGGCTGGTGTCGGAACCCTTGGCGCGGCTGGGCGCCAAGGTCACCGGCATCGATGCCTCGGCCGGCGCCATCGCCGCCGCCCGGGCGCACGCCAAGCAGGAAGGGCTGAAGATCGCCTATCGCCGCGGCGAGGTGCAAAGCCTCGGCCGGGCGCGGTTCGATCTGGTGGTGGCGCTGGAGATCGTCGAGCACGTCGCCGATGTCGCCGCCTTCGTCGCCGCCTGCGCCGAGCGCGTGGCGCCGGGCGGGGCGCTGGCCTTGGCGACGCTCAATCGCACGCTGCGTTCCTTCGCGCTCGGCATCGTTGCGGCCGAATACGTGCTGGGCTGGGTGCCGCGCGGCACGCATGATTGGCGCAAATTCGTCCGCCCGGCCGAGCTTGGCCGCGCGCTGCGCGCCGCCGGCATGGACTTGACCGACGTCAGCGGGGTCGGCTTCTCGCCGCTGTCGGGCGGCTTCCGCCTCGGCCGCGACGCCGGGGTCAATTACCTCGCATTCGCGGTCAAGCCGGCAGGCTAAGCCGGAACGCAGTGCCGTCGGCGCCGCTGCGCGCCAGCACGATCTCGCCGCCCTGGGCGCGCATCAACTCGCGGGCGATGGCTAGGCCGAGCCCGGTGCCGCCCGGCCGCGCCGAGCCGGCGAAGGGGCGATAGAGATTGGCCCGCGCCCGTTCCGGCAGGCCCGCGCCGGTGTCGGCGATTTCGATCGCCACCCGCTCGCCTTCGCGCCCCGCCGACAGCGCGAGCCGCCCGCCCGCCGCCATGGCCTCGATGGCGTTATGGGCCAGGTTGAACAGCACGCGATAGAGCGCATCGCGATCGGCCAGCACCTCGAGCTCGGGCGGGATCTCGACGCCGATCTCGATCCGCCCCGATCCGGCCAATGCCGCGCACAGTTCCTCGACCAGCGGCAAGAGCGCGAAGCGCCGCGGGCTCACCGCCAGTTCGCCGGCATGGCCGAAGCGCCGGGTCGCTTCGCATAGGGCGATGGCGCGGTCGATGGCGGCGATCAGCCGCGGCGCGGCGCGCTTGACCTCGGGATCGGCCGAGGCCGCCAGCCGATCCGAGACCAGCTGCGCCGTCGCCAGCATGTTGCCGAGGTCGTGGCCGATCTTGGCCACCGCCTCGCCCAGCGCGGCAAGGCGTGCCTTCTGGCCGAGCGCCAAGCGCAGCTCGGCCTGCATGCGCGCCAGCTCGCGCTCGGCGATGCCGATTTCGTCCTGGCGCGCGGGATCGGGGCTGAGCGTCGGCGGTCCCTCGGGTGCCGCGCGGAACGCCGCCATGGCCGTGACCATGGCGCCCAAGGGCCGCACGATCAACCGGGTCAGGCTGAAAAACACCAGCACCGCCGTGAACAGCGATATCGCCAGCGACAGCGCCAGGATGCGCCAGGAATAGTCCAACAACGCCATGCGCAGGGGCTGCTCGTCGATCACCACCGCGATGCCGATGCCGGGATCGTTCAGCAATGCACCCTTGACCTGGACGACGCGGTCGTCGCGCTGCACCAGCAGCGCCAGCGCCCGGCCGATCTGAACCAGGGTCGACTCGCGGCCGAGGTCGATGGTGTGCTCGACCGGCGGCGGCAGGTCGTCGACCAGCGCCAGGTCGCGCCGGCCCTCGCGCATCAGGGCCACGGTATAGGCCTGGGCGTGGCGCAACAGCTCGCGCCGCAGCGTGTCGGCCACCATGTGGTCGGGCGTGGCCTCCAGCGCCAGCACCGCCAGATGACCGGCCGAAAGCCGTTCGTCCAGCAGCGCGTTGCGATAGCGCGTGATCGAAGGGACGTAGATCGCGATCTCGGCCAGCATCACGAACAGCGCCGTCAGCCCCAGTAGCCGGCTGGACAGCGAGCGCGCGAGCGCGGGGCGGGCGATCGCGGGCGGCGCCGCGCTCACGCCAGCTTCAGCAGCCAGCGCACCAGGGTCTTGGTGCGCTTGGCCAGGAACAAGGGCGCATAAAAGCTGGTGGCGGCGCGCTTGTTGACCTCGACCAAGGTCGGGTAGGCGGCGATGGCCTCGGCCAGGGCGCCGATCTTGAGTCCCTTGGACATGGCCAGCACCCAAGGCTGGATCAGCTCGCCCGCGGCTGGGCCGGCGATGCCGGCGCCGAGGATGCGTCCGCGCGGATCGACCACCGCCTTGACCAGGCCTCGCGTCTCGCCCTCGGCCTGGGCGCGGTCGTTGTCGGCGAAGCCGAAGCGCAGGATGCGGACGGCGTGGCCCTGGGCGCGCGCCGCCGCCTCGGTCATGCCGACCTGGGCCAGTTCGGGATCGGTGTAGGTGACCGCGGGGATCGCCGCGCCGACGACGCTGGCCGGCAGGCGGAACAGCGCATTGCGCAGGAACAGCCCGGCATGCCAGCCGGCGACGTGGGTGAATTGCGGCCCGCCGGCGACATCGCCCAGCGCATAGACCCGCGGATTGGACGTCCGCAGCCGCCGATCGACCACGATGCCGGCGGGGCCATGGGCGATGCCGGCGCGCTCCAGCCCCAAGCCCTCGATGCGCGGCTTGCGGCCGGCGGCGACCAGAAGATGGCTGCCAGCGATGCGCGTGCCATCGTCCAAGGTCACGGAAACTCCATCCGCGCCGCGCGCGACCGAGGCAATGGGTGCGCCCTCGCGGATGGCGACGCCCTCGGCGCGCAAGGCCAGGGTGACGGCATTGGCCAATTCGGGATCGTCCTTGCCCAGCACCCGCGCCGCTTCCAGCACCGTCACCTGCGAGCTGAGGCGGATATGGGCCTGGGCCATTTCCAGCCCGATCGGCCCGCCGCCGATGACGATCAGGTGCGAAGGGCGCGCGCGGTTGTCGAACAGGGTCTCGTTGGTCAGATAGGGCGTCTCGGCCAGGCCGGGGATCGGCGGCGCTGAAGGCCGCGAGCCGGTGGCAACGACCAGCCATTTGGCGTCGACCTCGACGCCGCCACCGGCGACTCGGCGCGGCCCCACGAAGCTCGCTTCGGCCTCGATCACCCGCACGCCCAGCGCGGTAAAGCGCGCCACGCTGTCGGTCGGCGCGATGGCGGCGATCACCGCCCGCACCCGATCCATCGCGGCTGCATAGTCGATCTCGGCCGGACCGAGGCGAATGCCGAATTCGCCGGCGCGGGCGATCCGGGAAGCGGTCTTGGCCGCGGCCAGCAGGGCCTTGGAGGGAACGCAGCCGTAGTTGAGGCAGTCGCCGCCCATGCGGCCGCGCTCGAACAACACCACTTTGAGGCCGAGAATGGCGGCGCCGGCCGCGGCCGACAGCCCGGCGGAACCGGCGCCGATGACGCACAGATCGGCTTCGATGCGTTCGCTCATGATCCGTCCTCGTGCCGGGGTTTTAGCCGGTTCCGGGCGCGGTTGACATCCCCCGGGACCGCCCTTAGAACCCTGCCGTCTCCGCGCGGCCGGGCCGCGCGGATTTCCGTCTTCGGAGCCGATCGTGAAACGCACCTATCAACCGTCCAAGCTCGTGCGCAAGCGCCGCCACGGCTTCCGCAAGCGCACCGCCACGGTCGGCGGTCGCAACGTGCTGAAGGCGCGCCGTCGCCGGGGCCGCAAGCGCCTCTCGGCCTGATGGCGCTCGACCGCCTCAAGCGGCGTTCGCAGTTCCTGCGCGTGGCCGGCCGGCGCCGCCAGCGCGCCGAACCGGGCGTGCTGGTGCAA
>VGDZ01000111.1 GCA_016869515.1 Alphaproteobacteria bacterium | reverse complement strand
CGTCGATCGACAAAGCATCGGGGCATCCGGCTGCCCGCGCCGCCTCGGCCGCGCGCAACGCCGCCGCCGCCGGCCCCGACAGCAGCAGACGCGCCGGTTGCCGCGCCGCTTCGGCGCCGTCGATCAGGCCGCCGCTCGAACGCATCACATGCAGATCCGGCCGCGCCAGCCGCCTGAGATAGCCCCCCATCGTCGGCCGCAAAAAGGCATCGCAGGCGGTGGCGGCGATGCGCTCGAACTCGCGCGGCAGCGGATCGACCTCGTGCGATTCCGATACCGGCAGGCCAGGGAACATCCCGGCGGCGATCGCCGCCAGCCGATGCTCGTGGATCGGATTGCGGAAGGCGAACAGAAGCCCGATCGCCAGCGCCTCGGCGCCGTCCGCCACCAGCCTGCGGATGACGCGCGCGGCTTCCGCGTCGTCGAGCGGCGTCACCACCCTGCCCTCGGCGTCGATGCGCTCGTCGATCTCGGCGCGCAGGGTCTCGGCGACCAGGAAGTCCGGGGTCGCGGCACGCGGCGGCATGGCGTAAAGCTCGCGCCGGCTTTGCCGACCGAGATTCAGCACGTCGCGAAAACCCTTGGTGACGATCAGCCCGACCCGCGCGCCCTTGCGCTGCAACAGCGCATTGAGCCCGAGCGTGGTGCCATGGCGCAGCGCGCCCGCACCCGCCGCCGCCAGCACCGGCGCCGCCGGGTCCGCGCTCTCGCTCGGCAGCTTGGCGAAGGTCAGCCGGCCAGAGGCGTCGCGTCGGATGACGTCGGTGAAGCTGCTGCCGACATCGACCGCGGCGGTCTCCATCTCAGAACCGCGCCAAGGCGAAGGGCGAGATATCGATCTCGGGCCGGCGCCCCAGCACCAGGTCGCGCACGATCCTGCCGGTCATCGGCGCCGCGCACATGCCGACATGGCCGTGGCCGAAGGCATAGACCACGTTGGCGGCGCCGCCGGCGCGATCGATCACCGGCAGGCTGTCGGGCAGGCAGGGGCGATGACCCATCCACTGCGTCCGGCCGGAATCGCGCAAATCCGGAAACAGCTTGCGGCCCTGCGCCAAGATCGCGTCGGCGCGGGCATAGTTGGGCGGCGCATCCAGCCCGGCCAGTTCGACCGTGCCCGCCAGCCGCAGCCCCATCAGCATCGGATTGACCATGATGTTGAGCGACACCGCCATGATGTTGCGGTTCACGCCGATGCCGGGATCGGGCAGCGTGACGTGATAGCCGCGCTGGGTCTCGAGCGGCGGATCGTCGCCCAGCATGTTGGCCAGGCGCCGCGACCAGGCGCCGGCGGCGATCACCAGGCGGTCGATCGCGAAGGCGCCGCGGTCGGTCAGCAGCTCGCGCGCGCCGGCCTCGTCCCGCCGGATGGCGCGGACCTCGGCCCGGATCAGATTGCCGCCCGCGGCCTCGAAACTTCGCGCCAGCGCCGTCACCAACCCGTGCGGGTCCGAGGTCGAGCCGTTGTCGGGCGCGAACAGGCCATGCCGGAATCGAGGCGCGATCGCCGGCTCCAGCCGCGCGATCTCCTCGGCCGGAAGCTCCTCCAGCACGCAGCCATTGCGCCGCCGCAATTCCATGCCCCAGCGCGCGGCGGCGAGCGCCGTCTGCGATTCGAACAGATAAAGACAGCCGTCGCGGCGGATCAGCTGCGCGCAGCCCGCCGCCTCGGCCAGCGGGCCATAGGACTCGAAAATCGGCGCCAACAGCGAACGCAGCGCGGCGGCGATGCGCTCGACCCGATCCCTGCGGCCGGCCTCGATGAAGCGCAGCAGCCATGGCAACAGCCGCGGCAAATAGGCCCAGCGGATGGTCAGCGGCCCGAGCGGATCGCGCAAATACGATGGCACGCGCTTGAGCACGCCCGGCATCGCCACCGGCAGGATGGCGGTGGCGCTGAGCGAGCCGGCATTGCCGAAGCTGCAGCCCTCGCCCGGGCCCAGGCGGTCGATCAAGGTGACGGTGGCGCCCGCGCGCTGCAACCACAGCGCCGAGCACACGCCGACGGCGCCGGCGCCGATCACGGTCACGCGCGGGGTCATGGCGCCAAGCTACACGAGCCGACGCCGGTTAGGGAGTGACGGTCAGTTGCGGGGCGAAATACCGGGATCGGCGATCAGGCGGACGCGATTGCCCATCTGCATCAGCACTTTCTGGCCGATCTCGAAACGGGCCTCGGCCGGCTGGACGATGGTGAAGACCTGGTCGGGATCCGCCCGCACGACGTATTCCAGCGCCGGCTGGCCGACGCCCTTTTCGACCAGGTCGCCCAGCACGTAGCCGACCACGGCGCCGCCGATCGCGCCCAGGATGTGGGCGCGGCGACCGCTGCCCAAGGCCGAGCCGGCGACGCCGCCGGCGGTGGCGGCGACGATGCCGCCGATGCCCTCGCGCTCGAAGCCCTGGACCTGGACTTCGCGCACCGCCAGCACCACGGCGGGCGTGGTGCGGACCAGACCGCCGACTTCGGATTGGCGATAGCGCTCGGAAGGCGGCGCGGAGGCGCAACCGGCCAATGCTGCGGCGACGAGAATCCCGAACCAGACGCGCATGGCGATCTCCTTAATGCGAAAAACGTCCCGCGCCCAGGCGCTATTCCGCCGCGGCGGCCTCGGCAATGACGGCCTCGAGCCGGCCGAGCAAGGCACGCGCCTCCTTCGACCCCAGGTCCTTGATGCCGTCGGCCAGTACCCGGTCGAGCGCGGCGCAATGCGCCTCGACGATCCGCACCAGGGGCCGTTCGTCGAGGCGCTGGCCCGAGGTCAGGATCAGGCTGTTAAGCGAGGCGCCGATGGCGCCGATCACCGGCTGTTTGAAGGTCGGCCCGAGACCCTTGAGGTCGTGGGCATAGCGCCGGATCTCGCCCAGCCTTGCCGCGCGCGCGCCGGGTTCCGCGCGCCAGGCCGTCAGCGTCTGCTCGATCTTGGCGCCATAGGCCGCGACCGTCGGCGCGAAATCGGCCGCCATGGCGTCGACCACGGCCTCGGCCCGCGCCAGCGCGCGCTCGATGTAGCTTTGTTGGCCGGCCGTGCGCTTGGGCGGCGTCTTGCGCTTCTTGCGCAGCGCCTGGGTCGCCGCCACATCGACCGAAATGCCGCGCGGCCGAAAGGCGACGCCGAACAGGGCGCGGGCCTGGCGGCGGCTGTAGTAACCGCGGCGCACGTCCTCGGCCACCGCCTGCGGATCGCGCAGCAGGGGATCGCCGTAGCCGCCGCCGCCCGGGGTCGAGACGGCGATGACGTCGCCCGGGCCGATGCTTATGTCCTGGTCCTTCGACTTGTGCTCGGGCCGATAGACCCGGCCGTCGGCGAACTCGATCGCCACCTTGTTGACGCCGCCATTGCGCCCGCCCAGCGCGCCGAGGGGGCCTTCGCGACCGTGATCCATCACCATCGAGGCCACCGCCTCGCCGCGCCGCATGCGGATTCGATAATTGACCCCGAAGCCGCCGCGGAACCGCCCCGCCCCGCCCGAGCCTTCGTGCAGCGCGTACTCCTCGAACAGCACCGGATAGCGCTGTTCCAGCACCTCGATCGGCGTGGTCTTGGAGATGCCGATGGTCGAACAGCCGTTGGACAGCCCGTCGCCGGCCGGGCTGCCGCCATAGCCGCCGCCCGAGATGACGTACATGACGTAGCTGCGGCCCTTGTCGGGGTCGCCGCCGCCGACCGCCAGATTGCCCGAGGTGCCGGCCGGAGCCGCGAACAGCCGATCCGGCATGGCCTCGGTCAGGGCGGCGAACACCGCCTCGGCGATGCGCTGGCTGACCTCGGCGGCGCAGCCCGAGACCGGGCGCGGATATTCGGCATAGAGGAAGGTGCCCTTGGGCTCGATCACGTGCAGCGGCTCGAAAGTCCCGGCGTTGATCGGCAGGTCGGGGAAGATGTGCTTCATCGCCAGGTAGATCGAGGAGCGGGTGGTGGCGATGACGCTGTTCATCGGTCCGCGGCAGGGCGGCGAGGAGCCGCTCATGTCGAACCACAGCTCGCCCTGCTGCTTGGTCACCGCCATGGCGATCTTGAGCGGGGCGTCGACCACGCCGTCGGAATCGACGAAGGCCTCGCCGGTGTAGCGGCCGTCGGGGATCGTCGCCAGCTTGGCGCGCATCAGCCTAGCCGCGCGCCGGCGCAGTTCGGCGATGCCCTCCGCCACCGTGCCCGCGCCGTAGCGCGCGATCAGCGCCGCCAGCCGCTTCTCGCCCACCGCCAGCGCCGCCGCCTGGGCCTTGATGTCGCCGATGCGCTGGTCGGCGATGCGGATGTTGGAGAGGATGATCGACAGGATCTCGGGGTCCATGCGCCCGGCCTTGTAGAGCTTGACCGGCGGCAGCCGCAGGCCTTCCTGCTCGACCTCGACGGCGCGGGCCGAGAACCCGCCCGGCACCATGCCGCCGACGTCGGGCCAATGCCCGGTATTGGCCAGCCAGGCAAAGACCTTGCCGTCGTGGAAGAAGGGCTTGACGAAGCGCACATCCATCAGATGCGTGCCGCCGAGATAGGGATCGTTGACGATGAAGACGTCGCCCGGCGCCAGGTCCTTGGCACGCGCGATTACCGCCTTGGTCGAATCCTGCATGGTGCCGACGAACACCGGCAGGCCGAGATCGCCCTGCGCCACCAGCGCGCCGTCGGCGCCGGCGTAGATGCCGTCAGAACGGTCGAGGGTCTCGGCGATCACCGGGCTGAAGGCCGAGCGGACGAAGGCTAGGTCCATTTCGTTGCAGACCTGCTGCAAGCCGTTGTGCAGCACCGTCAGCGTGATCGGGTCCAGGCTCATGGCGCCGCCCCCTCGGCCGGCTGCACGGTCAGGATCAGGTTGCCGAGGCGATCGAGCGCGGCGCGATTGCCGGGCTCGATCGCGACCGTGCTGTCGAGCTGTTCGACGATCGCCGGCCCTTCGAACCGCGCCGCTCGCGGCAGCCAGTCGCGGCGATAGATCGGCGTGTCCTGCCAGCCGCCTTGTTCAAACCACACCTGGCGGCGGCCGCGCATGGCCTGGGCAAGATCGGGTTTGCGTTCGCGGTCGGGCGCCAGCAGCGCCAGATCGGGCGGGCGGCGGCGGCCGATGGCGGCGGTGTGGAGATTGACCAACACGGCGCGGATCTCGGGCAGTTCGACCTGGAAGCGCTCCCAATAGGCGCGCTCGAAATCGCCTTGCAGCGCCTCGCGCGTCACCGCCGGTCCCGAGATCGGGATGGTGAGAAGATGGCTTTGGCCCATGAACTGCATGTCGGCGAAATGAAGGTATTCCAGCCGCTCGATCGCCACCCCCTCGCGCTCGATCAACTCGCGGCCGGCGGCGATTTGGCCCGAGACGATGCGCGCCACTTCGGCCATGTCGAGACCGGCCACCGGCCGGTTGACGGTGTTGACGAAATCGTGGCGCAGATCGGCCACCAGGCAGCCGAGCGCGTTGGTCAGCCCCGGCCGCGCCGGCACCAGCACGGTCGGAATGCCCAGCTCGCGCGCCAGCGCCGCGGCGTGCAGCGGCCCCGCGCCGCCGAAGGCGAACAGCGCGAAGTCGCGCGGATCGTGGCCGCGCGCCAGGCTGACCATGCGGATGGCGCCGGCCATGCGGTCGTTGGCGATGCGCAGGATGGCGGCGGCGGCGCCGTCGGCGTCCAGCCCCAGGGGCGCACCGACGGTGCGAAGGACGATCTCGCGCACCCGCTCGAGCGGCACCGGGTTGTCGACCTTGAGCAGGCCCGCGGGATCGAGCCGGCCCAGCGCTAGGTTGGCGTCGGTGATGGTCGGCCGCTCGCCGCCGCGGCCGTAGCAGATCGGGCCGGGCCGCGCGCCGGCCGATTGCGGTCCGACCCGCAGCATGCCGCCGTCGTCGATCGCCGCGATCGAGCCGCCGCCGGCGCCGATCGAGTGCATGTCGACCATCGGCACATGGATCGGCATGGCGTATTCGAGTTCCAGTTCCGAGGACACCGCCGGCACGCCGTCGCGGATCAGGCCGACATCGGACGAGGTTCCGCCCATGTCGTAGGTGATGAGGTTGGGATGACCCGAGGCCAGGCCGGTGGCGGCGGCTGCGATCACGCCCGAGGCCGGCCCCGACATCACGGTGTTGACCGCGCTTTCGGCGACGATGCGGGCCGACACCGTGCCGCCATTGCCCTGCATCACCAAAAGATCGCGGCGATGGCCGCCGGCCGCCAGTTCGTCCGCCAGGCGCCCGAGATAACGGCGCAGCACCGGCTGCACGGCGGCGTTGACCGCCGCGGTCACGCCGCGTTCGTATTCGCGGTATTCCGACAGCACGCCGCTGGCCATGGTGATGTGCTCGTTGGGCCAGTGGCGGTCGGCGATCTCGGCCGCCTTGCGTTCGTGCGCGGGGTTGGCATAGGCGTGCAGGAAATGGATCACCAGCGATTCGGCGCCGGCCTTGACCAGGCGTTCGAGCTGCGCCTTGACCTCGGCCGGATCGAGCGGCGTCACCACCCGGCCCTCGGCGTCGATGCGCTCGGCCACTTCCAGCCGCAAGGGCCGGTCGATCAGCGGCACGAACCGCCCGGTCAGGCCGTAGCTGGTCGGCCGGGTGCGACGCCCGAGTTCCAACACGTCGCGGAAGCCCTTGGTGGTCAGCAGCCCGACCTTGGCGATCTTGCGTTCCAGCAGCGCGTTGGTGGTGGTGGTGGTGCCGTGGACGATGGTGTCGATCGCGGCCGGCGCCAGGCCCGATTCCGCGATCGCCGCCATCACGCCGCCGGCCTGGTTGTCGACCGTGGTCAGCACCTTGGCGATGCGCACCTGGCCCTCGGCGTCGACCAGGATCAGGTCGGTGAAGGTGCCGCCGACGTCGATGCCCGCGATCGCGCCCATCTCCGGCCGTCCCCGCTCAGACCGTCAGATAGGCGGCGCGCGCCGCCGCGTCCGCCATCAGCGCGTCCATGCTTCCAGTATAGCGGACCCGGCCCTTCTCGATGATCACCGCCCGGTCGGCCACGGCACGCGCGAAGCGCAGGTTCTGCTCGGACAGCAGCACGGCCAGGCCGGCGCGCTTGAGTTCGGTCACGGCGCGCGCCATCTGCGCGACGATCACCGGCGCCAGGCCCTCGGACGGCTCGTCCAGCAGCACCGCCGCCGGATTGCCCATCAGCGTGCGGGCGATGGTCAGCATTTGCTGCTCGCCGCCCGACATCCGCCCGGCCGGGCGGTCCAGCATCTCGGCCAGATTGGGAAACAGCGCGAACAGCGCCGAGCGCGTCCATTCCGGCAGGCCCGCGCGCGGCGGCCGGCGGCCGACTTCCAGGTTCTCGGCCACGGTCAGGTCGGTGAAGATGCGGCGCTCCTCGGGCACGTAGCCGAGGCCGAGCCGGCAGATGGCGTGCGGCGGCAGGCCGGCGATGTCCTGGCCGGCGAAGGCAATGCGGCCGCGGCTCGCGCGCACCAGCCCGATCGCGGTCTTGAGCGTGGTCGACTTGCCGGCGCCGTTGCGCCCGAGCAGCGCCACCACCTCGCCGCGTCCGACCGCGAGCCCGACCTCGTCCAGGATATGGGCGCGGCCGTAATGGCTGTGGATGCCGGCCAGTTCAAGCATGGTCGGCACCGAGATAGATCTCGCGCACCTGCGGATCGGTTCGCACCGCCGCCGGCGCGCCGGCGGCGATCAGCCGGCCGCGCGACAGCACCATGATGCGGTCGGCGTGGCCGAACACCACATCCATGTCGTGCTCGGTGAACAGCACGCCGATGCCGCGTTCGCGGGCGATGCGCGCAGCCAGCGCCATCAGCGCCTGGCGTTCGGCCGGCGCCATGCCGGCGGTGGGTTCGTCCATCAGCAGCAGCCGGGGATCGTTGGCCAGCGCCACCGCCAACTCGACCCGCTTGAGATCGCCGTAGGCCAGCACCGCGCAGGCGCGCTCGGCCTGCTCGGCCATGCCGACCAACGCCAGCAATTCGAGCGCGCGCTCGCGTTCCAGCCCGGCCGCCGGAGTCCACGGACTCCAAAGCCCACGACGGTGGCTGATCAAGGCCAACTGCACGTTCTCGGCCACGGTCATCGAACCGAAAGTGGCGGTGATCTGGAAGGTGCGGCCGACGCCCAGGCGCCAGATTTGGCGCGGCCCCAGGCCGGCGATGTCGCGGCCCAGCACGACGATGCGGCCGGCATCCGGCGCCAACTGGCCGTTGACCAGGTTGAAGCAGGTCGACTTGCCGGCGCCGTTGGGGCCGATCATCGCCAGCAACTCGCCCGCCGCCAGCTCGAACGCAACGTCGTCGAGCGCGCGCACGCCGCCGAAATGCTTGCTCAGCCCCGCGACCCGTAGCACCGGGCTCATGTTTCCCTCTCGCGCGCGAACCGCGCCTTGAGGAACCCGCCCAGGCCCTGCGGAAAGGCCAGCACCAGCGCCAGGATGACCACGCCCAAAAGCGCCCGCCAGAATTCGATCCGCCGCGCCGTCTCGTCCTGCAGCCAGGTCAAGGCGGCGGCGCCCAGCGCCGGCCCGGTCACGGTCTGCACGCCCCCCAGCAGCACCATCACCAAGCCGTCGACCGAGCGCGGGATCGCCATGGTCTCGGGCGAGACGCTGCCCTTGGAGAAGGCGTAGATCGCGCCGCCCAGCCCGGCCGCCACGCCCATGCCGGCGAAGGCCAGCCACTGCACGCGGCGCACGTCGATGCCGATCGATTCGGCGCGCAGCGGCGAATCCCGCCCCGCCCGCAAGGCATAGCCGAAGGGCGCATAAAGCGCGCGCCACACCAGTCCGATGCCGATCGCGCTCAGCCCGAGCGTCATCCAGTAATAGGCCTGCTTGCTCGCCAGCCACGCCGCCGGCCACACCCCGACCACGCCGTTCGATCCGCCGGTCAGCGTGTCCCATTGGAACACCACCGACCAGGCGATCTGGGCGAAGGCCAAGGTCAGCATGGCGAGATAGACCCCGGACAGCCGGACGCAGAACCAGCCGAACACCAGCGCTCCGATCCCCGCCACCAGCGGCCCGCCGGCCAGCGCCCATTCCATCGGCCAGCGCGCATGCTTGACCAAAAGCGCCGCGCCATAGGCGCCGAGACCGAAATAGGCGGCATGGCCGAAGCTGACCATGCCGCCCGGACCCATCATGGCGTGCAGGCTGACCGCGAACAGCGCGAACACCAGGATGTCGATCAGCAGCACCAGCGTATATGCGTCGGCCACCAAAGGCAGCGCCGCCAGCGCCGCCAATAGCGCCAGCCCGCCGGCGACCAGCCCGCGCGACGGCGGCCGCAGCACCGGCTCGACCCCGCCGGCGCGCGGCTGGGCCTGCGGCTTGC
>VGDZ01000110.1 GCA_016869515.1 Alphaproteobacteria bacterium | reverse complement strand
GGGATCGAGCGCGGGCGGATCCGCCCGGCCGGCCTTGACCGCCAGCGCCGACAACTCGCGCGGCGCCCAGGCGGCGACGATGCGGCAGGCGAAGCCGGCGCTGGCCATCAGTTCGGGCAAAGTGACGGCATCGAAATGGGCGACATGATCGGCCACCACCAGGTCCCAGGGATTGGCGTGCCAATCCGGCACCTGGACGAACAGCCGCCCGCGCGGCGCCAGCCGGCCGACGATGTCGGCCAGCACCGCGCGCGGATCCAGCATGTGCTCGAGCGAATGGCTGAGCGTCACCAGATCGAACCGCCCCGGCACGGCCGAGATGGCGCCGGTGTGCAGCATGGCGAAGCCCGGCAGCGCGGCCAGCAGCCGGGCGTTGCGGGTGTCGAGATCGTGACCGTGCAGCCGCCAGCCGCCGCGATGTTCGCCGAACGCCGCCAGCATGGCGCCGGTGCCGCAGCCGATGTCGAGCGCCTGGCCGCGTGCCGGCAGCCGCACCTCGGTCGCCAGCCGCCGCATCAGCCCGGCCGAACGCCGCTCCATCGCCCCGCGCGGATCGGCCCGCACCGCCACCTCGCGCCCGCCCCAGGGCGCATTGAGCGAATAGTCGCGGTAGATCGCCGCCAACTCGGCACGGCCCTCGGAATCGATCGCGCTTTGCGGCATGCCGCAGGCGCGGCACACCACCAACCGCCCGCCAGCCGGCCAGGGCCGGCAATCCGAACTGACCCGCGGCAAGCGCGCGAAGTCGCGCAGTTCGGCGAACTCGATGCCGCGGCACAGCCGGCACGCGGTCAGTTCGCCGCCGACGCGCGCGACCGCATGTTCGAGACGGCGATGCAGCGCATCGGGCCGGCGCCGATTCACCATGGCGCGAATCCCCGGGGCGGATCCGCCGGCCAGCGACCCTGGGCGAGGGTTCGGCCCAGGCGCGACAGCGCCGCCATGCGCGGCGCGAACCACAGCCGGCCGCGATGGGCGGTCGCCAGCTGT
The DNA here is from genome assembly GCA_016869515.1 of Alphaproteobacteria bacterium. Lineage (GTDB taxonomy): Bacteria > Pseudomonadota > Alphaproteobacteria > VGDZ01 > VGDZ01 > VGDZ01. The sequence goes on along the minus strand of VGDZ01000110.1, from coordinate 8,290 downwards.
CCGCCGAAATCGCGCCGCAGCCGATCCCGCGCGCCTTCCGCGCCGCGCGGCTGGCCGGCATGGCCAGGCCCCAGCACGCAGCGGCGGATTCCTTGCGCGCGCGCCGAACGCAGGGCCGCCGCCAGCACCAAGGCCTCGGCGCCACGCCCGCGTCCGGCGACGCTGGCCAGCCACAGCCACAGCCAGGCGCGGTCGGATTCGAGCGCCAGCACGGCGGCCGCCAGCGGCTGCGCTCCCTCGCGCACTAGCCAGGTCTCGACCCGGTCGCCGGCCGAGGCCAGCAGCCATTGCTCGGCGAAACGCCGGGGAGGAGCGGCGCGTTCGAACGGCAGTGCGTTTTCGCGCCACAGCGCCGCCAGCGCTTCGCCCTCGCCGTCCTCCGCCTTGGCCGCGACCAGCCCGCCATGTTCGGATTTGCGCAAGGCGGCGCGACCTTCGGCGGCGAACGCCGCCTCGATCTCGTCACCCAACTCGATCTCGTGCCACAGCCCGTCCTCGGGGACATAGCCGTATGGGGCCAGCGGATTGACCGCACCCGCGGCCATGGTCTCGGCCTCGGCCCAGAGCGCGCCGCGCTCGGCGGCGATGAAGCCCAACTCGTCGACGATCAGGCGGTGCACCGCCTGGCGCTCGCGTTCGCCCAAGCCCGCCATCAGCGCGGGCCCGCCCGGAGACTGCAGCACGCAGCGCCGCGCCACACCCAGCACGCGCAGCGGCCGCGCCAGCAAAGGCATCAGCGCCAGCGCGCGCCCGTTCGATCCGACCACGGCGAAACCGAGTTCTTCCCAGCTTTCGTCAAGGCCACGCGCCTCCTGCAAGGCAAACCGATGCGCGATTCCGGTCTCGGCGCCGACCGAGGCATCCCAAGCCGCCTGGCCGAGTTCCGCCCGGCCGACGATGCGAGCGCCGGCGATCATGACGCTGACTCGGCTCCCAGGCTCGTCTCAGGCGCCGGCGACGACGACGTCGCGAGCGACCTTCATCCGCACCCGCCGGCCGAGCAGTTCGAGCAGCACCACCACCCGCGTCGCATCGACTTCGGACTCGAACAGCGCGGCATGATCGGCGAAGGCGCCTTCAGCCAGCCGCACCTTCTGCCCGGGACGAAAACCGGGCGCGGCGATCCGGTGCAACCCGTCGGCTCCCTCGCGCCGGCGCAACTCGGCCATCACCGCATCCGGCACCGCCGCCGGCTGCTCGCCGAAGGCGACCATGCCGATCGTGCCCGGCGCGCTGTCGACCTTGCGGCGATGGCCAAGCTCGAGATCGGCGGCGACGAACAGATAGCCGGGGAAGAAGGCGGACTTGACCTCGATCACGCGCCGGGCGTGACGCACCCGGCGCATGTATTGCGGCAGGTAGACCTCGAGCCCGCGCTCCCACAGATTGGCCCGCGCCCACAGTTCCATCCGCGGCTGGGTGGCGACGGCGTACCAGCGGGTCACGACGCCGCCTCGGCCGCGACCGCGCGGCGGGTGACCTTCAGCAGGCTGGGCACGACCACGGTCTCGGGATCGAGCGCGGCGAGATGATCGTCGTAGAAATGCTGCGGCCGCCGCACGTCGGTCATGACCACGGCGTCAAAGGCCGGCGCGTCTTCCAGCCGGGCGAAGCGCGGCGCGCGCATGAAACGCGCCGCATTCGATCCCGGATCCAGCACGCCGACGATCTCGACCTCGTGTTCGAGCGCGCAGATCAGCGCCACTTCGGCCAGGTCGCCGGTGCCGGCCAGCAATATGCGCCGTCGCCCGAGCGCGAGTTGACGGCCGATCAGGGCCGAGACTTCTTCGCGCGCCGAACGATAGAAGCGGAAGGATCGCGCCAAGTACTGCGCGGTCAGGCGGCTCTTTTCCGAAAAGCCCTTGGGGGTGAGGTAATAGAGATAGCGGTTGGCCGGAACGTGGCGAACCTTGACCCAGCCCTTGCGCACGCAGCGCTTGAGATAGGCATTGGTCAGGCCAAGGGCGATGCCGAGTTCGCTGGCCAGCGAACGCTGCGAAAGCCTGGAATCGGATTCGACCGCGTCCAGCACGCCAAGCGTGATGGCCGGCGCCTCGGCCGGTTCGGGCAAGGCAGGCTCGGTCGAAGCCAGCGCCGATCCGGCCGCCTTGAGGCTTCCGCTTTCCATGTTCATGGCCTGAACAGAGTAAGCGTTCAATCCGTGAACGTCAAGCCGTGTCAAAGGGTTAGATTGACTCTGGACCTCTCGGGGGCTATAGACGCCGGGCTTTGCCCGCAGCCCTTGCGAAGGCCATTCGCGCGTGACCCAGCCCGCCCCCCGTATTGCCGTGATCGGCCTCGGCTATGTCGGCCTGCCGCTGGCAGTGGCGCTGGCGCGGCATTTCGAGGTGCTGGGCTTCGATATCGACCAGGGCCGCATCGCCGAACTGGCGCGCGGCCATGACCGCACCGGCGAGGTAGCGGCGGCCGTGCTCAAGACCACGCGGCTCGAACTGGCGTCGGCCGCGGCCAAGCTGCCGGGACGCTCGGTCTATATCGTCACCGTGCCGACCCCGGTCGATGCCGACAATCGCCCCGATTTGACCGCGGTGCGGCGGGCGTCGGAGACCGTCGGCGGCGCCATCGCCAAGGGCGCGACCGTGGTCTACGAAAGCACGGTCTATCCCGGCGTCACCGAAGAGGTCTGCGGTCCGATCCTGGAGCGGATCTCGGGTCTCAAATCCGGTCGCGACTTCTTTCTCGGCTACTCGCCCGAACGCATCAACCCGGGCGATCGCGAACACACCGTCGATCGCATCACCAAAGTGATCGCCGGCCAGACCGAAGCAACGGTCGCGCTGCTGGCGCGGGTCTACGGCGCCGTCACCTCGGGCGGCGTGTTTCGCGCCCGCGACATCCGCACCGCCGAGGCCGCCAAGGTGATCGAGAACGCCCAGCGCGACATCAACATCGCCTTCATCAACGAGGTGGCGATGATCTTCCAGAAGCTAGGCCTGTCGGCGCATGACGTGCTGGAGGCGGCCGGCACCAAGTGGAATTTCCTGAAATTCGCGCCGGGCCTGGTTGGCGGACATTGCATCGGCGTCGATCCGTTCTATCTGGCGCATCGCGCCCAGGAGCTGGGCCATCATCCCGAGGTGATCCTGGCCGGGCGCAAGATCAACGACGCCATGGGGCCGTGGATCGCCGAGCGCGTGGCCGAGGCGATGAAGACCGTCGCCGGCAACGGCCGCAGCGCTTTGGTGCTGGGCCTGACCTTCAAGGAAAACGTGCCGGATCTGCGCAATTCCAAGGTGATCGATCTGGTGCGGCGGCTGGAGGCGCTGGGGGTGGCGGTCGACATCCACGATCCGATCGCCGACGCCGCCGAGGCCAGGAACGAATACGGCGTCGAGATCAAACCGCGGCTGGGCGATCTGGCCGGCTACGATGCGCTGATCGGCGCCGTCGCCCATGCCGATTATGCCGGTTTCGACGCCGAGGATTTCGCGCGCCTGGTCAAGCCCGGCGGGCTGGTGGCCGACATCAAGGGCCAGTGGCGCAACACGGCCCTGCCGGCCGATCGCCGGCGCTGGAGCCTGTAGGTCACGATCGAACGATCTTGAACCGCGAGGTTCGTGACGGATCGCGGATCATGCTTTCGCATCCCGCCGGTAAGCGCAATTCGCGGCGGAAACCGATAGCACGCGCAACCCGATGCCAAGCTGCGATGAGTCGGGCTCATCGCAGCTTGGCATCAGTTCGCGCGCGCGATCCGCGCATACTGGCCCTTGATCGAAAGCCATAGCGCCACGGTCTCGGCGCCGCCGGGATCGCGGGCGCTGGGCCGGACCGCGGTATGGACCATGACCAGGCGACGGGCAGGATCGACGAACAGGGTCTGGCCGCGCACGCCTAGCAGGGCGTAGCTGCCGTCGTTCGCTGGGAAGATCCAGGTCTGGAAACCGTAGCCATAGCCGCGGCCGACCTGCTGCGCCGAGAAATGCGCGCGCGTCGTCTCGGCCAGCCACGCGGCGGGGATTATCTGCCGATCGCCCACCCGCCCGCCATTGGCCAGCATCACGCCCAGCCGGGCGTAGTCGCGCAACACCGCCTGGAAGCCCATATAGCCGACCTCCTGGCCGGAACGATCCACCATCCAGGTGGCGTCGGCCTCGGCGCCTATCGGCCGCCAGATCTTTTCCGCGAAATAATCGGCGACCGGCCGGCCGACGGCCTGTTTCAGCACCATCGCCAGCACGAAGGTCTCGCTCGAGGCGTAGTGCCAGCGTTGGCCGGGTTCGGCATGGCGGCTGTCGAACTGGCGCACCACCGCCACCCCGCCCGGCGTGCCGCCGCCGTAGCTGGCGCGCGACAGCTTTGCGACATCGTCGTCGCCGGTATAGTCCTCGCGGAAAGCGACGCCCGAGGACATGGTCAGCAGATGGCGGATGGGCGTGCGGCCGTATTCGGTGCCGGCCAGGCTGGGGGCATAGGTCTCGGCCTTGTCCTCGATCGAGCGGATATGGCCCTCGGCCACGGCCACGCCCATGGTCAGCGCGATCAAGGTCTTGGCCATCGAGAACGAGGTCAGGCGGTGCGCCGGCCCGCGGTCGTATTGATAGCGCTCGACCAGGATTTCGCCGTCGCGGACGATCATCAGGCCGGTGGCGGGGTTGGCGGCGAGATAACGCTCGAGCGAATAGTGGCCGCCGCCGATATGCGTCGGGCGGTCGTAAGCGATCGAAGGCTCGGACGCCGCGCGGCGCAGGGGCATGGCCGCATCGCCGCGGCGCGAGATCGAGGCCGAGAAAATCTCGTCCAAGCGCGAGAAGGAATCGACGGTGTTGGCGGCACCCCACCAGTTCGAGCTGTTGGCGCGGGAATAGCCGCCGGTCACGGTGCCGAACTGGGCCATGAACGGCCCGTCGGCGGCGCGGCCGATGCCGTTCTCGAACGTAAAGCGCCCGCCCGGCTGCCGCGCCGGATCGCCCGCGCAGGCGGAAAGCGCCAACGCCAGCGCCAGCCCGAGTGCGGCAGCGCAAGCGCCGCGCCTCTCCATCCTTGGCCCTATCACGATCCCTCCCGGTTCCGTCCCGACTATTCCAGATCGGACGCCGCCTCGCCAGACGGGATCGTTTTATGGATCGAGACCTAGGCCGACCACCCTAGGGCATGATCGATCTGTCTTGAACCATGCGGTTCAAGACAGATCGTCAATCATGCCCTCGCATCCCGCTCTGGACCGCGATTCACGGTTCCTGGGAATCGCGGCCGCGATTCCCTAGGAACCGATCGCGGTCTAGAACCCCTCCAAACCGGCATTGCCTCGGGCGGCGGGTTGGCCTAGCGTCGCCGCATTCCCGCATCCTCCCGCATTCCGGAAAGACCCCGACATGACCGAGTTGAAGCGCTACCTCGACGAGGCCAAGAGCCTGTTGCCCGAGGCCGTGGCCCTGCGCCGCAAGATCCACGCCAAGCCCGAGCTCGGTCTTGACCTGCCGATGACCACGGCGGCGGTGATCGAGGGCCTCAAGGGCCTCGACGTCCAGATCGCCAAGGGCAAGTCGACCTCGGGGCTGGTGGTGTCGCTGACCGGGACCAAGCCCGGCTCGCAATCGGGACGCACCATCCTCTTGCGCGGCGACATGGACGCGCTGCCGATGCCCGAAAGCACCGGCCTGCCCTATGCCAGCGAAATCCCCGGCCGCATGCATGCCTGCGGCCACGACGCCCACACCGCCATGCTGGTGCAGGCGGTGCACCTGCTGCATCGCCACAAGGACAAGCTGGCGGGCACGGTCAAGTTCATGTTCCAGCCCGGCGAGGAAGGCTTCCACGGCGCCAAGTTCATGATCGAGGACGGGCTGCTGGATGCCGATCCCAGGCCCGATGCCGCCTTCGCGCTGCACGTCTCGCCGACCGACAAGGCCGGGACGCTGATCAGCCGGGCGGGGCCGATGCTGGCCTCGGCCGATACCTGGACCGTCGTCGTCAAGGGAAGGGGCGGCCACGCCTCGATGCCGCAGGACGCGATCGATCCGATGCCGGTGGCGTTCGAGATCGGCCTGGCGCTGCACGCCATGGTCACGCGCCGGGTCGACGTGTTCGATCCGGTGGTGCTGACCTGCGGCCGGGTGCTGGGCGGCACCACCAACAACGTCATCCCGCCCTCGGTCGAGCTGCTGGGCACGCTGCGCTCGTTCTCGGAGGCGGCGCGCAAGACCGCGCTGGAAGGCATCGAGCGGATCGCGGTCAACGTCGCCGCCGCGCATCAGTGCACCGCCAGCCTGACCACGGTGCGGGGCTATCCGGTGACGGTCAACCATGCCGGCTTCGTCGATTTCGCCCGCGGCGTGGCATCGGAACTGATCGGGGCCGAGCGCTATCAGAACCGCCGCTCGCCGCTGATGGGGGCCGAGGACTTCTCCTACGTGCTGCAGCGCTATCCCGGCTGCATGATGATGCTGGGCACAAGGCCGGCGGATTGCGCCGAGCACGACCACGCCGCGCCCTGCCATTCCAACCACATGCGCATCGAGGAGGACGCCATGGCGATCGGCATCGCCATGCACGCCGCGGTGGCGCATCGGTTCCTGGAAACCGGGCTGCCGGGAGCCTGAGTCTTGACCAATCCGCGTTGACCGTGACCGGTCAACGCGCCCTCAGGCGCCGGGCGGGCGCATCCGCGCCCTTGGCTCACGCGCCATAAGGCGCGCGGCCTCAATGGCCGTTCCAAGCTGCGATGAGCCACGCTCATCGCAGCTTGGTACTAAGCCACCCCGAGGGCGCGGCGGAAACGATCGCGCAAGGTGGCGCCGTCCTTTTCCGGCATCACGATCGGCAAATCCTCGGCGCGGACCTTGAAGTCGACCAGCACCGGGCCGGGCGCGGACAAAAGCAGGCTCCGTGCCCGCTCGACCTCGGCCTGATCGCGCACCGTCAGCGCCTCGCGGAATCCGGCGGCGCGCGCCAGCGCGGCAAGGTCCAACACGCCGGCGGTGGCAGTGGGCTGGCCACCGGTCTCGCCATAGCGCTCGTTGTCCAGCACGGCGATCGCCAGATTGGCGGCCGGCGCAGCGCCGATGGTGACCAGCGCCCCCAGCCCCATCAGCAATTCGCCGTCGCCGGTGACGGTCAGCACCCGCCGCCTGGGCTGGGCCAGCGCGAGTCCAAGGCCCATCATCGCCGCCCCGCCCATCGCCCCCCACAACGGAAAGGTCAGCGCGCGCTCGCCCGTGGCGGCGGCGCAATCCCAGGCCGGCGCGCCCAGGCCGGCGATCACCGCCAGTTCGTCCGCGCCCTCCAGCAGCCGCGCCACCAAGGGGCGGCGGCGCAAGCTCAGGCGTTCGGCGCGATCGCGATCCAGACTCATCTCACTTGCCGAAGGTCTTGGCACCGATCAGGCGCTGGGCGATCAGCACCGCGACCGCCGCCGGCCCGCCCTCGAAGGCCAGCCGCACCGCCCCGGCCACGGTCTCGGCCGCGTCCTCGGCGCGCTCGATGCGCAGCACCGCCGTGTCCATCGCCGCCAGCACGCCCGGCGTGGCGCGGCCCATCGGCACTTGCCAGGGATTGAACTCGGCCCATTCGCCGCGCATGGTCACCAGCATCAACAGCGGCAGCCGGCAGGTCTTGGCCAGGCCCAGCATGTTGATGCAATTGCCGACGCCCGAGGACTGCATCAAGAGAACGCCGCGCTGCCCGCCCAGCCAGGCGCCAGCCAGAAGCGCAATGCCTTCCTCCTCGGTGGTCAGGGTGACGACGCGGACCTTTGGCTCGGCCTCGGCCAGGCGCAGCAGCCGCGCATGCCCGGCATCCGGCACATGTGCCAATTGACGCACATCCGCGGCCTTCAGCTGCTCGAAAATCGCGCCCGGCCAGTCCACGGTTACGAGCCCGGCTCCAACAGGCGTTGCAGATCCGATCCGCCGGGGGCGAACTGGGCGGCGATCCGCCCGGCCGGATCCTTGCGGTTCCGCTCGGCGCCGCGTTCCAGCAGGGCGCGGACGATATTGGCATCGCGGGCGATGGCGGCGCGCATCAGCGGCGTCAGCCCGTCATGCGCCGCCTCGGGATCGGCCCCGCCCCGGATCAACCGCACCGCGATCTCGGCGAGTTCGCCGCCGTAATTGGCGATCGCCAGATGCAACAGCCGCGGCGAGGGCCGCGCCCCGGCCTCGAGCAATGCCGCCATGGCGTCCAGCCGGTGATGATAGGCGGCGTGATCGACCAGCCGCCTTTCGCCCGCGCCCCATTTGTCGCCGGCGGCGATGCTCAGCCCGGCGGCGGCGACGGTGGCCGGCAGGCCGCGCAGCAGCGCGCGCACGCCGAGGTCGTCGCCGTCCTC
>VGDZ01000109.1 GCA_016869515.1 Alphaproteobacteria bacterium | reverse complement strand
ACGATCTGTTCAGCGCTATGTCGTTTCCTGGGCATCGTCTTGGGTTCCTTTCCAAACTGATTATCTCAATCAGCCTGGCTCAAGAAAACCCGGTCAGGTCAGTCGACCAGGAACTCTGGAATCGGGTTCGGGAGCGTCAGGCTAAACTGCATCGAGCCCTGGGCTTGTCCGACGGCCGCGTCCGTTCCGAACGCGCCCGCCGGCCGGCCTATCTGCTGTCCGGTCTCCTGGTCTGCGGCGCCTGCGGAGGCCATTACGTCAAGATATCCAAGCACCACTACGGCTGCTCCCAGGCCCGCTTCCAGGGCACCTGCGACAACCGCTTGACCGTCCGCCGAGATAGCATCGAGGCCTCGGTCACCGATGCCCTGCGCACGCAGCTGATGGACCCCGCCCTGTTCAAGCAGTTCGTCGCCGAATATGCCCGGGAGACCAACCGCATCCTCGCCGCTGCCGAGGCCGATACCTCCGGCAAGCGCTCCGATCTGGCCAAGACCGAACGCCAGATCACCGCTATCATCGAGGCCATCAAGGACGGCCTCCGTACCCCGGCCATGAAGGCCGAGCTCGAGCGCCTCGAGGCCCACAAGCAGGAACTGGTCAATGCCATCGCCGGCGCCCAGACGCCCGCCCCCAGGCTCCACCCCAACATGGCAGAGCTCTACCGCGCCAAGGTCGCCAACCTGCAGCAGGAACTCTCCAAGCCCGAACTCCGCGTCGAGGCCGCCGAGGCCATCCGCTCCCTGATCGGCTCGATCAGCCTGCTTCCCTCCGCCGGCAGCCTCGCCGTCCAGATCGACGGCCAGTTCCCCGCCATGCTCGCACTCGCCCAGGGCAAAAACCCGCGCCAAACCCCAGCCGCCGCCCTGCAAATTACGACCGGATCGGAGACGCTATTCCATGCAAAGCGTGAATCGCGGTCCAGAGCGGGATACGAGGGTATGATTGACGATCTGTCTTGAACCCTATGGTTCAAGACAGATCGATCATGCCCTAGACTCGCGCCAAAAACTCGCGGACTTCGGCGATGGCGTCGGCCACCAGCTTGCCGTTGCCCGGCGCCAGCGTCCAACCCAGCGTGCCGTGGCCGGTGTTGAGCCAGAGGTTCTCCAGCCGCGTGCGTCCGACATAGGGCAGGTTCGAGGGCGTCGCCGGCCGCAAGCCGGCCCAAGCCTGGGCCCGGTCGTAGTCGCCCGCGCGCGGGAAGGTGGCGCGGGCGATGCGCTTCACCATGTCGACGCGGCGCGCATCGAGATCGCGATCGAACCCAACCAGCTCGGCCGTGCCGGCGCAGCGCAGCCGGTCGCCGAAGCGGGCGTAGACCAGCTTGTGGCGCTCGTCGGTGATCGGCATGGCCGGCGCGGCGACCGGATCCTCGACTTGGACCGTCAGCGAATAGCCCTTGGCGGGGTAGAGGTTGAGCCAGATGCCGAGCGGCTGCAGCAGCGCGGGCGAATAGGCCGCCAGCGCCACGACATAGTCGCCGGCGGTGGCGGCAGAGTAACGGCCGCTGGCCAGATCCTTGACCCGCACCGATGTCACGCGCCTGGCGCCCGCGTCGCTTTCCAGCCCGACCACCTCCTGGCCGTAACGGAATTCGACACCCAGCGCCGTGGCGCGCTCGGCCAGCGCCCGGGTGAAGACATGGGCATCGCCCGATTCGTCGCCCAGCGTCACCAAGCCGCCGGCCAGCCCGCCCGAGATGTCGGCCAGCGCCGGCTCGCGTTCCACCACCCCGGCCTCATCCAGGATCTCGCGGCCGATGCCGTTCTGCTCCAGCACTTGGTTGACCGCGCAAGCGGCCTCGAATTCGGAGCGGTCGCGATAGAAATTGAGAATGCCGCGCCGTGTGCCGTGATACTCCAAACCCTCGCGGGCACGGATTTCGGCCAGCCGCGCTTGGGAATGCAACGCCAGCCGCAGCATCTCGACGGTGTTGCGGCGGTTGCGCGCCGGCCAGCACTCGATCAGCCATTGCGCCAGCCACCACCACTGCCGCGGATCGAGCCGCGGCCGGAACAGAAGCGGCGAATCGCCCTTCATCAGCCAGCTCAGCACCTTGAGCGGCGCGCGCGGACCCGCCCAGGGCTCGGCATGGGAAACGGCGACCTGGCCGCCATTGGCGAAGCTGGTGTCGAGCCCGGGTCCCGGCAGGCGGTCGATCACCGTCACCGCCTTGCCCGCGCGCGCCAGCCAGTACGCCGTCGCCACGCCGACCACGCCTGCCCCCAGCACCAGCACGTCCGACTTCGATTCGCGCGCCATCTTGCCTTCCGCTCCTGGAAATGGCCTGCCTGACCGGCCGCGTCAAGCCGTGTATAACTGCGCCATGTCCGAACCCCGGCGACAAGCGGACGCGCCCGAGCGCGACGTCACGCCGATGATGGCGCAATACCTGGCGGCCAAGGCCGACCATCAAGATGCGCTGGTGTTCTACCGCATGGGCGATTTCTACGAGCTGTTCTTCGACGACGCGATCAAGGGGGCGCGGGCGCTGGACATCGCGCTGACCCGGCGGGGCGCGCATCAGGGCGAGGACGTGCCGATGTGCGGCGTGCCGGTGCACGCCGTCGACGCCTACCTGCAGCGCCTGATCCGCAAGGGCTTCAAGGTCGCGATTTGCGAGCAGGTCGAGGACGCGGCGCTGCGCAAGAAGGGCGCCAAGGGTCCGCTCAGACGCGAAGTGGTGCGGGTGGTGACGCCGGGAACGCTGACCGAGGAAGCGCTGCTGGATGCCGGCCGCGCCAACTATCTGGTGGCCCTGGCGCGCGCCGAAGGCGGGTTGGGTCTGGCCTGGTGCGAGGTCTCGACCGGCGAGATGTCGGCGGCGCCAGTGGCAAGTGTCGATCTCGGCGCCGAACTGGCGCGGCTCGACCCGGGCGAATTGGTGCTGCCCGACACGTTGCTTCAGGAGCCCGCGCTGTTCGAAGCCTTCGCGCCGTGGAAGGCGCGGCTGACGCCGCAGCCGGCGGCGCGTTTTTCCAGCCGCGAAGGCGAGCAGCGGCTGAAGGAAACTTACCAGGTCGCGGCGCTGGACGGATTCGGCGCCTTCGGCCGCGCCGAGCTGGCGGCGCTCGGCGGGCTGATCGAATACGTCAAGCTGACCCAGGTCGGCCGCCTGCCCAGGTTGCGGCCGCCGGTGCGGCGTACCGCATTCGACGTCATGGCGATCGACGCCGCGACGCGGCGCAATCTCGAACTAGCCCAGACCCTGGCCGGCGAGCGCAAGGGCAGCCTGCTGGATGCCATCGATCGCACCGTCACCGGCGCCGGAGCGCGGCTGCTGGCGGCGCGGCTGAGCGCGCCCCTGACCGCGCCGGCGGCGATCGACCGCCGGCTCGACCTGGTGGCATATCTGGTCGAGCGCGAGACCCTGCGCGCCGCCCTGCGCCAGGAGCTCGGCGCCGCGCCCGAGATCGAGCGCGCACTGAGCCGCCTCAGCCTTGGCCGCGGCGGGCCGCGCGATCTGGCGGCGATCCGCGCCGGCCTGGCCGCCGCCGGGGCCCTGCGCCGTAGGCTCGAGGCCGAGGCCGATCCGCCCACCGAGTTAAAAGCGGCGATCGGCGATCTCGGCTTCCACGGCGAACTGGTCGAGCGCCTCGGCCGCGCGTTGAAACCCGATTTGCCGCTCTTGGCGCGGGACGGCGGCTTCGTCGCCCCCGGCTACCGGCCCGAACTCGACCGGCAATTGGCGCTGCGCGACGAAAGCCGCCGGCTGATCGCCGGGCTGGAGAGCAAATACCGCGGCGAGACGGCGGTCTCGGGCTTGCGCATCAAGCACAACAACGTCATCGGCTATTTCATCGAAGTCACGCCGACCCATGCCGACAAGCTCGGCGCGCGGCCCGAATTGTTCATCCACCGCCAGTCGCTGGCCGGGGCGGCGCGCTTCACCACCACCGAATTGGCCGAATTCGAGACCGCCATCGCCCGCGCTGCCGAGCGCGCCCTGGCGCTCGAATTGGCGCTGTTCGAGGAATTGGCCGGCGAAGTGCTGGCGCGCGGCGACGATGTCCTGCGCACGGCAGCGGCCCTGGCCGCGCTCGACGTGGGCGCGGGCCTGGCCACGCTGGCGGTCGAGGGTCGCTGGTGCCGGCCGCGGGTCGACGATTCGCTCGGCTTCGAAATCAAGGGCGGCCGCCATCCCGTGGTCGAGCGCGCCTTGCGCGAGACCGGCGCCGCCGCCTTCGTCGCCAATGACGGCGACCTCGCCCCCGAACGGCGGCTGTGGCTGGTGACCGGTCCCAACATGGCCGGCAAAAGCACCTTCCTGCGCCAGAACGCCCTGATCGCGATCCTGGCCCAGATCGGCAGCTTCGTTCCGGCCGAAGCGGCCGCCATCGGCGCGATCGACCGGCTGTTCAGCCGGGTCGGCGCGGCCGACGATCTGGCGCGCGGCCGCTCGACCTTCATGGTCGAGATGATCGAGACCGCCGCCATCCTCAATCAGGCCGGCCCGCGGGCGCTGGTGATCCTGGACGAGATCGGCCGCGGCACCGCCACTTTCGATGGGCTGTCGATCGCCTGGGCGACGCTGGAGCACCTGCACGACGTCAATCGCTGCCGGGCGCTGTTCGCCACCCATTATCACGAACTGGTGGCGCTGGCCGATCGGCTGCCGGCGTTGCGGCCGATGACGATAAAGGTCAAGGAATTCAAGGGCGAGGTGGTGTTCCTGCACGAGGTCGCGCCAGGTGCGGCCGACCGCTCCTACGGCATCCAGGTCGCCAAGCTGGCCGGGCTGCCGGCGGCGGTGATCGCCCGCGCCCAGTCGGTGCTGCGGCAGCTGGAAAGCCAGCGCCCGGGCGCGGGCACGATCAATTCGTTGCCGCTGTTCGCGGCCCAAGCCGAGACCGTTCCGGCCGAGCCTTCGGCGGCCGAGGCGGCGCTGGCGGCGATCGAGCCCGACCAGCTTACGCCCCGCACCGCGCTCGACCTGATCTACCGGCTCAAGGGCATGGTAGGGTCGCGCTCGTGAGCGAAGGCCTGCCCAACCAACGCGCCATCGTCGATCGCCGCGAATTGGGCGAGCGGCTTGCGGCCTTGGCCGAGGAATCGGCCGGCGGCGCGCCCGGCCGCGAGGCGGTGCTGCCGCTGTTCAAGGCGACGCTGGCCGGGGGCCGCGACGAAGTCCGCCGTCGGCTCGAAGCCGGCGCGCACGGCCCCGAGATCACCCATGCCTTGTCTTTCCTGGTCGATCAGCTGATCCGTACCGCCTTCGATTTCGCGGCGCAGCGGGTCTATCCCCTGTCCAATCCGACCAAGTCCGAGCGCATGGCGATCGTCGCCGTCGGCGGCTATGGCCGCGGCGAGCTGGCGTTCCATTCCGACGTCGATCTGCTGTTCCTGTTCCCCTACAAGCCGCCGCCCTGGGGCGAGCAGGTGGTCGAGTGGCTGCTTTATCTGCTGTGGGATCTCGGCCTCAAGGTCGGCCATGCCACGCGTTCGATCGAGGAATGCGTGCGCCTGGCCAAGGCCGACGCCACCATCCGCACCGCCATGCTGGAATCGCGGCTGATCTACGGCGACCAGCCGCTCTATCTCGATTTCCGCAAGGCCTTCGGCAAGCTGCTGGGCTCGGGCACCAAGGACTTCATCGACGCCAAGCTGGCCGAGCGCGACGAACGCCATCGCCGCATGGGCGATTCGCGCTACGTCGTCGAGCCCAACGTCAAGGAGGGCAAGGGCGGCCTGCGCGATCTCCACACCCTGTTCTGGATCGCCAAGTCGCATTACCGGGTCGACAGCATCGCCGCGCTGGCCGACAAGCACGTCTTCACGCCGTCCGAACTGCGGCAATTCGCCCAGGCCCACGACTTCCTGTGGACGGTGCGCTGCCATCTGCACGCGCTGTCCGGGCGTGCCGAGGAGCGCGTGACCTTCGATCGCCAGACCGAGATCGCGCGCCGGCTGGGCTATGCCGACCGGCCGGGCTCGCGCGGGGTCGAGCGCTTCATGAAGCACTATTTCCTGGTCGCCAAGAACGTCGGCGACTTGACCCGTATCTTCTGCGCCGCGCTGGAGGCCCAGCACGCCCGCCGCCCGCGGCTGCGCCTGCTGGGCTTCGGCGTCGGTGCGCGCAAGGTCGACGGCTTCGTGGTCGAGTCCGGCCGCCTCGGCCTCGCCAAGGGCGACAGCCTGGAGAGGAATCCGCGTGCGGCGCTGCGCCTGTTCCATGTCGCCCAGACGCACGGCTTCGATGTTCATCCCGACATGTTGCGCGACATCCGCCGCAATTTGCGGCTGGTCGACGGGCTGCGCGCCGATGCCGAGGCCAACCGCCTGTTCCTCGAGATCATGACCTCGCCGCGCGATCCCGAGACCGCGCTGCGTCGCCTCAACGAGGCCGGCGTGTTCGGCCGCTTCGTGCCCGATTTCGGCCGCGTCGTGGCGCAGATGCAGTACGACATGTACCACTCCTACACCGTCGACGAGCACACCATCCGCGCCATCGGCGTGCTGTCGGCGCTGGAGCGGGGCGAGCTGGCGAAGGACATGCAGCTGCCGAGCGAGGTGGTGCGCGAGGTGCTGTCGCGGCGCGTGCTCTACGTCGCCGTGTTGCTGCACGACATCGCCAAGGGCCGCGGCGGCGACCATTCGGTGCTGGGCGAGGCGGTGGCCGACAAGCTGTGCCCGCGGCTGGGCTTCGATCCGTCCGAGACCGAGACCGTGGCCTGGCTGGTGCGCAACCACCTGGCGATGTCCAACGTCGCCCTCAAGCGCGACGTCGACGATCCGCGCACGGTGCTGGATTTCGCCCGCCTGGTGCAAAGCCCCGAACGGCTGCGGCTGTTGCTGTGCCTGACGGTGGTCGACATCCGCGCCGTCGGCCCGCAGGTGTGGAACGCCTGGAAGGGCCAGTTGCTGTCCGAGCTTTATTGGCGGGCCGAGGAGGCTTTGCGCGGCGGCTTCGCCACCGAGGGCCGCGAGGCCCGCATCAGGGCGCGGCAGGATGCGCTGCGGGCGCGGCTGGTCGACTGGACCGCGGATGCGGTCGATCGCTACCTGGCGCGGCACGCCAAGTCCTATTGGCTGTCGGCCGACGTCGATTCGCAGGAGCGCCAGGCCCGCCTATTCGCCGAGGCCGAAGCCGCGGGACGGGCGCTGGCGATCGCGCACCGCATCGATCCAGGCCGCGGCGTGACCGAGGTCACGGTGCTGGCCGAGGACCATCCCGGGCTGTTCGCGCGCATCGCCGGCGCCATGGCGGTGTCCGGCGCCAACATCGTCGACGCCCGCATCGCCACCACGCTGGACGGCAAGGCGATCGACGGCTTCGTCATCCAGGACGCGGCCGGCGGCCCGTTCGATCGGCCTGAGAAGCTGCAGCGCCTGGAAGCCGCCATCGAGCAGACCCTGACCGGACGCATCGTCCCGGCCAAGGTGTTGGAAGAACGCCGCCGCAAGGCGCTGGTCAGGCCGCACGCCTTCGCGGTGGCGCCGCGGGTGCTGATCGACAACCGCAGCAGCGCCTCCAACACCGTGATCGAGATCAACGGCCGCGACCGGCCGGGCCTGCTGCACGACATCACCCGCGCGCTTTACGACCTCAGCTTGTCGATCTCTTCGGCCCACATCGCCACCTATGGCGAGCGCGCGGTCGACACCTTCTATGTCCGCGACTTGTTCGGCCTCAAGATCGACCATGAGGGCAAGCTCAGGCGGATCGAGGAGCGGCTGTTGAAGGCGATCGAGGATCCCGACATCCGCGGCCACAAGCCCGAGAGCGAAGACGCTGCCGAGCGAGCCAAGGGGCGCGGCAAGCGCCCGGCGGCCGGCCGCCACGCCGCCGCCTGATCAGATCCGGAAAGGCGCGTCCGACAACGCGCGTCGCGGCCGGAACTCGGCGCCGAGTCCGCGCCCGAAACCGAGTTGCGGCTGGGCCACGACCCGACCGCCCCGCCACAGCGCCGGCAGCGCCAGCCGCGCCGGATGCGGAATCCGGACCGGCGCGATCCGGGACCGCACCTGCCGCCAACCTTCATCGCCCAGCGCGCCGACACGACCGCTCTTGGCGCAAATCCGAAACCGTCCGTCCCACGCTCCTTTGCCTGGCGCCACCGGCGGCTGACAGGCGGCCAGTTCGCGACAGATCGCGATCCGGCCCTGGCGCCAGGGCAGGATTCGGCAGCCGCCCAGGGTCCGGGCCGCGCCCTGCTCGAGCCGATCGAAGGCTCGCGCCAGGCGGGCTCCGCGCGGCGGGAATTCGCCGCCGCCGACGGTCGTCAGCAATCGTGCCAGTGCCCTTTGCCCGACCTCGCTCCGCACCCGCCTGAACGCGCCCAATTCGATTTCTGCCCAGCCTTCGGCGTGCAGGGTCGCCGCGCGCGCCAGAAGCGCCGCCACCTTGGCTTCCATCGTCGCCCGCGCCCGGCCCCCTCGACGCGCCGCCGCCGCCAACCGGGCATGGTCCAGGCCGCCTTCGCGACGCAAATTGGATCGGGCATAGGCCGGATCGCGGTTGGTCGGGTCCTCGATCGCGACCAGGCCTGCGCGTCTCAAAAAGCCGGCGATCTCGGCGCGCGAGAATTCCAACAGCGGCCTGAGCAGCCGATGGCCCTCGCGCTCGGCTAGGGCCGCCATGCCGGCCAGCCCATCCGGGCCCGAGCCCTGCCGCCGACGCAGGATCACGGTCTCGGCTTGATCGTCGCGCTGATGGCCGGCAAGCAGATGCAGCACGCCCCGCCGCCGGCACCAATCGCCCAGCAGGCGATAGCGCGCGGCGCGCGCCGCCGCCATCACCCCGCTGGCGGGCTTGCGCCCGCGCCAGACCAGCACGCGATGGCCGATGCCGAGCCGGCGCATGAGATTGCCGACGCTGCGCGCCTCGGCCGCGGATGCGGGGCGCAAGCGATGATCGACCGTCAGCGCCGTGACATTGCCGCCTCGCGCCTTGGCCCATTCCGCCGCCAGCACGACCAACGCCAGGCTGTCGGTCCCGCCCGACAGCGCCACGGCCAAATGCGGTTTCGTTTCGAACGGCCCGAGTCGCGCCAGCGCGCGGTCGAAGCGGCGGGCGTTCAGCGGCAGGCGAGCTTGCCTTTTTCGCGCGTTACCGCCTGCTTGATCGGCGCGGCGGCGTTGGGGAATTCCTTGGTCAGCTTGTCGAACGTGCCGCAGGCCTGCGGCACCTGCTTGAGGGCGGCAAGGCTCATGCCCAGTTTCAGCAGGCTGTCGGGCGCCTTCTCGGCCTTGGGGTGCTTTTCGTAGCCGTCGAGGAAGGCGCGCGCCGCCTGCGGATAATCGTTGCGGGCGTAGAAGGTCTCGCCCAGCCAGTACCAGGCGTTCGGCGCCAAGGCGTCGCGCGCATTGACGCGCAGGAATTCGCGCCAGCCGGCCTCGGCACCTTCGTAATCCGAGCGTAGCATCAGCTTCTGGAGATGGTCGTATTGTTCCTTGGGCGTGCCGGCCGGAAGCACCACCGCCGGCGGCCGGGCGGCCGTCTGCTGGCCACCGGCTTGGGTACCGGGTGGGGTCGCCGGC
>VGDZ01000108.1 GCA_016869515.1 Alphaproteobacteria bacterium | reverse complement strand
TTCCTCGGCCGGGACGTCGGCCGCGGCCAAGCGGGCGCGCCCTTCGGCCTCGAGTTCGGCCAAGAGCCGGTTGCCGGCGTCGAAATCGAATCCCGCCCCCAGCACGCCGCCGGCCGAACGCGACAGTTCGACCCCGGGCGGCGCGGCCAGGAAGCCGAGCGCCGAGGCCGCGCCCGAGGCCGGCGGCACGATCACCTCGCCGACGCCGAGGATGCGGGCGACGCGCGCGGCGTGCGCCGGACCCGCGCCGCCGAAACCGACCATGGCGTGGCGCCGCGGATCGTGGCCCTTCTCGACCAGATGCACCCGCGCCGCCGCGGCCATGCTTTCGGACACCACGGCGAAGATGCCGGCTGCGGCCTCGACCGCCGACAGCTTGAGCGGCGTGGCCACCTTGGCCATCGCCCGCTCGGCCGCCGCGCCATCCAGGCTCATCCGCCCGCCGAGGAAAAATCCCGGATCGAGATAGCCCAGCAGCAGGTTGGCGTCGGTCACGGTGGGCTCGGTCCCGCCGCGGCCGTAGCAGGCGGGGCCGGGATCGGCGCCGGCGCTGCGCGGCCCGACCTTGAGCAATCCCACTTCGTCGATGGCGGCGATCGAACCGCCGCCGGCGCCGATCTCGATCATGTCGATCACCGGCGCCTTGATCGGCAGCCCGCTGCCTTTCTTGAAGCGATGCACCCGTCCGGCTTCCATGCCGGCGGCGACGTCGATCTTGCCGTCGACCACCAGGCAGGTCTTGGCGGTGGTGCCGCCCATGTCGAAGGAAATCACGTCGCCGCGTCCGGCCAGGCGGCCGAACAGCGCCGTCGCCAGCGCGCCGCCGGCCGGCCCCGATTCCAAAAGCCGGATCGGAAAGCGCCGCGCCAGCTCGGGCGTCGCCAGCCCGCCCGAAGACTGCATCAGCAACAGCCGGCCCTTGAAGCCGCGCGCCCGCAACGCCTCTTCCAGCCGGCCGAGATAGCGATCGAACAGCGGCCGGACATAGGCGTTGGCGGTGGTGGTCGTGCCACGCTCGTATTCGCGCAGCTCCGGCACCACCTCGCAGGACAGCGACACCGGAATGCCGGGGCACTCGCGCGCCAGCAACTCGCCCAAGGCGCGCTCATGCGTCGGGTTGGCGTAGGAATGCAGCAGGCTGACCGCGATCGCCTCGATGCCTTGGGCCTCGAACGCCCGCAGGCGTTCGACCAGTCCGGTCGTCGAAAGCCTGCGGACGATGCGGCCGTCATGGGCGATGCGTTCGTCGATCTCGACGATGTCGCGGCGCGCGACCAGCGGGGCCGGGAAACGCAGGAACAGGTCGTAGATGTCGTAGCGCTGCTCGATGCCCATCTCGAGCGTGTCGCGGAATCCCTTGGTGGTGAGGAAGGCCAGCCGGGCGCCGCGGCGTTCGATGATGGCGTTGGTGACCAGGGTGGTGCCGTGGATCAGCGCGCCGACATCGGCCAGTGCGATGCCGGCCTCGCGCGTCAGTTCGACCAATCCGTCGAGCGCGCCGCGCGAAGGGTCATCCGACGTGGTCAGGCATTTGTGCAGGCGGATGGTGCCGGCGGCGCCGTCGTGCAGGATGAAATCGGTGAAGGTGCCGCCGATGTCGAAGCCGATGCGATAGCGGGCGACGGTCGCCGACCCGCCCGCATTCGATGCGCCCGCCTGCCAATCCATGGGTCCCTCTCCGCCGCCGAGAATCGCACCCGCCGCCCCGGGGCGCAAGGCGCCGCCGCTATTTCGGGCGCCGAAACCGGTTTGAAGCTAAGGGTTCAATGCCCGCCACCGGATGCAGGCGACGTCGTGGCCTTCGCCCGCAGCCTCGCGTTCGGGGCGGCGCTCGGCGCAGGCCGGTTCGGCGTGCGGACAGCGGTTGCGAAAGGCGCAGCCCGAGGGCACTTCCGCCGGCTTGGGCGGCTCGCCGCGGATCAGGCCGGCTTCGACCTTCTGCCCCGGCTGCAGTCGCGGCGCGGCCGCCAGCAGCGCCTTGGTGTAGGGATGCAGCGGCCGGCGGAACAGCGCGGCCGCCGGCGCCTGCTCGACCACGCGGCCGAGATACATGATGGCGACGCGGTCGCACATGCGCTCGACCACCGACAGGTCGTGCGAAATGAACAGATAGGTCAGCCCGAAGCGATCGCGCAGGTCGCGCATCAATCGCAAGACCGTCGCCTGCACCGACAGGTCGAGCCCCGAGGTCGGCTCGTCCAGCACGACGATGCGCGGCCGCAATACCAGAATGCGGGCGAGGCCGACCCGCCGCTGCTGGCCGCCCGACAGCTCGTGCGGATAGCGCGGACGGAAACTCGCATCGAGCCCGACCGCTTCCAGCATGGCATCGATGCGCGCGCGACGTTCTTCGGCCGAGGCGACGCCGTGGATGACCAGTCCTTCCTCGACGATGCGGCCGATGCTCCACCACGGATCGAGCGCGGCGCCCGGGTCCTGGTGGACGTATTGGATCGCCGCCCGCACCCGGCGCGCGGTCCACGGATCGAGGCCCGAGACAGCGGCACCGTCGAGGCGGATGCTGCCCGCGCTTTCGCGCTGCAGCCCGAGGATGGCGCGGCCGAGCGTGGTCTTGCCGCAGCCGCTTTCGCCGACCAGGCCGAGGATCTCGCCCTGGCGCAGGGCCAAGGTGACCCCATCGACCGCGCGCACCGGAGCGCGGGGGCGGCCGAGGAAACTGGCCTTGCCGCCCAGCACCACGGCGAGGTCCTCGACCGTCAGCAGGGCGTTGGCATCGCTCATGACGCGGCGTGCAGCCAGCAGGCGACGCGGCGCGCGCCGTCGGCCGCGGTCGGTGGCAGGCGCGTGCATTCGGCGCGGCGCTCGGGACAGCGCGGATGGAAGCGGCATCCCGGCGGCGGATCGCGCGGCGATGGCACCGCGCCCGGGATGCCGACCAGGTCCTCGGCGCGATCGGGATGGCAGCCGATCAGGAGGCGGGTGTAGGGATGGTGCGGCCGATCCAGGATCGCCGCGGTCGGGCCCGACTCGACCGTCTGGCCGGCGTAGATCACCGAGATCTCGTCGCAGAGCTGCGCCACCACGCCGAAGTCGTGGGTGACGAACAGCATCGACAGCGCGCGCTCGGCGACCAGGCGCTTGAGCAGGTCGAGGATCTGCATTTGCGTCGTCACGTCCAGCGCCGTGGTCGGCTCGTCGGCGACCAAGAGCCGCGGCCGGCAGGCCAGCGCGCCGGCGATCAGCAGCCGCTGGCGCTGGCCGCCGCTGAACTGGTGCGGGTAGCGCTCGAGCGCGTCGGCGGGATCGGGAATCTGCACCGCGCGCAGGAGCCCGATCAGATGCGTGCGCTTGTCGGATTCGCTTTCGAGGCCCGCCAAGGTCCGGCCGCGCATGATCTCGAGCAGCTGCGTGCCGATCTTGAACACCGGGTTGAGGGCCAGGAAGGGGTCCTGCGGGATGAAGCCGATGGCCGAGCCGCGGATGTCGCGACTGAGTTCCGCGCCGGACAGCGCGCGCAGATCGCGACCCTCGAAGCTCAGCGTGCCGCGCTCGATGGCGGCGTTGGCCGGCAGGATGCCGAGCACGGCGCGGATCAAAGTCGACTTGCCGCAGCCGCTTTCGCCGACCACGCCGACGATGCGGCCGCGCGGGATGGTCAGGTCGATGGCGTCCAGCACTTGCGCCGCACCCTCGTCGCCCCGGATCGAGACCCGCAAACCCTCGACCGTCAGGATCGGCTGGCTCACCGCGAACGCCTCAGCCGCGGATCGACGAAGTCGCGCAAGCCGTCGCCCAGCAGGTTGAAGCCCAGCACCGCCAGGAAGATGGCCAGCCCAGGGAAGGTCGCGAACCACCACGACTCGGGCAGGTATTGCCGGCTTTCGGCGATGGCCAAGCCCCAATCCGGCAGTGGCGGCGTCGCCCCCATGCCGAGGAAGCCCAGCACGGCGGCGGTCAGGATGGTGAAACCCATGCCGATGGTGGCGCGGACGATGATCGGCGAAGCGGCGTTGGGCAGGATATGAAGGAACATGATCCGCCACGGGCTGGCGCCGATGCCTTCCAGCGCATCGACGAACAGCGCGCTGCGCACGCGCCGGGTCTCGGCATAGACCGTGCGGCAGAAGAACGGCCAATAGGTCGCGGCCAGCGCCAGCATGGCGCTTTCCAGGCTGGGCTTGAGCAGCTGCGCCAGCACCACCGCCAGGATCAGCTGCGGCACCGCCAGCACGATGTCGGTCACCCGCATGATCGCCTCGGACAGCCAGCCGCCGCGATATCCCGCGATCAGGCCCAGCGGCACGCCGAGCGCCATCGCGATCGACACCACCATCAGCGCCACCCCCAGCGCGTAGCGCGTGCCGAGGATGACGCGCGAGAACACGTCGCGGCCGAGATTGTCGGTGCCGAAGGGGAATTCGGCGCTGGGCGGCTTGAGGCGCTGCAGGATGTGGGATTCGAAGGCGTCGTCGGGATAGGGCGCCAGACACGGTCCCAGCGCCGCCACCAGGATGCAGGCCAGCACGATGCCGAGGCCGATGGTGGCCGGCGTGTCGCGCAGGAACTTGCGCAGCGCCAACATCACATCTGCTCGGCGACGCGCGGATCGATCAGCCCATGAGCCAGATCGACCAGGATGTTGACCACGGCGTAGATGATGCCGACGGTCAGGGTGACCGCCAGGATGGCGTTGTAGTCGAGGTTGAGGATCGCGGTGACGGCGTAGGAGCCGATGCCGGGCCAGTCGTAGATGCGCTCGACCGCGACCGCGCTGGAGATCAGCGCGCCGAACAGCAACCCGATCTGGGTCACCGCCGCGACCACCGAATTGCGCAGCACGTAGATCGCCACCAGCCGCGCCGGCGCATAGCCGACCGCGGTCTCGTAGGCGACGAAATCCTTCTGCATGGTCTCGAGCACGCCGGCGCGGGTGAAGCGGGCGATGGTGGCGATGCCCGGCACGGCCAAAGTGAACGCCGGCATGGCGAGATGGGACAGCGCGTTGCCGAACAGATCGAACCGCCCGGCCAGCAGGCTGTCGACCAGGAACAGGCCGCTGATATCGGGCGGCGCAGTCAGGGTCGAGGCCAGCCGGCCGCGCAAGGGCAGCCAGCCGAGATCCATCGCGAACAGAAGCTGCAGCATGATCGCCAGCCAGAAGCCGGCCACCGCCAGCCCGGCCACGGTCAGCATGCGGATGGCATGGTCGAGCGGCGAGTTGTGCCACACCGCCGCCAGCGTGCCGAGCGGGATGCCGATCAGCGCCGCCAGCAGCAGCGCGCAGAAGGTCAGCTCGATCGTCGCCGGCAGGGCATAGCCGATGTCCTGCGCCACCGGCCGGTTGGAGAACACGCTGATGCCGAGATCGCCCCGCGCCATCTGGCCGAGATAGATCACGAATTGCTCGGGCAGCGGCCGGTCGAAGCCGTACTTGACGCGGATCTGCTCGATCTGCTGGGCGCTGGCGGTCTCGCCGGCCAGCGCGGCGGCGGGATCGCTCGGCACCACCCGCATCAGGACGAAGGTCAGCACCAACAATCCCAACAGCGACGGCAGCACCAACAGCGAGCGCCGGACCAGGAAACGCAGCATGCCAAGCCCCGTGAAGCCGGCAACCGGGGCGGTCCCGCCGCCCCGGCGCCGGTAGCGCTTCTAGTTCTTGAGCGTCAGATAGCGCAGATCGCCGCCGCCGCCGACCGGGCTGAACTTGTAGCCGGCGACGCGGTTGGTCAGCCCGCGCAACTGCACGGTGTTGTAGACCCAGATGTCGGCCGCCTCGTCGATGACGATGCGCGAGGCGTCCTCATAGAGCTTCTTGCGCTTGGCCTGGTCGGTCGAGACCCGGGCCTCGCGCAGCATGGCGTCGACCTTGGCGTTGGAATACCAGGACGAGGCCTTCCAGGTGCCGTGGAACTGGCTGTCGTAGGTCTGCCCGATCCAGTTTTCGGGATCGACGAAATAGGTGCTGATCCAGTGAATCCACATGTCGGGCGTGGTCTCGGCCTTGGCGGTCGACGAGGTCAGATTGGGCCACTGGTTGGGCACGATCTTGGCGTTGACCCCGATCTTCTTGAGATCGCTCTGCAGCAATTGCGCCGCCTGCAGGGTCTGATCGAGCTCGGACTGGGTGTGGATCTCGATCTCGCGGCCGATCGGCGCGCCCGCGGCCTTGGCCTTGTCGCAGGCATCCTTGGCGGCCTTGAGATCGAAACGATAGCCCTTGGCGTCGGCCGGCGCGCCCCACAGGTTCTTGGGCATCGGCCCCGGATTGCGCTCGGCGTAGCCCTTGAGGATGACGTTGATGAAACCGTCGTAGTTGAAGGCCTGGCTGACGCAGCGGCGGAACTCGACGTTGTCGAACGGCGCCTTCTTGTTGTTCATGCGGATGATGAACACCCGCATCGATTCGTCCTTGGCGACCGCGGTCGAGCCGCTTTTCTGCACGCGCTCGACCTGGTCGGTGGGGAGGTAGGAATCGGTCGAGTCGATGTCGCCCTTCATCAGCGCCAGCACGCGGGTCGAGGTCTCCTGCACCGGCCGCGACTGCACCAAATCGATCGGCTTGGGATTGTCGCTCCAACCGAAGAAATGGCCGGCATTGCGCTTGAGGTCGAGCGCCTCGCGCGGCCGGTAGCTGGCGGCGTCGATCGAGTAGGCGCCCGAGCCGGCGGCATTGCTGGCCAGCCAGGCGCTGCCCCAGTCGTCGCCCTTGACGTTGGGCGCGATCGCCCGCGGATTGACGATCGCCACCAGCGGCACCGCCGCCAGGAACGGCGCATAGGCGCTTTCGAGCTGGAAGCGCACGGTGCGCGAATCCGGCGCCGTGATCTTGTCTGCCTTCAGGACCGGCAGGAAGGCGCCGGCCGGACCGCGCTTCATGCCCAGCACGCGCCGGAAGCTGTAGACCACGTCGCCCGCGACCAGGTCGCTGCCGTCGTGGAACTTGACCCCGGGCCGCAGCTTGAACTCCCAGGTCAGGCCGTCGGCGCCGACGCTGCTGCTTTCGGCCAGCCAGGGCTTGAGTTCGGGCGGATTGCCGATATAGCGATAGAGCCCGTCATAGACGTTGAGCAGCACGTACTGCATCGGCACGTCGAAAACCACGTGCGGATCGAGCCCGGCGGGAAGCTGATCGCCCCACACCAGGGTCGTGGCCTTGGATTGGGCCCGCGCCGGCGCGGCGTCGAAGCCCGCGGTCAAGGCGGCGCTTGCCGCCACCGCCAAAAGCAAAGTCCTCATCGCATCCCCTCCCGTTTCCAGTTCAGGTCAAGTCGTTCAGTCCATCTTCGATCATCGTGCGGGCATCGTCGAGGGCGTCGGCGACGCGGTTGCGCTCGCGCCGCAGCTTAGTCTCCAGCAGCCAGCGCTCCTCGCCCGCATTGGCCAGCTTGCCCAGCCGCGCCACGTCGTACAGCGCCGGCAGCATGGTGGTCTGCGGCGTATAGCCGTAGGGGTCCTGGTCGTAGGCGCCCTTGGCGCTGCTTTGCAGCGGCACCAACAGGCGCGACAGCCGCTTGATGCAGAGGTTGAGCGCCTCGGCCGGAGCCTGGTCCTGGTGGCCGGCGGCATAGCGCGCCCGCCAGGCATCGGCCGCCGCGTCCAGCCGCTCGGCCGCGGCGCAAAAGTCCTGGGCGCGGGCCAGCGCGCCGTCGAGGCCGACCGGCTTGCCGGCGGGCGCCAGCTCCTGCAGCCGCATCACGAACTGATCGGCCACCGGGCGGAAGCGGAACGGCAGCACCGGCGCCATGCACAGCTCCCACAGATAGGCCGCATAGATGCGCAGATGGTCGGCCAAATAGGACCAGTCCAGCTTGTCGCGACAGCATTCGATCGAATGATGCCACCAGCCGAGCGTGGCGTTGGCGGTGGCCTTGAGTTCGTCGGCGGTGAAGCCGCCCTCGCCGTGGAAGCTGGGGATGCCGACGCCGAGGAAGGAATTGTCGCCGGTCTTGGCGGCGCGATGCCAGCGATAGGGGCGATTGCCCAGCATCCGCTTCTCGATGCCCTGGTGAAAGTCCTTGAGCTCGACGCTCGACATGGTCTTCCACTCGGTGGTGCCGACGCAGGAGGGCTGGTCGATCTGCATGTAGGCCACGGCATGCCGCCGCAGCCGGTCCCAATAACGATCGACGAACCAGGTCGAGCCGGCCATGGTGCCGGTCTCGTGCGCGGTCCAGAATCCGAACACCAGCCCGCGCCGCAGGCGATCGCGGTGCTGGCTGAACACCCGCGCCAGTTCGAACTTGCAGGAATTGCCGGCAGCGTTGTCGGTCGCGGCCTCGCCGAACCACGAATCCTGATGGCCGCCGACCAGCACGAAATCCTGCTCGGGCCCTCGGGTCATGTCGGCGACGGTGATCTGCACCGGCTTCCAGCCGTTCTCGACCTCGGTGCGGAACCACACTTCGACCCGGCCGCGCTCGGCCAGGCGCTTCAGTTCGAGGCCCTCGGTGCGCGCCACGCCGATGCACGGAATGACCGGCATCTCCTCGCGCCAGCTTTCGGGCGTGGGCACGCCCCACGCCGGCTTGACCGAGCCGTAGGGCACGGCGGCGTTGCCGTCATGACCCCAATTCATCATCACCGCGCCGATCGCGCCCTTCTGGCCGGCGATGCGCTGCTTCTCGTGGCGGGCGGGGGAATAGGACAGCTCGGTCAGGATGATCTTGCCGCGCACGTCGCGGGTCTCGTAGTCGGCATAGCCGCCATTGCCGGCCCAGACCAATTCGCCGGCCAGGCCTTGCGGGCCGGTATCGACGCTATGGCCCAGCGTGTTGGCGGCGATGACGCGCTCGGCCGGCCCCTTCAGTCGGAACTCGGCCGCCCCCGGGAAACTGACCACCGCCGGAAATTCGTGGATCTCGGCCGCAAGCCCGAGCCCGGCCATTACCTCGCGCGAATATTCGGCCATGCGCCGGCCGTTCTCGGAACCCGCCAGGCGCGAGGGAATCTGCGTGCAGATATGATCGACATGCCTGCGCACATTGTCGACCGACATGGCAGCAGCGACGACCGATTCCGACATGCCCCAACCCCGTTTCCCAATCCACGCCGCGGAAGCGGCCCGAAAGCATGGCATCGCCCGGCAGGTCGACGCAAGTTCGGCTGTCGGATTCCGTTTTCGACCGCCGAAACGCGGGCTCCGGCCGCGGCCGATCTCGAACCGATCGGCGCGAGATCGATCGTGTCCTCCTATCCCGCTCGGGAGCGCGATTCACGGTTCATAGGGAATCGCGGCCTCGATTAGTCCGCTATTTGCAGCTTTGGTCGATCCGACCGCAATGATAATCCGTGATTGGTTAGAAGGTTGCTGCCCCCCTTCGCGGCTGCGGGGTCTCGTGATTCACTGGCGGTGGATGGGCGAGGGAGGGTGGGTTGTGGGGACGCACAATCCTCGAGGGTTGTCGCTCGTTTGCTCGATATGATCACCAATAGGTTCGCGGTGCGGAAATGGCTCTCCAAGGTAGGCGTGAAGAC
Source organism: Alphaproteobacteria bacterium (assembly GCA_016869515.1). Lineage (GTDB taxonomy): Bacteria > Pseudomonadota > Alphaproteobacteria > VGDZ01 > VGDZ01 > VGDZ01. The sequence goes on along the minus strand of VGDZ01000108.1, from coordinate 220 downwards.
GCTTTACATCACGCCGGCGTCGCCCTGTGAGAACGGCTACAACGAAAGCTTCAATGGCTCGCTACGCGACGAGCTGCTCGACGGTGAGATCTTCTACAGCCTTGCCGAAGCCATGGTGCTGATCGAGGCCTGGCGGCGGCACTACAATGAGATCCGCCCACACAGCAGCCTCGGTTATCGGTCGCCGGCCCCGGTGACCTGACCGGGTTTTCTTGAGCCA
>VGDZ01000107.1 GCA_016869515.1 Alphaproteobacteria bacterium | reverse complement strand
CGAATCGCGACCCCGGCCCGGCCGCTGGGCGCGGGCGCCACGGCGGCAAGCCCGAGTCCGAGCGCGCCCAAGCCGCAGGCGCCACGCAGCGCCTGGCCCAGCACTTCGCGCCGATCCCGGTCCACCGGCCCGCCTCCGTCCGCCTCAGGCCCGCTCCACCCGAACCGCGCATTTCTTGAAGTCGGTCTCGAGCGAAATCGGGCAGGTGGCGTCGAGCGTCAGCTTGTTGACCAGCTGGCTCTCGTCGAACCAGGGAATGAAGATCACGCCTTCGGGCGGCTTGTTGCGGCCGTTGGTTTCGATCCGACTGACCATCTCGCCGCGCCGCGATACCACCTTCGCGGTCTGGCCGCGCCGCAGGCCGCGCTTGCGGGCGTCGTTCGGGTGCATATAGACCACGGCGTTGGGCACGGCGCGATGCAGCTCGGGCACGCGGCGGGTCATCGAGCCCGAATGCCAGTGTTCGAGCACGCGGCCGGTGGTCAGCCAGAGATCGTAGTCCCGGTCGGGACTTTCGGCCGGCGGCTCGTAGGGCAGGGCGAAGATGTTGGCCTTGCCGTCGGCGTTGCCGTAGAACTTCACGCCCTCGCCGGCCTTGACGTAGGGATCGTAGCCCTCGCGGAAGCGCCACAGCGTTTCCTTGGCCTCGATCACCGGCCAGCGCAGGCCGCGGGTCTGGTGATAGAGCTCGAACGACGCCAGGTCGTGGGCCTTGCCGCGGCCGAACTGAGCGTATTCCTCGAACAGACCCTTCTGGACGTAGAAGCCGAAATGCCGGCTTTCGTCGTTGAGGCGCTCGGCGCCCAACTGGTCGAGCCCGAACTTGTCGACCACGCGGTTGCGGAACAGGACGTCGAACATGGTCAGGCCGCGATACTGCGGCGCCTTGTCCAACAGCTCGGCGGTCCACACCTCCTCGATCTTGAAGCGTTTGGAGAACTCCATGATCTGCCACAGATCGGAGCGCGATTCGCCCGCCGCCGGCACCTGCTGGCGCCAGAACTGGGTGCGGCGCTCGGCATTGCCGTAGGCGCCTTCCTTTTCGACCCACATCGCCGTCGGCAGGATCAGATCGGCCGCCAGCGCGGTCACGGTCGGATAGGCGTCGGAGACGACGATGAAGTTGTCTGGATTGCGATAGCCCGGCCAGCTTTCCTGGTTGAGGTTGGGCGCGGCCTGCATGTTGTTGGTGCACATCACCCAGTAGGCGTTGAGCTTGCCGTCTTTGAGCATGCGGTGCTGGAGCACGGCGTGATAGCCGACCTGTCCGGGCAACGTGCCCTCGGGCAGCTGCCAGATGCGTTCGGTCAGGGCGCGGTGCTGGGGATTGGTCACCACCATGTCGGCCGGCAGGCGATGGGCGAAGGTGCCGACCTCGCGCGCCGTACCGCAGGCCGAGGGCTGGCCGGTGAGCGAGAACGGGCTGTTGCCCGGTTCGCTGATCTTCCCGGTCAGCAGATGCAGGTTGTAGACCATGTTGTTGGCCCAGGTGCCGCGGACATGCTGGTTGAAGCCCATGGTCCACAGCGACATCACCTTGCGCCGCGGATCGGCGTAAAGCTCGGCCAAGGCCAACAGCTGATCGCGCGGCACGCCCGAAAGCTGGGCGACCTTGTCGAGCGTATAATCGGCGACGAAGGCCTTGAACTCGTCGAAGCTCATCGGCGTCGAGCCGCCGGCATTGGCGGCATTCTTGGCCGCCTTCTGCAGCGCGTGTTCAGGCCGCAGCCCATAGCCGATATCGGTCGCGCCGCGCCTGAAATTGACGTGCTTGGCGACGAATTGCTGGTTGACCCTTCCGGTTGAGATGATGTGGTGGGCGATGAAGTTGAGGATCGCCAGATCCGCCTGCGGCTTGAAGACGATACCGAGATCGGCCAGTTCGAAGCTGCGGTGCTCGAAGGTCGACAGCACCACCACCTTGACGCCCTCGCTGGTCAACCGCCGGTCGGTCAGGCGCGACCACAGGATCGGATGCATCTCCGCCATGTTGGCGCCCCACAGCACGAAGGCATCGGCGTGCTCGATGTCGTCGTAGCAGCCCATCGGCTCGTCGATGCCGAAGGCGCGCATGAAGCCGGCCACGGCCGAAGCCATGCAGTGGCGCGCATTGGGATCGATGTTGTTGGTGCGGAAGCCGGCCTTGTGCAGCTTGGCGGCGGCATAGCCTTCCCAGATGGTCCACTGGCCCGAACCGAACATGCCGACGCCGGAAGGGCCATGCTTCTTGAGGGCCGCCTTCCACTTTTCGGCCATGATGTCGAAGGCCTGGTTCCACGTCACGGGCCGGAAATCGCCGTCCTTGTCGAACTTGCCGTTCTTCATGCGCAGCAGCGGCCGCGTCACGCGATCTTCGCCGTACATGATCTTGGACAGGAAGTAGCCCTTGATGCAGTTGAGGCCGCGATTGACCGGCGCATCGGGATCGCCCTGGGTCGCGACCACGCGGCCGTCCTTGACGCCGACCAGCACGCCGCAGCCGGTGCCGCAGAACCGGCACACGCTCTTGTCCCATTTGATCTCGGCCGAGCCGTTGCTTTGGGCCGATGCCGCGAGCGGCAGGCCGGCGGCGGCGGAGACGGCGGCGATGGCCTCGGCCTTGATGAAGTCGCGGCGGTTGAGGGTCGTCATGACGGGCTCTCCTCGGAAACTTGCGGCTTGGGTTCGGCGTGGTGATAGACCAGCGCCGCGTCGGCGACGCCGGGCAGGCCGGCGATGCGGGTCAGCGTGGCGCCGGCGCTGTCGGTGGCGGTGTCTTCGATCGTGATCAGCACTCGGCCGTCGGGTTGACGGCGATGGACCTCGACCCCGGCCAGAGCGGCGAGCGCATCCGCCACCTCGTCCATGCGGGTCGGCGCGGTCTGCACCAGTACGCCGCACAGATTCCAGGTGGCGGGATCAGGCTTGGCGAAACGGCGGGTCTTCACGTCAAGGCATCTCCGGACGGTGGTGTTTGTTGCGTCAGATTAAGTATGACAATGCGATGCGGCGTCGACATTGATTCATATCAATTCGTGTCTGGTCAAGCGCCTGGCGATTTGACTCCATAAATCGCCGAGAGCTGGTCTAATTCTATTGTTTTATCAATCCTTTAAGCGCTACTGAAAGTCCAAGACCGGAAGCGTAGCAAGTGCCACCGGTCCCAGCCACAGCCGACCGTCCTGGGCCGTAAGCGGCGCCTCGATATAAGGTCTCTGATCGGCATCGCGCTGGGCGAGGAGTGTCAGGGCAGCCCGCGCCAGCCGACCTTCGCCCTCCCTGAGCGTGCCTTGCGCGACGAGGAGATCGATCAAGGCATCCTGGCCACGCAGCTTGACCTTGCCGGCGCCGATCGGGCGCATGGCCTTGTCGAGCGCCAGCGTGGCATCGCCCTCGGCCTCGATCGGTCCCAAGCGCAGCGCGAGGCGATTGACGTCGAGCGTCCCGCCATCGTCGCGCCAGGCGGCCAGTCCGGTCTCCGGGCGGCCGCCGAGCCGGGTCGCGATTTCCAGCAAAGCGAGGTCGCGGCCGAGGGGGCCATGCAGCATCGCTGGCAAGCGCGTGCCTTCGACCGCCAACGCCAGATCGCGCGTGCCCTCCGGCCGCTCGGCGTCCTCGCCGCGATTGATCCGGCCATGAACCCGCAAGCGAGTGGTTTCGAGCGCAAGTCCCTGCGGGCCGTCGAGCTTGAGATTGCGCATCTCGAGATCGAGCCGGCGGATTTCGCCCGCGCCCGACAAGCGCGCCGACGCCATGGCGCGGTCCCATAGCGCCTGCCAGTGCCGCACGTTCTCGCCCTCGATCTGCTGCAGGCGGCCGACGCCATGCGCCTCGGCGATGACATGGCTGAGGTCCCAGGGCTTGGCGACGGCGTCGAGGCGTTCGACCGACAGCGCCACCCGCTCGTTCCAGGCGGCAACGTCCTGCAACGCAAGGATCAGCCGAAAGGGATAGCCGCGCGCGTCCAGCCGCGACCAGGCTACGGTCCAGCCTTGCGCCGCCTGGGACTCGGCCCAGGCCTCAAGGCCATCGGCGGCGCGCTGCGCGATCCAAACCCAATAGGCGCTGTAGGCGGCGACTGCCCCGATCACGGCCAGCAGCAGGGCGAGGTAGCGGCGGGTGACGGACATCGCCGCCATTATAGCCGGCATGGACAGCGGCGCGTCGAGGGACTAAGCATCGGCCGGTGATGTCTCAGCCGATGTCGTCGCGCGCCCGGGCGCTGTGGCTTGCCGCCATGCCGGGACTGTTCGTGTTCCTGTGGTCGACCGGGTTCATCGGCGCCAAGTTCGGCCTGCCCTTCGTCGAGCCGTGTACGTTCCTCGCCATCCGCTTTTGGCTGGTCGCGGGATTGCTGTTGGCGCTGTCGCTGGCGATGAAGGCACCCTGGCCGAAGGGCACGGCGCAGATCCTGCACATCGCCCTGGCCGGGCTGTTGGTCCATGGGGTCTATCTCGGCGGCGTGTTCGCCTCGATCCATCAGGGGGTCGAGGCCGGGGTGTCGGCGCTGATCGTCGGCGTGCAGCCGCTGTTGACCGCGCTTTTGGCCGGGCCGGTGCTGGGCGAGAGAGTCACCTTGCGGGCCTGGGTCGGGCTGGTGCTGGGGTTCGGCGGCGTCGCGCTGGTGGTGTGGAACAAGCTCGGCCTCGGGCTCGGCACGCCCTTTGCCATGGGGCTGTCGGGGCTGGCGCTGCTGGGCATGACCGCGGGCACCATCCATCAGAAGAAATTCTGCGCCGGCATGGATATCCGTTCGGGCGGGGCGATTCAGTTCGTGGCCGCGGCGGCGATGATGACGCTGCTGGCCTCGATCTTCGAGACCGGGGTCGTCGATCCGACGCCGCAATTCTGGTTCGCGCTGGGCTGGCTGGTGTTCGTGATGTCGCTGGGGGCGATCACCTTGCTCTATATCCTGATCCGCCAGGGCGAAGCCTATCGCGTCTCGACCCTGTTCTATCTGGTGCCGGCCTCGACCGCGCTGATCGCCTTGGTGCTGTTCGACGAGCGCCTGGGGCCGACCGCGCTGGGCGGCATGGCGCTGGCGGCGATCGGCGTGGCGCTGGTCAACTTGCCGGCAAAACCGCGATGACGGCGGCGCGTGAGATTGGGCCGCGATGACGGCGGTTCTGCCTCGCGACACCTTGACCCGTCGCGCGCCGCTTTGGGTATTCGGTTACGGCTCGCTGATCTGGCGGCCGGGATTCCGTTTCGTCGAGCGCCGGCCGGCGGTGCTGCATGGCTGGCATCGCTCGTTTTGCATCTGGTCGACCCATTATCGCGGCACGCCCGAGCGGCCGGGGCTGGTGCTGGGGCTCGATCGTGGCGGCTCGGTCAAAGGCGTGGCCTTCCGCGTCGCCGCGCGCGACCGGCCGGCGACGCTGCGTTACCTGCGGGCGCGCGAATTGCCGACCGACGTCTACGTGCCGCGCTTCGTGTTCCTGCGCCTGGGCGGTCGACGGGCGCGGGCGCTGACCTTCGTCGTCGACAAGACGCGGCCGAGCTATACCGGCAAGCTGCCGCTGGCGGTGCAGGCGCGGCACATCCGGCACGGCCAGGGCCGCACCGGACGCAATCTCGACTATTTGCGCAACACCGTCGCCCATCTCGAAGCGGCGGGGGTGCCCGATCCGCGCCTGCGGGCGCTCTTGCGCCGGGTTCAGGATTTCGGCTTGAAGCGCTCGTCGGGCGGGATGCGATAGCCGTTGGCCAGCCGGTTGGTCTGGTTGGCCAGCCCGACCACCGCCATGACTTCGGTCAGCATGGCGTCGGTCATGCCCTTGGCGCGCGCGGCCGCGGTGTGCGAGTAGATGCAATAGTCGCAGTTGTTGGTGGCCGACACAGCGATGTAGAGCAGCTCCTTGGTCAAGGGATCGAGCGCACCCGGCGCCATCACCTGCTTGGCCGCCTCCCAGGTGCGGCGCAGCGTCGCCGGATCGTGCGCCAGCACCTTCCAAAAATCGTTGATCCAGTCCGATCTGCGCAGCGTCATGATGTCGTCATAGACCGCGCGCACCTCGGCCGAAGCCTCGGCGTATTGGATCGGCTTGAGCAGCGGGCTCATCGCCCGGGCCTCAATACATGTGCTGGCCGCCGTTGATCGACAGCGTCGAGCCGGTGATGAAGCCGCCGTCGTCGGCGACCAGGAACAGGACGCCGCGCGCGATCTCGTCGGCCTTGCCCAGCCGGCCGACCGGGATGCGGGCGACGATCTTGTCCAGCACCGGCTTGGGCACCGCCGCCACCATGTCGGTGTCGATGTAGCCCGGCGCGATGGCGTTGACGGTGATGCCCTTGGGCGCGCCCTCCTGGGCCAGCGCCTTGGTGAAGCCGTGGATGCCGGATTTGGCGGCGGCGTAGTTGACCTGGCCGTACTGGCCGGCCTGGCCGTTGATCGAGCCGATGTTGACGATGCGGCCGAAATTGCGCTCGCGCATGCCGTCCCACACCGCCTTGGCCATGTTGAAGCAGCCGCCCAGATTGGTGTCGAGCACCTCCTGCCACATGTCGTGGTTGAGCTTGGACATGGTGGCGTCGCGGGTGATGCCGGCATTGTTGACCAGCACCGCGATCGGCCCCAGTTCCGCCGTGATGCGGGTGCAGGCGGCGACGCAGGCCTCGTAGTCGGCGACGTCGAACTTGTGGATCGAGATGCCGGTCACCGACTTGAACTGGTTGGCGCGTTCGTCGTTGCCGGCATAGTTGGCGGCGACGGCGTAGCCGGCTTCCTTGAGCTTGATCGAGATCGCGGCGCCGATGCCGCGGGTGCCGCCGGTGACGACGGCGACGCGTCCCTTGGTGGACATGACGACCTCCGTGATGTTGGTGCGATCAGTCGCGCTGCACGCACATGGCGATGCCCATGCCGCCGCCGATGCACAGCGTGGCCAGGCCCTTGCGGGCGCCGCGCTTCTGCATCTCGAACAGCAGCGTGGTCAGCACCCGCGCCCCCGAGGCGCCGATCGGATGGCCGATGGCGATGGCGCCGCCGTTGACGTTGACCTTGGCCGGATCCCAGCCGAGATCCTTGTTGACCGCGCAGGCTTGGGCGGCGAAGGCCTCGTTGGCCTCGACCAGGTCGAGATCGCCGACCGACCAACCGGCCTTGCGCAGCGCCTCGCGCGAGGCCGGGATCGGCCCCGTGCCCATGATCGCCGGATCGACCCCGGCCTGGGCCCAGGAGACGATGGTGGCCAGGGGCGCGATGCCGCGGCGCTTGGCCTCGTCGGCGGTCATCAGCACCAGCGCCGCGGCGCCGTCGTTGATGCCCGAGGCATTGGCGGCGGTGACCGAGCCGTCCTTGGCAAAGGCCGGTTTCAACTTGGCGATGCCGTCGAGCGTGACGCCGTCGCGGATATATTCGTCGGTGTCTACCACGACGTCGCCCTTGCGGGTCTTGATCGTGACCGGGACGATCTCGTCCTTGAAGCGGCCGCCCTTGCGCGCCTTCTCGGCCTTGTTCTGCGAGGCGACGGCGAAGGCGTCCTGGGCTTCGCGGGTGATCTGCCATTGCTTGGCGACGTTCTCGGCGGTGTTGCCCATGTGATAGCCGTTGAAGGCGTCCCACAGCCCGTCCTTGATCATGGTGTCGACCATCTGCAGGGCGCCCATCTTGGTGCCGTCGCGCAAATGCGCGGCATGCGGCGCCTGGCTCATGCTCTCCTGGCCGCCGGCGACGACGATGCGCGAGTCGCCGTTCTTGATCGCCTGGAAGCCGAGCGCGACCGCGCGCAGGCCCGAGCCGCAAAGCTGGTTGACGCCCCAGGCCGGAACTTCCTTGGGGCAGCCCGCCGCCATCGAGGCTTGGCGCGCCGGGTTCTGGCCTTGGCCGGCCGACAGGATCTGGCCCATGATTACTTCGGACACCTCGTCGGGCTTGACCCCGGCGCGGGCCAGCGCGCCTTCGATGGCGACGCGGCCGAGTTCGTGCGCCGGCAAGCCGCCCAATGCGCCGTTGAAGCTGCCGACCGGCGTGCGCGCGGCCGAGGCAATGACGATGCTGGTCATGGCGTTCCCCTGAACAAGACCGACCCCCCGACGGCTAGCATGCCTTTCCGCGTCGGGGCCCGCAAGGCGTGATCCCGCGCTCCGACGGGGAAGGCGGGATCAGGCCTTGACTTTGGGCGCGATCAGTTCGGCGTGGGTCAGGCCGGAAATCAGGGGCTCGCCGGCGGCGAGGTCGACCCGAGCGGTGACGTTGTAGCCGAAATGCTCGAAGCCGTGCTTGTCGACCACGCGCAGCTTTTGCGGCCTGATGCGGCCGTCGGGTCCGGCCGGGCCGGTCGCGGCCAGTTCGACCTTGGCGATGCGCTGGCCCATGACGGTGACGTCGGACAGCCCGGCCAGGCGTTGGGCGGCGCGCGCCAGCATGGCGTGGATGTCGAGCATGATGCCGGTGTCGTCGGGGCGGTGATCGTCGGCCGCCATGATCTGGCCGTCGCGGGCCGAGCCGATCAGGCGCGCCGCCTCGATGCTGACCTGGCCGACGATGTATTGCGGCGTCTCGCCGGGTTCGGCGCGCGGCTGGAAGTAGGTGTAGTGCCGGCCGATGGCGGTGACGACGCGGATGCGCGGCACCGCGGACGCGACCTGGACGGTGCGCGCCAGCGCCTTATGGAAGGCCAGGAACAGCACCATCGCCGCCAGCAGATCGACATCGGCCGACAGCCCCTTGAAGCGGTTCCAGACGTAAAAGCCGTCGCCGGTGGTCGAACGCGCCAGATCGCACACCATGCCGTTGGCCTCGGCGGTGGCCTGGACGATGTTGAGCGCAAATTCCAGCGTCGCCAACTGGCTGGCCTGTTGCTCGGGCCGGCCGCGCGAGAATCCGACGATGTCGATCAGGAACAGCGCGCGGTGCTCGGTCTCGGTGATGGCGAAGGGCAGAAAGGCCTGCTCGATACGCTCGGGATCGATCTCGCCCGCTTCGGACCCGACCGGCCGCTCGAGCCGGATCTCGATCGGCTCGGAGCCGAGCGAGGTGGAGACCTCGCGGAAGGTGTTGGCGCCCATGCGGCGTTCGCCGTTGAAGATGCGGCGATGCGGATCGACCGTGGCGAACAGCCGGATCTTGGGCACCGTGATGACCTCGATCGCGCGCGGCGTCGCGGTCCAGCCGACCAGCGCGTTGGCGCCGAACCGCCACAGCCCATGCAACATGGCGTGCAGCGATGCAAGCCCGCGGTCGATGGCCGCGGAGTCCTCGTCACGGTCGGACATGGCGGCGCACTCTAGAACAAGAGCGGCGGGCAAAGAAGCGGCGTTGAACCGGCCGGCGCGGAAGGCTATATCGACCCCGCCCCATGGGCCGGAGGGGTGGCCGAGCGGTCGAAGGCGCACGCCTGGAAAGTGTGTAGGGGTTAACAGCTCCTCGCGGGTTCGAATCCCGCTCCCTCCGCCACTTACCTCTGACAACAGTTTGAAATATCGCGGCTTTCTGAAGGGCTGCGGATTCCAGACCATCCACCAGACCATCCAGTCGGCGCGGCCAAGGCGGGACGAAATGGGACGCCAAGGCACGCTTACGCCGGCCTCAGGCCATTGATTCCTCGACCAAAATGGGCATGAAAGGGCCGCGCGAACGCGGGCAAACGGGCGCGCTGGCGGGTGGCGATGGCCCTGGGGTAGCGCCCGCCCGAGCATTGCGCTGTAGCGAGTCCCATTCCGTCCAGAATACTCAGGACCTCGAAGGCACAGGGGGCTAGTTGGTCCTCGCGATCCGGAAAC
>VGDZ01000106.1 GCA_016869515.1 Alphaproteobacteria bacterium | reverse complement strand
ACGTTGGATGTCGGGTATTCTCCCTCCGCCAACTCAAAGGCCCCCGAAGCGGGGCCTTTTGAGTTGGCGTGCGGGGTGCGGCGGACGGACCCAGGTTCGGCGAGACCGCGAAGCGGACGAGCGACGCCGAGCCTCGGGCGAGGCGGCCCGAGGGCCATCAAGGCCCGAGGATGAAAACGCGGCATGCCGCGTTTTCACAATCCCACCCCCTCCCTCATTGCCTTCGAGAGCAACCGAAATCCAACGCTCTCTGGTAATCTGCGGTAATGGCTGGGACGATTCCCATTCGAGACGACTTCGAGCCGCAATTTTTTTGCGAAATGGGCCGGCTCGTCGTTGCGGCGGGGCGTTTGGAGTTTGTGCTGAAGTTGTGCCTCAAGCAGTTGCTGAATGAAGGTTTCACTGATGGGATGCTTGAAGCAGAGCAGAACCGCCAGTTGTCGTCATTGTGCGATGAGGTTTCTAAGGAGGCGAAAAGAGAGCTTTCCCCCGAACTCTTCGATAACCTATCTGGAGTCATTGCCCAGATCAGGCGGCTGGCAGAGCAGCGCAACGATATGGTGCACGCGATGTGGACCAATACGGACTCGCGAGAACCATTCCGGGTACGGCCTGAGTTGTCTGGAAAAAAGGATTCCAAATTTGTCGATTGGTCAAAGACCGAACTCGTGCCCCTCAACGACCTGCGGCAGATCCGCCTACAGTTAGAAGAGATGTGGGCTGCCCTCCAGTGTCAGCGCAAAATGTGGCCGCCAGCCCAGCGAACGTCGGATTTCTGACAGGCTTCGCCAGCCCATGCCTCCTGCCTGCGCGAAGCCGAGGCTTCGCATCGGCCAAGGCAGGCCAAGAAGCAGACCGACATGCCGAAGCCTTCGGGCGCAAGCCTGTCTGCCGAGGCTCCGCGAGGAGCGAAGGGAGATCGGCGCCGGATCGGCGCGTTGGCATGGGCCAGGTCGCTGGCGGCCGGCCGGGCCGCGCGTCCTCGATCGCCAACGAAAAAATAAGAGGCGGAACGCATGGACATCGATAACCGCCGCATCGAAGAAACCGCCTTGCCTTGTCCAAGACGTCGACGGCCTGCGCGATGGCCTTGAAGCGCGATACCTCGGAAGGGCGCGTGAAGACACGCGCATCGATGCCGAGGCGATGTCGCCGCGCCCCGCAGGACCGCCCGTTCAGGCCGGCGTGCTGGCGACCAACCACATCGCTGCGGGCAGGCGCACGTGCGCGCCGTCCTGGTGCGCCGCAAGCGCCTGGCGAAGCGAGGCGGTGGCGGCGGAAAAGACCTCGGCCGGCTGGTTGCGCAGCCAACTGTTGACGGCGCCGATCTTGGTCGATTGCGCCACGGCCTCGTCCAGCCCGCGCCCGGCGGCGATGTCCAGATCGAGATCGAGCCTGTCGAGCCGCGGCGGCGCCCAGCCGGCGGCGGCGAGAACCTGGCCGACGTAATGCGGATCGGCGAAGGCGAACATGCCGGGGGCGTTCGGCACCGCCTTCGGCCGCGGCGGCAGATGGCGCGCGACCGCGTTCATCGGCACTTCCATCCACGGGTTTTCGGCCAGCGCCCGCCAGCACACGAACGCCATGCGCGCGCCGGGGCCGGCGGCGCGGCGCAGGTTGGCGAAGGCCGCCACCGGATCGCCGAAGAACATCAGGCCGAAGGCCGAGGTCAGCAAGCCGTACGCGCCAAGCCCGGCGGTCGCCGCATCGGCCTGCCGCCACGCCACGTTGGCGATGCCGGCGGCCTGGGCGCGTCTTTTCCCCTCGGCCAGCATCGGCGCCGAGATGTCGATCGCCTCGACGGCGCCGCCGGGCCCGACGGCGCGGGCGAATTCCAGCGTGGTCGCGCCGCAGCCGCAGCCGACATCCAGCACCTTTTCGCCGGGACGCGGGGCGGCGAACGCCAGCAGCGCGTCGGTCATCGGCGCCAAGGTCAGGTCGGTATGCGACTGTCGCTCGACCCAGGTATGGCCGCCGTGGCCGTTCCAAAACGACAGCATGTCGGCGTCGACTTGCCTGGGATCGGCCACGCGCATTCTCCTGCCAAACGGGGGCGGATACTGCATCGCCGCGCCGCGGGCGACAAGCCGAGCGGCGGCTATCGCGCCTTGGCCGCTGTCCCGCCGGCGCGGAACGCCGCCAGCGCGCCCTCGACGCCGGCGGCATAGCGCACCAGCGGCTTGCGCAGGCCGTGGGTCAGGAAGACGCGGCGCACGCCGCGGCTGGCGCCGGTCAGCCACAGCCCGACGCCGCGGCGCCGCAGCTTGCGCGCCAGCCCCTCGATCATGTTGGCGCCGGTCGAATCGAGGAACGGCACGGCCGAGAAATCGACGATCAGCGCCTTGTGGCGGTCGTGGATGCGCTCCAGCACCGAGCCGATCGAGGCCGCGGCGCCGAAGAACAGCGCGCCGGTGATGCGATAGACCACGACGTCGGGGTCGGCCATCGTCCTCTCGTCGTAGGCGCCGCGCGGATGGGAACTGTCGGCCTGATCGCGGCCGATGCGGGCGATGTCGGCGGCGACGGCGGTACTGCGGCTGGCGCGGTGGATGAACAGCACTCCGCCCAGCGCGAAGCCGACGACGATGGCCTGGGTCACGCCCAGGAAGACGGTCAGCAGGAAGGTCGTGCCCAGCACGATCGCCTCGCCCCAGCCCGAGCGCAACAGGACGGCGATCGCCGGGCGCTCGACCATGTTCCAGGCCACCACCGCCAGCACGCCCGCCAAGGCGGCCAGCGGCACATGGACCGCCAACGGCGCCGCCACCAGCATGAACAGCAAAAGGAACAGCGCGTGCAGCATGCCGGCGACCGGACCGTGGGCGCCCGAGCGGATATTGGTCGCGGTCCGGGCGATGGTGCCGGTGACGCAGAACCCGCCGAACAGCGCCGAGCCGACATTGGCCGCGCCCTGGGCCAGCAATTCGCAATTGGCGCGGTGCCGCCGTCCGGTCATGCCGTCGGCGACCACGGCCGACAGCAGCGACTCGATCGCGCCCAACAGGGCGAAGGAGACCGCCGACGGCATCACCGCCATGATCTTGTCCAAGGACAGGTCGGGCAGGCTCGGGACCGGCAGGCCTGCCGGTATGCCGCCGAACTTGGAGCCGATGGTCTGCACCTCGAGATCCAGCAACGCGGTCGCCGCTGCGGCCGCGCCGACCGCGATCAGCATGCCCGGCCAGTGCGGCCGCCAGGCGCGCAACACCAGGATGACCGCCACCGTCGCCGCCGCCACCCAAGTCGCGGCCGGGCTCAGGCTGGCGCGCGCTTGCCACAGCACGATCAGCTTCTCGACCAGTTCGCCGGGCTCGCGGTCCAGCGCCAGGCCGAGAACTTCCCTGATCTGGCTGGCGAAGATGATCACGGCGATGCCGGCGGTGAAGCCGACCGTCACCGGATAGGGCACGAATTTGACGAAGGTACCGAGCCGGAGAAGGCCGATCGCCGCCAGCATCAGGCCCGACAGGAATGTGGCCAGGATCAGCCCGTCCATGCCGTGCTGGGCCAGCGTCGCCGAGACCAGGACGATGAAGGCGCCGGCCGGGCCGCCGATCTGGAAGCGCGACCCGCCCAGCAGCGAAACCAGGAAACCGCCGACGATGGCGGTGTAAAGGCCCTGATCGGGGCGCGCGCCCGAGGCGATCGCCAGCGCCATCGACAGCGGCAGCGCCACGATCGCCACCGTCAGCCCGGCGACCGCGTCCGCCCTGAGATGGCGAAGCGCGTAGCCTTCGCGCAACACCGTCCACAGTTTGGGGGTGAACAATTCGGCGAAGCGCGGGGTGTCGTCAGCTGGGGGAGTCGCGATCGTTGCCATATGTCTTGCCGCGCGGGCCGGGCGTCGAATCTGTCCCGCTCGAAAGTCGACGCCGGACGCCCCGGCGAACTCTAGGCCTACGCCGCCCTTGGCTCAATGCCTCTGGAACATCAGCGGCCGGTCTTGAATCACAGGGCTAGGGCATGATCGATCTGTCTTGAACCATGGAGTTCAAGACAGATCGTGAATCATGCCCTCGTATCCTGCTCTTGACCGCGATTCACGGTTTGCATGGAATAGCATCGGCGATTCCATGCTAACCGATCGCGGTTTAGGACATGTTCGATCTGTCCGATGGACCGTGAACCATGCCCTCGAGTTCCGCACCGCTCCGCGATTGCCGTTTGGAATCGAATCGCGCCTGTGATCGATCCGGGGCAGGAAGGGCTCGCCGGCGCCGAAGACCCCGACGCTTTGCGCGACCTTTCGCGAACCGAATGGTTCGCGACGGATCGATCGAGAGCCGAGTCGCGGGCGGACGCCGACCGACTACGAAATCAGGTCCCGGATTTTCTTGCTCCAGCCCGCGGTCTCGCCGATTTTCTTGGCCGCGTTCTCGACCGCCGGCTTGGCGACGTCGTTGCCAGGAAACGCCTTGCCGCATTCCGCATTGTATTGGCTGTTGAAGGCGATGACGGTTTTGACCCCGTCCATGTAGTGGCCGTAAGCCGCCATCACCTTGTCTTTCACCGCCGACATGTATTGCGCGCGCATGCGTTCGGTGACGCGCTCCAGCTCGGGCCAATATTGGTCGCCCAGCGGGGTGATCCGCGCCCTGACGTCGCGATGCTGCTTCTCGATTTCCGAACGCACCGCCTCGACTTCGGCCGCCTTGCGGCGCAGCGCGGCGTGGGCGGATTCGAGGTTCTTGCGCTCGGCCTCCATGTCCTTGACCGGCTTTTCGAACAGCAGCGCCCATCTGCCGATGGCGCACACTCCGGTGCTCTCGGCCGATTTGGCGTAGGCCGCCTGCACGTCCTTGAATTCGTCCTTGGTCTTTTGATAGGCCGCGGCCAGCGAGGCGAAATCGGCCAAGTATTTGTCGTAGGCGACGGTGTCGAAGGCGAACGCGCTCGCGCTCGTCAACACCGCCAGGCTCAGGCCCAAAGCCAAACTGCCGCGTCGAAACATGCGATCCTCCCTCGATCGATGTGGTGGCGTTGAAGCGGTCGGCGCCGGATGGCCGACTCGATTGAGATGTATTGCGTATTATTCTACACGCATAGCGGGGCAGGCTCAACGTTCTCAGTCTCGAAATCATCAATTATTGACTGCGTCATGCAACCGTTGGTATCGGCGTGCGCAACGATTTGGCGTGCGATCGGCCCGGCGGGATCGGATGATCGATTCCTCTTGCGAGGAAAGTCGCCCCTAGGCCTAGGGCACGATTCACGATCCATCTTGAACCATAGGGTTCAAGACAGATCGTGATTCATGCCCTCGTATCCCCGCTCTGGACCGCGATTCACGGTTGGCATGGAATAGCGTCTTTGATTCCATGCAATCCGATCGCGGTCTTGTTGCCTGGACAAGTCTGGCGATCCGTCTTGAACCTGGCAATCCGACACGGCTCGATCCGGCGCATGGAATTGCCGTTAGGCGCCAATACCCAGAAACAGGACCAGCGCGCGCCTGACCTTCAGCAGGTCGTCCTCGCTCAGCGTTCCGATTTTCGCGCCCAGCCGGGCTTTCGGCACGGTGGTGATCTTGTCGATCATGACCTGGGACGGCGCTTGCAGGCCGTTGGTCCGGCTGGGCGCGATCGACGGACGGACGAAATCGGCGGCGATGCGTTCGGTCGTTATCGGACAGAACGTCGCCGATGCCAGATCGCCGAACAGATCGGATTGGACGATGACCACGGGTCGCGGCTTGCCGGCATAGGCGCCGCCGCCGGCGACGGTCCAGACCTCACCGCGCCGCATCGCTGTCGAACCAGGAAACCGAATCGACGAAGGCCTGGTCTTCGGCATCGCGCGGGCCGCGGGCGATCAGGCGGCACTGTCGCCGGATCTCCATGGCGAAGCCGGGTGCGCGCGTGTCGGGCACCCAGATCTGGACCGGCTTCAGGCCCTGGGCGCGCAGCTTGGCGCGATGCCGCCCGACCCGCTCCTTGGCCGACCGGCCGCGCTTGCCGGGATGCCGCTTGCGCCCGATCGCCGTCGCCATGCCGACCTCCCAGGTCACGATCGATCGGTTTTGAACCGCACGGTTCAAGACCGATCGCGAATCGTGCCCTCGTATCCCGCTCCGGACCGCGATTTGCGGTCTGGTTACATGTAACATATGGCACTCGAAGCCGCCCGGCAAGCGGCGGCGCGCGGGAATGGGGTGAAGGCCGGGCCGATAACTTCCGGCGCCCATGCCGCCCTTGGCTCAATGCCCGAAAACGCGGCCGGGCGGTTTTGAAGCATAAGCGGCTGGTGTGACCTACCCAAACGTCAATCGGTAGAGCGCGGACGAGCCCTCAGGAATTTCGCGAAATCCTGGGCGACCGCTTGGTCGCGGTGGCGGCAGCGTCGCGCTCGTCCATCAAGACATCGAGATGCTTGTGCGCGGCCGCCATGCGGTTGGCGGCAATGCGCTTCAGCTTGGGGCGCGGCATGTCCTCGCGCCGGTAGGCGAGGCGGCGATCCGGCCGCGGCGATCCCTGGTTCATGACCGGCATCATGGCCTCTATTCTAGGCGCGGACCAGCGCGCGGACGGTTTCGATCGGCATCGGCATGATGCGTTCGCCCAGCGGCGAATCGACGAAGCCGTGCTTGCGGTAGAACGCGGCCGCGACGTCGTCGATGGCATGCGCGATGACGCCGCGCGCGCCGACGATCTCCGACGCCGCCAGGCAGCGCTTGAGTGCGTCGGCCAGCAGCGCCGACCCCATCTCACCCGCCCACCCCCACCCCCGGAATCGCCTTGACGGGCGGGCCGGCATGGCTATAGTCCGCGCCCTCGGAACCGCCCGGGCCTGGCCCCGGGCCTCAACGTGTTGGAAACATTGCCATGTTCGCGGTGATCGAAACCGGCGGCAAGCAGTATCGGGTCGCCAAGGGCGACGTGATCGAAGTCGAGCGCCTGGACGGCGACAAGGGCGCCAAGCTCGCGCTCGAGCGCGTGCTGATGGTGGGCGAAGGCGACAAGGTCAAGGTCGGCAATCCCGCCTTGGCCGGCGCCAAGGTCACGGCCGAGGTCGTGGCCCAGGACCGCGCCGACAAGGTGATCGTGTTCAAGAAGCGCCGGCGCAAGAATTCGCGCCGCAAGCGCGGCCATCGCCAGCACCTGACCGTGCTGCGCATTCTCGACATCGCCGCCTGAGCGCGCGCGGAGGAGATCGACCATGGCTCACAAGAAAGCCGGCGGCAGTTCGCGCAACGGCCGCGATTCCGAAGGCCGGCGCCTCGGCGTCAAGCGTTACGGCGGCCAGATCGTGCTGGCCGGCAACATCCTGGCGCGCCAGCGCGGCACGCAATGGCATCCCGGCCGCAATGTCGGCATGGGGCGCGACCACACCCTGTTCGCGCTGATCGACGGCCAGGTCGCCTTCGGCACCGACCGCAAGGGCCGGGTGACGATCTCGGTCCAGCCGCAAGCCCAGCCGCAGCCGTCGTAAGACGCGCCGCCACGCCATTCCGCGGACGATGCGAAGGGGGAATGGCGGCGGCCATTCCCCCTTTGGCTTTTTGCGTGGACCGGTAGCGACATGCGCTTTCTCGACCAGGCCAAGATCCACATCGCCAGCGGCGCCGGCGGCGCCGGCTGCGTCTCGTTCCGGCGCGAGAAGTTCATCCCCATGGGCGGGCCCGACGGCGGCGACGGCGGCCGCGGCGGCAGCGTCTGGGCGGAATGCGCCGCCGGCCTCAACACCCTGATCGACTACCGCTACCAGCAGCACTTCAAGGCCAGGAACGGCCAGCCCGGCATGGGCCGCCAGCGTTCGGGCGCCTCCAGCCCCGATCTGGTGCTGAAGCTGCCGCCCGGCACCGAGATCCTGGACGAGACCAGCGGCGAGGTGCTGGGCGATCTGACCCAGCCCGGCCAGCGCCTGCTCTTGGCCAAGGGCGGTGATGGCGGACGCGGCAACGTCCATTTCAAGTCCTCGACCAACCAGGCGCCGAGGCGCGCCGATCCCGGCTGGCCGGGCGCCGAGCGCACGCTCAGGCTCAAATTGAAGCTGATCGCCGATATCGGCCTGATCGGCCTGCCCAATGCCGGCAAGTCGACGCTGTTGGCCGCGGTCTCGGCGGCCAAGCCCAAGATCGCCGACTATCCCTTCACCACGCTGCATCCCCAGCTTGGCATCGTCCGGCTGGACGCCGAACGCGAATTCGTGCTGGCCGACCTGCCCGGGCTGATCGAGGGCGCGCATGAGGGCCGCGGGCTGGGCGACAGATTTCTCGGCCATGCCGAGCGCTGCCGGGCGCTGCTGCATGTCGTCGACGGCACCGAGGCGGCGGCGGTGCGCAATTACCGCGCCGTGCGCAAGGAGCTGGAAGCCTACGATCCGGCGCTGGCGGCCAAGCCCGAGATCGTGGCGCTGAACAAGACCGACGCCCTGACCAAGCCCGTCGTCGCGCGCAAGCTGGCGGCGCTCAAGCGCGCGGCGAAATGCGAGGCGATGGCGGTCTCGGGCGTGTCGCGCGCCGGGCTGGATCGGCTGCTGGACAGGCTCCACCGGCTCGCGCGCGCGCAGGAGGGCGAAGATGGCTGAGCGCCTGTCGGCCGCGCGGCGGATCGTCGTCAAGGTCGGCTCGGCGCTGCTGGTCGATGCCGATAGCGGGCGCCTGAAGCGCGCCTGGCTGGAGGCGCTGTGCCAGGACCTGGCCGGGCTGCACCGCCAGGGCAAGCAGATCGCGGTCGTGTCCTCGGGCGCGATCGCGCTCGGCCGCCGCCATCTCGGCCTCGGTCCGGGCGCGCTCAAGCTCGAGGAAAGCCAGGCCGCCGCCGCCGCCGGCCAGATCCGCCTCGCCCATGCCTGGGCCGACGTGCTGGCCGGGCACGAGATCGGCGTGGCGCAGGTGCTGCTGACCGCCGAGGACACCGAGGAACGCCGGCGCTATCTCAACGCCCGCAACACCGTCGACACGCTGTTGCGGCTGGGCGCGGTGCCGGTGATCAACGAGAACGACACCGTCGCCACCGCCGAGATCCGCTTCGGCGACAACGACCGGCTGGCGGCGCGGGTGGCGGCCATGATCGGCGCCGACTGCCTGGTGCTGCTGTCGGACATCGACGGGCTTTACAGCGCCGATCCCGGGATCGATCCGGGCGCGCGCTTCATCCCCGAGGTGGCGGCGCTGACCGCCGAGATCGAGGCCATGGCCGGCGGCGCGCGCTCGGGGCTGGGGCGCGGCGGCATGGTCACCAAGCTGGCGGCGGCGCGCATCGCCGTGCAGGCCGGCTGCCCGATGGTCATCGCCTCGGGCCATGGGCTGCATCCCTTGAAGGCGATCCTCGCCGGCGGGCGCTGCACCTGGTTCCGCGCCGCCACCACGCCGCGCTCGGCCAAGAAGCAGTGGATCGGCGGCTCGCTCAAGCCGATGGGCCGGATCGCGGTCGATGCCGGCGCGGCCAAGGCGCTGGCGCGCGGCAAGTCGCTGTTGCCGGCGGGCGTGACCGCGATCGAGGGCGAGTTCCAGCGCGGCGACGCGGTGGTGCTGGTCGATGGCGATGGCCGGGAACTCGGCCGCGGTCTGGTGGCCTATTCGGCCGAGGATGCGCGCCGCATCGTCGGCCACCGCAGCCAAGACATCGAGGCCATCCTCGGCTATCGTGGCCGCGAGGAACTGATCCACCGCGACGATCTGGCCCTGCATCGGGACAAGCCATGAGCCGCGCCGCAATCATCGAAAATCCCCCGCTCGACCGGGCGATGGAAGACCTCGGCCAGGCCGCGCGCCTGGCCGCGCGCCGGCTGGCGCGGGT
>VGDZ01000105.1 GCA_016869515.1 Alphaproteobacteria bacterium | reverse complement strand
GCATCGCACAGGCGCAATGCCCGCGCCCGGCCCAGGGCGAGGACCGGGCGCTGGGCTGCGCCTTGGCCTTCCTGCGCGCCGGCGGGATCGACGGGCTCATGTCGGCGCTGGAGGCGCCGGCGAAATAGTCACGCTTCGAGCCGCCGCCTGAGTTCGAATTTCTGCACCTTGCCCATGACGTTGCGCGGCAGGGAATCGAGAAACACCACCGCGCGCGGGTGCTTGAATCGCGCCAGCCGCCCCTCGAACAGCCGCAGCACTTGGGCCTCGTCGAGCCGCGCCCCCGGCCGCCGGACGACGCAGGCCACCGCCACCTCGCCCCAGCGCGGATCGGGCCGGCCGATCACCGCCGCTTCTCCGATCTCGGCGCAGTCCGCCAACACGTTTTCGAGTTCGGCCGGGTAGACGTTTTCGCCGCCCGAGACGATCAGGTCCTGCTTGCGGTCGTCGACCCAGTACCAGCCGGCGGCGTCGCGATGGCCGAGATCGCCGGTGCGATACCAGCCGCCGTCGAAGGCTTCGGCGCTGGCTTGGGGATCGTTCCAGTATTCGCGCAACAAATGCCGGCCGCGCACCTGGATCTCGCCGCGATCGCCCACTTGGCCCGCGGCGTCGACCAACCGCACTTCGCTGTGCAGCGCCGGCTTGCCGGTCGAACCGAGATTCGCCAGCGCATCGGCTCGGCGTTGGTGCAGGCAGATCGGACCGGTCTCGGTGGCGCCATAGACCTGGGCCACCGCCAGGCCCTTGGCGTGGAAGGCGCGGATCAGCGCCTCGGACACGGTCGAGGAGCCGGCGCCGACCATGGCCAACGAGGTCAGGTCGACCCGCGCCCAGCGCGGATGCTCGATCAGCGCCCGCATCACCGCCGGCACCACCAGGCTCAGCGTCGGCCGCTCGCGCTCGACCGCATTGAACCAGGCCTCGGGCTCGAAGCGCGGCAGCAGCGTCACCCGCCCGCCGGCATAGAGCGTCGGCAAGGTCTGGATGTTGAGCCCGCCGACATGAAACATCGGCAGCATGGTCAGAACGTGCGAGGCGCTGGTCAGGTCATAGGCAGCGACGGCATTGAGGGCGTTGACCAGCGCCGCCTGCTGGGTCAGCACCGCGCCCTTGGGCCGGCCGGTGGTGCCCGAGGTATAGACGATCAAAAGGGCGTCGGCGGGGGAGCCGGCTTCGGCCGCCTCCTGTCCTTCGCCGATCAGGTCTTCGTACGCTTCGCCCAGCACCAGATGCCTGGGTGCCGCCGGCAGCGCCGGCAGGAATTCGCGCGCCGCCACCGCCAGCGCGGCGCCGCTATGACCCAAGATATAGGCCAGCTCGGGTGGAGCCAGGCGCCAATTCAGCGGCACCTGGATCGCGCCTAGATGCGCGCAGGCGAAAACCAGTTCGATCTGTTCGGGCCGGTTGAGGCCGATGAACGCCACCCGATCGCCGCGGCCGATGCCGCGTCGGGCCAGGCCTCCGGCCAAAGCCAAGGTCCGCCTCTCCAACTCGGCGTAGCCCAGCCGCCGCTCGCCTGCCGCCAACGCCGCCGCCTCCGGCCGGAACGACGCCCAATGCCTGATCCACCGCGCCAGCGACAAGGTCAGCGCGCCCGCCAACACGCGCCGTCGGCGGCCAGACGGCGCTCGAGAAAGCCTTCGACCGCGGCGTTGAACGCCGTCGGCCGTTCGAGATTGGCCAGATGCCCCGCTCCCGGAATGACGACATAGTCGGCGCCGGCGATGCGCTTGGCCATGCCTTCCATCACCTCGGGCGGCGCGACCGTGTCCTTGCCGCCGGCCAGGCACAGCGTCGGCACCGCGATGCGCGGCAGATCGGCGCGGCCATCGAAGGTCACGAGCAAGGTCAGCGCCGCGCGATAGGTCGCCGCCGGCACCGCCGCCATCAAGGCGACGGCGCGGCGATGCGCCATGCCATCGGGCGCCTCGCCCAGGATGGCGCGGGCATTGCCGTCGGCGATATCGGCCGGGGTCTTGCCCTCGTCCAGCGGCTTCAGCCGTGCCGACAGGAATTCGCGCTGCCAGGCGCCGCCCGCTTTCCCGAAAGCGGGCGAAGTGCCCGACAGCACCAGGCCGGCAACGCGCTCAGGGTGCCGAGCGGCAAAGGCCTGCGCCACCATCCCGCCCATGGAATGGCCCAGCACCACCGCCCGGCCGATGCCGCGCGCATCCAACAGCGCCGCCAGCGCATCCGCCAGCCCTGGCCAGCTCATCCGTTCGGGCAAGGGCGAGCGGCCATAGCCCGGCATATCCCAGGCAATGACGCGATACCGATCGGACCAAGCGGCCAGCTGATCGGGCCAACCCAACGCACCGCCGCCGATGCCGTGCAGCAGCACCAGCGCCGGTCCGGTTCCTTGTTCCAAGGCGAATGGCGTTTCCATGTCCGGGATATTAGTCCAGCCCTCCCCCTTGAGCGAAGCCGGCCGAGGCGGCATGGTGGCGGGGCACGAGTCCGCCATGACCACGCTCTTGATCGGCCATCCGGCCTTCCTCGACCACGACACCGGCCCCGGCCATCCCGAATGCGCCGACCGGCTGCGCGCGGTCGATCGCGCGCTCGAGGCCGAGAACTTCCAGCACTTGGCCCGCACCCAGGCCAAGCCGGCCGCGCCCGAGCAGCTGCGGCGCGTCCATCCGGCCGATTTCGTCGATTTCGTCCTCGCCGGCATTCCCAAGCAGGGCCTGGCCTATGTCGACGGCGACACCGTCGCCTCGCCGGGCTCGCGCGAGGCCGCGCTGCGCGCCGCCGGCGCGGTCTGCCAGGCGGTCGACGAAGTCTGCTCGGGCGGAGCGCGCAACGCCTTCTGCGCCGTGCGCCCGCCCGGCCATCACGCCGAGGCCACCCAGGCGATGGGTTTCTGCCTGTTCAACAACGTCGCCGTCGGCGCGCTGCATGCCCGCGCCGCCCACGGCCTCAAGCGCGTCGCGGTGGTCGATTTCGACGTCCATCACGGCAACGGCACCCAGCACAGCTTCGAGCGCGATCCGGCGCTGTTCTTCGCCTCGACCCATCAATGGCCGCTTTATCCCGGCACCGGAAGGCGCGAGGAAAAAGGCGTCGGCAACGTCGTCAACGCGCCCTTGGCGCCGTTCTCTGACGGCAGCGCCTTCCGCGCCGCCTTCGAGCGCGAGATCCTGCCGGCGCTGGACAGGTTCGCGCCCGAGCTGGTGATGGTCTCGGCCGGGTTCGACGCCCATGCCGACGATCCCTTGGCGCAACTGCAGCTGCGCGAGGCGGATTACGGCTGGGTGACGCGCGAGCTGCTCAAGCTGGCCGACCGCCATGCCAAGGGACGGCTCGTGTCCAGCCTCGAAGGCGGCTACAATCTGCGCGCCCTGGGCGCGTCGGTCGCGACCCATGTGCGGGAACTGATGGCGGCATGATGGCCAAGCGCGGCGACAAGACGGACGAGGCGCCGATCGAGGCGATGGGTTTCGAGGCGGCGCTGGCCGAACTCGAAGCCGTGGTCGACAAGCTCGAATCCGGCGGCGTCGATCTCGAGGCGGCGATCGCGCTTTATGCCCGCGGCACCGCCCTCAAGCAGCATTGCGAGGCCAAGCTCAAGACGGCGCAGGAGCGGATCGAGAAGATCGCGCTGGCGGCCGACGGCAGCGTCGCCGCCAAGCCGGCCGAAATCGAATGAACCTGGTCCCGGGCGTGGCCTCGCTCGACCTCACCCGCGCCATGGCCGAGGCGGCGCGCGCGGTCGAGGAGCAATTGAACCGCCTGTTGCCGCCGGTCGAGGGGCCCGAGGGGCCGCTGTTGGCGGCGATGCGCTATGCCTGCCTGGGCGGGGGCAAGCGGCTGCGGCCCTTCCTGGTGGTCGAATCGAGCGCGCTGTTCGGCGTCGCCCGCGAGGCCGCCTGGCGGGTGGCGGCGGCGATCGAGATGCTGCACTGCTATTCGCTGGTGCACGACGACCTGCCTTGCATGGACGACGACGATCTGCGCCGCGGCCGGCCGACGGTGCACCGCGCCTTCGGACGAGGCCCCGCGCTGCTGGCGGGCGATGCGCTGCTGACCCTGGCGTTCGAAGTCCTGGCCGAGGAGTCGACCCATGCCGATCCCAAGGTGCGGGCCGAGCTGACGCTGGAACTGGCCAAGGCGGCGGGGGCGCGCGGCATGTGCGGCGGCCAGATGATCGATTTGCGCGCCGCCAAGGAGCCGCTCGACACCGAAAGCGTCGCCCGGCTGCAGCGCATGAAGACCGGGGCGCTGATCGCCTTCGCCGCCAAGTCGGGCGCCATCCTCGGCCGCGCCTCGCCGGTGGCGCGGCATGCGCTGCTGGGTTACGGCAACAATCTTGGCCTCGCCTTCCAGATCGCCGACGATCTGCTCGACCTCGAGGGCGATGCCGGCGAGGTCGGCAAGGCCACCGGCAAGGACGAGGCCGCCGGCAAGGCGACGCTGGTGGCGGCGCTGGGCGTCGAGGGCGCGCGGCGCCAGGCGCGGCTGCTGGCCGAGCAGGCCGCCCAGCATCTCGACGGTTTCGAGGGCCGCGGCGCGCTCTTGCGCGCGGTGGCCGAGTTTGTCATAACCCGCCGCTCCTGACGCCCGCCGAGGATCGCCGATGTCCGCCGGCCCGACGCCGCTGCTCGATCGGATCCGCCTTCCGGCCGATCTGCGCCAACTTCCCGAGGACCAGTTGCCGCAGCTCGCGGCCGAACTGCGCGCCGAATTGATCGACGTGGTTTCGGCCACCGGCGGCCATCTCGGCGCCGGGCTGGGCGTGGTCGAGTTGACGGTGGCGCTGCACTACGTCTTCGACACGCCGCATGCGCGGCTGATCTGGGACGTCGGCCACCAGTCCTACCCCCACAAGATCCTGACCGGCCGGCGCGCGCGCATGCGCACGCTGCGCCAGGGCGGCGGGCTGTCGGGCTTCACCCGGCGCGGCGAAAGCGAGTTCGATCCGTTCGGCGCGGCGCATTCCTCGACCTCGATCTCGGCCGGGCTGGGCATGGCGGTGGCGCGCGATCTCAAGGACGAACGCCGCGACGTGGTGTGCGTGATCGGCGACGGCGCGATGAGCGCCGGCATGGCCTACGAGGCGATGAACAACGCCGGCGCCATGCGCTCGCGGCTGATCGTGGTGCTGAACGACAACGACATGTCGATCGCCCCGCCGGTGGGGGCGATGAGCGCCTATCTGTCGCGTCTCTTGTCCTCGCGGCCTTATCGCGGCCTGCGCCAGATCGCCAAGCAGATGGCCAGCCAGCTGCCCAAGCGCCTCGGCATCGCCGCCAAGCGCGCCGAGGAATACGCCCGCGGCATCGTCACCGGCGGCACGCTGTTCGAGGAGCTGGGCTTCTACTACGTCGGCCCGGTCGACGGCCACAATCTCGACCATCTGCTGCCGGTGCTGAAGAACGTGCGCGACGCCGCCACCGACGGTCCGGTGCTGCTGCATGTCGTCACCCGCAAGGGCAAGGGCTATCCGCCGGCCGAGCAGTCCGACGACAAATATCACGGCGTCGCCAAGTTCGATGTCGTCACCGGCGCGCAAGTCAAGTCCAAGGCCGCCGCGCCTAGCTACACCAAGGTCTTCGCCGATGCCTTGATCGCCGAGGCCGAGCGCGACCCCAAGATCGTCGCCGTCACCGCCGCCATGCCGTCCGGCACCGGGCTCGACCTCTTCGCCGAGCGCTTCCCCAAGCGCTGCTTCGATGTCGGCATCGCCGAGCAGCACGCCGTCACCTTCGCCGCCGGGCTGGCGGCCGAGGGCTTCAAGCCCTTCGTCGCGATCTACTCGACCTTCCTGCAGCGCGCCTACGACCAGGTGGTGCACGACGTCGCCATCCAGTCGCTGCCGGTGCGCTTCGCCATCGATCGCGCCGGGCTGGTCGGCGCCGACGGCGCCACCCATGCCGGCGCCTTCGACCTGGGCTATCTCTGCGCGCTGCCCGGTTTCGTCGTCATGGCGGCGGCGGACGAGGCCGAGCTGATGCACATGGTGGCGACCTGCGCCGCGATCGACGACCGGCCGTCGGCGGTGCGCTATCCCCGCGGCGAGGGCATGGGCGTGGCGCTGCCGGCGCGCGGCGAGATTCTGCCGATCGGCCGCGGCCGCGTGCTGCGCGAAGGTAGCTCGATCGCGCTTCTGTCGCTGGGCGCGCGGCTGGGCGAATGCCTCAAGGCGGCCGACGAGCTGGCGACCCGCGGGCTCTCGACCACGGTGGCCGATGCCCGCTTCGCCAAGCCGCTGGACCAGGATTTGATCCGCCAGCTTGCCGCCCATCACGAAGTGCTGCTGACGGTCGAAGAGGGCGCGATCGGCGGCTTCGGCAGCCAGGTCCAGCAATTCCTGACCGATGCCGGCCTGCTCGACCGCGGCGGATTGAAGGTCCGCAGCCTGGTCCTGCCCGACCGCTTCCAGGACCAGGACAGCCCCAGCAAGATGTACGACGCCGCCGGGCTGAACGCGCCCCAGATCGTCGAGCGCGCTTTGGCCGCGCTCGGCGCCGACCGCCGCCGCGCGCCCGCCCGGGCTTGAACTGCACTTATACCAATCCGCGTTGACCGTGACCGGTCAACGCGCCCTCAGGCGCCGGGCGGGCGCATCCGCGCCCTTGGCTTACGCGCCATAAGGCGCGCGGCCTCAATGGCCGTTCCAAGCTGCGATGGCTCATGTCCATCGCAGCTTGGTATTCATTCAGGGCTGCGCTTCCAACCAGGCCCTTGCCGCCGCGATCATCCGCTCGGCCGCCGCGATGTCGCGCGCCACGGCGGCGCGATCCGGCGGCTGGTCCCCGCCATAGTCTGCGTTGAGTCGATCGACCTGGGCGTCGATCAAGGCCCGGTGCATCTCGCGCGGCAAGACACCGGGATTGGTGAAATGCTCGGCGAAGGCCGAAACCACGGCGCCGTGCCGTTTGAACGTCAGGCCCTTGTGCACCAGAAGGGCCTGAGCGGTCGAGAACATGGCGTAGTAAGAGGGCGAGGCGGCGTCTTCGAATTGCCCGGCCGCGAAAAGCAATTGCGCCGATTTCAGCGCGCTGGCCGCACGCCTCAACAAAGCTGCTTGGTCGAACGTCACAGCGCGACGCCTTCCTTCCGCAGGTTGATGTGCAGCGGCATCATGGCGGTGGCATAGCGCTCGGGCGTCAGATGCAGGAGCGAGATCACGCAATTGTGCCGCGCCGAGAGATCGACCACGATGTCGAGTTCCTCCTCGTGCAGCCGCTTGGCGGTGGCGTAGTCGTCGACCACCGCCATGACGTCGATGTCGGAATCGGGCAGCGCGTCGCCGCGGGCGCGGCTGCCGTAGAGGATCAGCTGCTTGAGCGAATCGCCATAGAGGGCCTTGAGGCGCGACTTGAGCTCGGCAAGGATGTCGGTCAGCGAACCTCTCATGCGCACCATCCTACCATGAAGCCCATCCGCCTGGATCAGGCGCTGGTCGAGCGCGGCCTGGCCGAAAGCCGCGCCCGCGCCCAGGCGCTGGTCATGGCCGGGCTGGTGTTCGCGGGCGAAAGGCGGCTGGACAAGCCGGGCCTGCGCGTGGCCGCCGATCTGGCGATCGAATTGCGCGGCCAGGATCATCCCTGGGTGTCGCGCGGCGGGCTCAAGCTCGACCGCGCGCTGTCGCATTTCGGCATCGAAGTCGCTGGGCTGGCGGCACTCGACATTGGTGCCTCGACCGGGGGCTTCACCGACGTGCTGCTGGCGCGCGGGGCGCGGCGGGTCCACGCCGTCGATGTCGGCCACGGCCAGTTGGCGTGGAAGCTGCGCCAGGACCCGCGGGTCGTGGTTCACGAGCGGGTCAATGCCCGCCATCTCGACCGTACCCTGGTCCCCGAGCCGGTCGGCATCGTCACTTGCGATGCCAGCTTCATCGGCCTCGAAACCGTGCTGCCGGCGGCGCTGGACCTGGTCGCGCCGGGCGGAATCCTGGTCGCGCTGATCAAGCCGCAATTCGAGGTCGGCAAGGGCCGCGTCGGCCGCAAGGGCGTGGTGCGCGATCCCGCCCTGCACGCCGAGGTCTGCGCCCGCATCGAGGCCTGGCTGAACGCCCGTCCGGGCTGGCGCGTGCTAGGGATTGTCCCCAGCCCGATCGCCGGGCCCGAGGGCAATATCGAATTCCTGATCGCGGCACGAAAGGATCGGACATGACGGCGTTGAAGGACAAGGTGGCGCTGGTCACGGGCGCGGCGCGCGGCATCGGTCATGCCATCGCCCGCGCGCTGCACGCCGAGGGCGCGCGGCTGGTACTGGCCGATCTCGACGCCAAACAAGTCTCGGCCGCGGCGGCGGCGGTCGACCCCGATCCGGCGCGCGCAAGCGGCCTGGCCTGCGATCTGTCCGACCCGAAAGCGATCGCGCCCCTGGTCGCGGCGACGCTGGCGGCTTTCGGGCGCATCGACATCCTGGTCAACAATGCCGGCATCGCCCAGGTGGTGCCGCTGCTCGACACGCCGCTGGAGCTTTGGCAGCGGACCCTGGCGATCAACCTGACCGCGCCCTTTCTGCTCGGCCAGGAAGCCGCCAAGGCGATGATCGAAGCGGGCGGCGGCGGCCGGATCGTCAACATCGCCTCGATCTCGGGCCTGCGCGCCGGCTATGGCCGCGTCGCCTACGGCACGTCCAAGGCCGGGATCGTCCAGTTGACCCGCCAGATGGCGATCGAGCTGGCACCGCACGGCATCACCGCCAATGCCGTGGCGCCGGGTCCGGTCGATACCGCCATGACCCAGGCCGCGCACGACGCGGCGACGCGGCGCGACTATGCGCGGCTGGTGCCGCTCCGGCGCTACGGCACGCCCGAGGAGATCGCCGCCGGCGTGGTGTTCTTCGCCCGGCCCGATTCCGCCTACGTCACCGGCCAGGTGCTGGCGGTGGACGGCGGCTTCGAGGCCGGCGGCATGCTGCGCAACGCAGACTGAAAAATATCGAGCAGCTTCAAAGGGTTTCCCCTTAGGGTGCTGTTAATCAGTCCATGGTAAACTCGGACCGAGTTGGAGTCGGACCATGGCTCGCCAGGCTTCCGCATCGCCCAGTGTTGAGATCGTCGCCACCGCGGCCGAAACCGGTCGCGTGATCGTTCCCGGCGGCGCCTTCCTGGTCGGCGCCGAGTTCCAACGCAACGGATCGGATTTGGTGCTGGTCGGCGCCGACGGAACGCGGGTCGTCGTGCCGGAATATTTCTCGGCCACGGCACCGGCCGAGTTGGTGTCCGATACCGGATTGCGGGTCGATGGCGACCTCGCAGCGCGGCTGGCCGGCCCGGTCGCTCCCGGGCAATACGCCCAAGCCGGCGGCGCGGTCGCGCGCGGCGATCCGATCGGCCGAGTCGAGAAGGCCTCGGGCGCGGTCAACGTGGTCCATGCCGACGGTTCGACCGGCCAGTTGCGCATTGGCGATCCGGTCTATCAGGGCGACATCGTCGCCACCGGCCAAGGCGGCTCGGTCGGCCTGATGTTCGCCGACAAGACCACCTTCAGCTTGGGCGCGGGTGCGCGCATGGCGCTCGACCAATTGGTGTTCGATCCGGCCAGCGGCCGCGGCAATCTCGGCCTGTCGGTGCTGCAGGGCGCCTTCCTGTTCGTCTCGGGCGAGATCGCCAAGGCCAACCCCGACGGCATGGTCATCAAGACCCCGGTCGCCACCATCGGCATACGCGGCACCGCGGCCGCTTCGACCACCGGCCCCGAGGGCTCGCAAAGCTCGTTTGCGTTAGTGCGCGATCCTGGCGGCTCGCTCGGCCAGATCACGGTAATCAACGGCTCGGGCGCGTTGACCATCAGCGGCGAGAACCAGTCGACCACGCTGTCCAGCTTCTACGTCCCGCCCAGCCCGCCGGTGACCTTGGCGCGGATCGAGCTGGTGGCGACGGTGGCCAGCGCGTTGTCGGCGCTGCCGGCGCAACCGGCGCTGTTCGTCCAGAGCGGCGGCCAACCGCCGCCGCCCTCGACGCCTTCGGCGCCGGGACCGGCCGGAGCCCCAGCGGCGCCGGGCGTTGCTGCGGCCGGCGTGC
>VGDZ01000104.1 GCA_016869515.1 Alphaproteobacteria bacterium | reverse complement strand
CGGCGGGCGGGTCGGCTGTGCGGCCTGGGCTTGCTGGGTCTGCTGCGCCGCGGGCGCTTCGCCGCCCAAGGACGGCCATAGCGATTCGGTGGCGAAGGAGCAGGCGGACAAGGCGGCGGCAATGCCCGTGAGGATCAGAGGCGCGCGCATCGGCTGGGATCGGGTCACGGCGTTGTCGTTGGTTCTTGTCGGGTCGCGATGGTGCAGTCTAACCAATGCCCACCGCAGCGACAAGGCGGAAGAATCGGTAATTCAATAGTCGCTGTGGAAAGAATCAGGCATGTCCCGCTTCGCCCGAAAGCAGTGCCACGTCGACCCCGAGCTTGGCCACGGCCTTGATCCATTTGTCGTCCAACCCGGCGCCGAACACCAATTGGGTGTCGGCCGGCGCGTGCAGCCAGCCATTGGCCTGGATCTCGGCGTCGAGTTGCCCCGGCGCCCAGCCGGCATAGCCTAGCGCCAGCAGGCTATGCTTGGGGCCTTCGCCCAAGGCGATCGAGCGCAGCACCTCGATGGTCGCGGTCAGCGCGAAGCCGTGACCGACTTGCAACGTCGCTTCGCGAACGTAGTCGTCGGAATGCAACACGAAGCCGCGCCCGGTCTCGACCGGGCCGCCGAAATGCACCGGCGCGGTCAGCCGCGCCGAGGAAGTCGGCATCGCCTCGCCGCCTTCGATGTTGAGTTGCTTGAGCAGATCGGCGAACCGCACCTGGTCCAGCACCTTGTTGACCACCAGCCCCATCGCCCCCGAGGCGGAATGGGCGCACATGAAGATCACCGTCCGCGCAAAGCGCGGATCGGGCATGCCCGGCATGGCGATCAATAGCTGACCGGTCAGGTAACCCGCTTGTGTAGTGCCTGGGTTCGCGACCATGCCTAATATATAGCGCGATTCCATGCGCGTCCAAGCCATCCTCTCCGCCCTGCTGACGCTGGCGGCGGCGTTCGCGGCCCGGGCCGAAGTGCCCGGCATCGGCCCGTGGCAGGTCGAGGACCAGGCGCGGGCGCGGCTGGTGGCGGCGATCGGCGCGGTCGGCGTTCAGGCCTCGGTGACGCTTGGATTGGAGATTCGGCTGGCGCCAGGCTGGAAGACCTATTGGCGCAATCCGGGCGATTCGGGGCTGGCGCCGGCTTTCGATTGGGCGGGGTCGGACAATCTGCGCAGAGTGCAAATCGACTGGCCCGCGCCCAAGCGCTGGCGCCAGGACGGCCAGTCGAGCTTCGTCTACGAGGATCATGTCGTGCTGCCGCTCGCGGTCCAACTCGACCGACCGGAGCGGCCGCTGGCCCTGCGCTTGGCGCTGGACTACGCCGTCTGCCGCGAGGTCTGCATCCCGCTCAACGCCTCGCTGGCGCTGGATCTGCCGGCGGGCGCGGCACGCCCGGCCGAGATGGCGCGCACCATCGCCCGCTTTGCCGCCCGCGTGCCGCGCGAACGGCCCGAGGTCGAAATCTCGGCCGAATGGAGCCGCGGCGGCGGGTACCTGATTCTGTCCCTGGCCGGGATCGGCGAATCGGCCGATGTCTTCGTCGAGGGACCCGACGGCATGTCCTTCGGTCCGCCCGAGAAAATCTACGATCGGCTGCGGCTCGGGGTCCATGGCGGTCGGCCGCTGCCCGATACCGAAGTCACCGCGACCCTGGTCGACGGACCCTTGCTGATCGAACGGCGGCTAAAGCCCTTCCTGCGCTGAGGACAAGCGGGGCTGGAAACCCGCGCCGGGATCGCCTATGTCACTGCCTGCACGATCGCGGCCTCTTTGGCCGCCGGCAGGATCGCGGCCCCTGCGGCCGCCAGCGAGAGGGAGCAGCACCATGACCATCAAAGTCGGCGACACCGTGCCCAGCGGCAGCTTCAACGTCATGACCGACAAGGGACCGGCGCCGCTCACCAGCGACGAGCTGTTCAAGGGCAAGAAGGTGATGCTGTTCGCGCTGCCGGGCGCGTTCACCCCCACCTGCTCGGCCAAGCACGTGCCGGGCTTCCTGGCCAATCACGACGCCATCAAGGCCAAGGGCGTCGGCACCATCGCCTGCCTGTCGGTCAACGACGCCTTCGTCATGGGCGCCTGGGGCAAGGACCAGAAGTCCGATGGCAAGATCGTGATGCTGGCCGACGGCTCGGGCGAGTACACCAAGAAGCTGGGCCTCGAACTGGACCTGACCGCGCGCGGCATGGGCGTGCGCTCGCGGCGCTATGCCATGCTGGTCGACAACGGCGTGGTCAAGCAGCTGCAAATCGAACCCAATCCGGGCGGGCTCGACGTCTCGGCGGCGGAGAAGATGCTGGCGCTGATCTGAAAGCGGCCGATTTTTCCGGCGGCGAGGCGGGGATCACCCCGCCTCGTTCGCTTTCAGGGTCTTGATCGCGGTCCGCGCCAGGCGATCGACCCGCAGATTGTCGCCGTTGCCGGCATGGCCCTTGACCCAATGCCAAGCGATGCGGTGCGGCGAGGCTGCGGTCTCGAGCCGCTGCCAAAGATCGACGTTCTTGACCGGCTTCTTGTCGGCGGTCTTCCAGCCGTTGCGCTTCCAGCGCGCGAGCCAGCGGGTGATGCCGTCCTTGAGATAGCTGCTGTCGGTGTAGAGGTCGACCGCGCAAGGCTTGGTCAGCGCCTCCAATCCCATGATTGCCGCGGTCATTTCCATGCGGTTGTTGGTGGTAGCAGGCTCGGCGCCGGTCAGTTCCTTTTCGGTCTCGCCCCGGCGCAGCAGCGCGGCCCAGCCGCCGGGGCCGGGATTGCCGCTGCAGGCGCCGTCGGTGTGGATCTCGACTTGCGGGCGTGGGCTCACGTCAGGCCGTAGGCCTCGGGGCCGCTGAGGCCGCGATGGAAGCGCAGCTTGTGAAGATATTCGAGCGGGTCCTTGGGCCGCACCAGCGCCCCCGGCACCTGGTTGAGCCAGTCGTAAAGCCGGGTCAGCAGGAACCGCAGCGCCGCGCCGCGCGCCAGCAGCGGCAGCGCCGCCAGCTCGGCCACCGATAGCGGCCGGGTCTTGCGATAGGCCGACAACAGCGCCCGGCCCTTGGTGGCGTTGAAGCCGCCATCGGGCTCGAAGCACCAGGCGTTCAGGCAGACGGCGATGTCGTAGGCCAGAAGGTCGTTGCAGGCGAAATAGAAATCGATCAGCCCGGTCAGCTGCTCGCCGCGGAAGAAGACGTTGTCGGGAAAGAGATCGGCGTGGATCACGCCCTGCGGCAGGTCCTTGGGCCAGCGCCGCGCGATCTCGCGCAGCTCCATGTCCAGTTCGGCCTGCAAGCCGTCCCACACCGTATCGGCGCGGCGGCGGCAGGAAGCGTAGAGCTTTTTCCAGCCCGCGACCGACAGCGCATTCACCCGGCGCAGCGAAAACTCGGCCCCCGCCAGGTGCAGCTGCGCCAAGGCCTGGCCGACCGCGGCGCAATGCGAAATCCGCGGCCGCATCACCGAGACGCCGGCGAGGAATCCGATCACCGCCGCCGGCCGCCCGGCAAGCCGCCGCAGCGCCTGGCCGTCGCGGCCCTTGACCGGTAAGGGGCAGGCCAGGCCGCGCCCCGCCAGATGCTGCATCAGCCCGAGGAAGAAGGGCAGGTCGCGGGCATGGACCCGCTTTTCGTACAGCGTCAGGATGTAGCCGCCCTTGGTGGTCTGCAGCAGATAGTTCGAGTTCTCGACCCCCTCGGCGATGCCCTTGACCGAGACCAGCTCGCCGATGGCGTATTGGCGCAGGAAGCGTTCGAGCTGGGCCTCGTCGACCGGGGTGTAGACCGCCATCGCCTAGACTCCGGCCTCGAGCGCGCGCGGCAGGCGAAAATGGATCGATTCGCGCGCCGTCTCGACCTGCTCCAGCGCGACATCGAAACGCTCGCGGAAAGCGGCGATGACGTCCTCGACCAGGACTTCGGGCGCGGACGCACCGGCCGAAAGCCCGACCGCCCTGGCGCCGGCAAGCTCGTCCCAATCGATCGCGGCCGCGCTGGCGATCAGGCGTGCGCGCGCGCAGCCGGCGACCTTGGCCACCTCGACCAGCCGCAGCGAGTTGGAGGAATTGATCGCGCCCACCACCAGGAAGGCGTCGGCCCGCGCCGCCACCGCCTTGACCGCGCCCTGGCGGTTGGTGGTGGCGTAGCAGATGTCCTCCCGCCGCGGCCCATCAAGCTTCGGGAATCGGCGCTCCAGCACGGCGACGATGGCGGCGGTGTCGTCGACCGACAGCGTGGTCTGGGTGATGTAGGCGAGACGCGCCGGATCGCGCGGCCGGAAACGCTCGGCATCGTCCACGGTCTGGACCAGTCCGACGGCGCCGGCCGGAAGTTGGCCCATGGTGCCGACCACCTCGGGGTGGCCCTCATGGCCGATCAACACCACTTCGCGGCCGGCGGCATGATGGCGCTGGGCCTCGTTGTGGACCTTGGTCACCAAGGGACAGGTGGCGTCGACATAGAGCAGGCCGCGGCGCCGGGCGTCCTCGGGCACTGCCTTGGGCACGCCATGGGCAGAGAACACCACCGGCCGGTCGGCCGGCACCTGATCGAGCTCGTCGACGAAGATCGCGCCGCGGCGTTCAAGGCCCTCGACGACGTGGCGGTTGTGGACGATCTCGTGGCGGACATAGACCGGCGCGCCGTGCTTTTCGAGCGCACGCTCGACGATCTGAATCGCCCGCTCGACGCCGGCGCAGAAACCTCGCGGGGCGGCAAGCAGCAGGGTCAAGGCGGGCTTGGCCATGTGCCGTCCTAGTCCAGGCCGGGGGCCGAGGGCAAGCTTTGCGCGCGCCCGGTCTTGCTCTATTGTCCGCCGCGCGCATTTTTGCCTGGAGCCGCTTGTCATGACCGAACCCGTGCTGGCCAGTCCGACGCCGTTTTTCGTCGAGGTCGAGGCCGGCAAATCCTATCGGTGGTGCGCTTGCGGGCGCTCGAAGTCCCAGCCCTTTTGCGACGGCAGCCACAAGACCACGAGCTTCGCGCCCAGGGAATACAAGGCTTCGGAGACGCGGGTGGTGATGCTGTGCGGCTGCAAGCGATCGCGCACCGCGCCGATCTGCGACGGCACCCACAACCGGCTGTGAGCACCTTGCGGCGGATTCTTCTTGGCGTGGCGCTGGCGGCGCTGGCGGCGGCGTGTTCGGGCCCGCCGCCCAAGCCCTGTCCGCGCCTGGCCATCCTCGGCGTCGCCGCCGACGAGACCCGCTTTCGCGATGCCGGGCGCGATCTGACCGACATCGCCTTCGAGATCGAAGTGGCGGGCGTCAACCTGATCTGCACCCACACCGAAGCCGGCTGGCTGGTCAACGAACTGACCATCGGCTTCAAAGTCGAGCGCGGCCCGGCCGGCGAAGGCTCGCCGGGGATCGAGTATTTCGTCGCCTTGATCGCGCGCGACGACCAGCGCGTGCTCGACAAGAAGGTGTTTGCGGTGACGCTGATCGTTCCCGAGGGCCAGCGCCGCACCCAGGTATTCGACGAGGTGCTGCAGGAAGTCAAGCTGCCGGCCGGCCGCGAGGGCAAGGACTACACCGTCTTCGTCGGCCTGCAGCTCAGCCCCGATGCGCTGGCGCACAATCGCAGAAAGCGCGGCGAAGAACCCTAATTGGCGCCGGCGCTGAGGGTCGAAAGCCGGCGCAGCGAACCCAGATCGGCGATGCGGATGTTGCGGCCGCGGGCCTCGACGCCATGGGTGCGCAGCGCGGCGAAACAGCGCGACAGGCTCTCGGGCGACATCGCCAGCCTTGCCGCCACCAGCCGGCGCTGGGCCGGAAGCCGGGCGACGCCCGTGACCGGATCGGCCAGTTCGACCAGGTAGGCCGCCAACCGCGGCAAGGCTGGCCTGAGCTTGAGGTCCTTCAGTTGGCCGATCGCCATCCGCCAATGCCGCGACAATTCGTAGGCCAGCGCGCCGCCGACCCCGTTTTCGCGTTCGATCGCGCGGCGCACGCTGGCCGCCGGAATCAACGCCAGGCGCGAGTCCTCGATCACCCGCGCCGCCATCAGGTAGGGCTGGTCCAGGATCACCGCCGCCGCCAGGAACACGTCCTCGACGCCGAAGAACTCGATCACCGCCTCTTCGCCGCGCGGGCCGCGTCCGATCAGCGCCACCATACCGTGCAGCACGACATGGAGATGGTCGGGCGGATCGCCCTGGGCGAAAAGCTGGGTGCCGCGCGGCGCCGTCAGACCGGTGGCGTTGGCGGTCAAATCGTCGAGCTGGGCCGGGGTCAGGCCTTGGAACAGCCGTACCGATTTGAGCCTGGCATAGTCCTCGGTGCGCATGCTTCTACGTATCGCGCTTGCGCAAGCCGAGCTTTGATCTATGTCAATCGCCTCAAGGATTTTGCGCCCAAGGCCGGGCTGCCGATCGGGTGAGGGCGTTGAGCTGGTGCATATAGCGGACGCCGTCCGTTTCCAACCCTTGGCTAAAAGCCGCCAGATCGGGGAAATGCTGGAAGGCCCGCCACCAAATGGCGCGGCCGGCGAGATAGCCGCTGGCGCCGGCGGCATAGGCGTAGTGCAGCACGCGCTGGAAGGCTTCGGGCTGGGCGCCGGCCGACAGCATCACCCAGGGCCGGCCCGCGGTCGCCTGGCCCAGGCGGTCGAACCAAGCCTGGGTCACGCGCACCTCGGCCGCGGAGGCGCGCGCGGGATCGGGCAGGGATGCCGCCGGCAGGGGGCTTTCGAGCTTGAACAGATCGACCCCGAAGCGCGCATCGGCGAAGGTGCGGACGCTGTCGATCACCAGTTCCGGACGGCGCTCTGGATCGTCGGCATAATCGGGCGCGCCGCCGAGCTTGCGCGGATAGACCAGCAACTCGAACACCAGCGCGATGTCGGCCG
Organism: Alphaproteobacteria bacterium; assembly: GCA_016869515.1. GTDB lineage: Bacteria > Pseudomonadota > Alphaproteobacteria > VGDZ01 > VGDZ01 > VGDZ01. The sequence continues at coordinate 3,229 of VGDZ01000104.1, read as the reverse complement.
CGCGGCAATCCCGGCCGACGTTTGCCACCCACTCCTCCTGATGACGGCGGGTCGAGGCGGGCGTATCGGGCCGATACCACGCCAGGATTTTGACCGCGTCGGCGCCCTGGCGGCGGATGCGATCCGCGCTCCAGCCGGCGATCGAGCCGCTCAGCCGGCCCTCAGGCGTGTCGCGATAGGCGTGGTCCTCCAGCGTCAGGATCAGGCCTTGGCGCGGGCTGACATGCGAGATGCAGCGATCGTAGCCCCAGACCGGATCGACCAGAACGGCGCTGGCCTCGGGCGCGAGATGCCGGGTCAGGAGCCGTTTGACCGTCGCCACATCGTCAAACGGCGCCTCGGCCGTGCCGCGGACCTTGCGCACCAAGTCCATGATCGGCGGGCGCTGGTCGACCGCCAGCATGGCGAAGCGACCGCCGTCATCGGCCAATCGACGCAGGCCCCAGGCCTTGCCGGGCGAAAGCGCGTTCATGGCGATTCCTCGATTTCGGCCCGGAGCGGCATGCCGGCGCGGCCGCCGAAGCGGGTGCATTTCAGCGCCGCGGCGGCATTGGCGAAGCGCGCCGCTTCGGCCAGGGTGCGGCCTTCGCCCAAGGCCAAAGCAAAGGCGCCATGAAAGCAATCGCCGGCGGCGGTGGTGTCCTTGACCGCGACCTGGGGTGGCGCCGAGGCCAGCCAGCCGTCGCCGTCGCGGAACAGGCAGCCGCGCGCGCCCAAGGTCACGCCGGGCGTGCCGCCGATCCGGGCCAGGGCCTCGCGCGGGCGATCGATGCCGGTCAGGATGCGCAAGCCCGCCTCCGAGAACACCGCATGACTGGCCAAGGGCGTCAGCAACGACAGCGCCTCGCGTTCCGCCACGTCGGCGTCGAGCACGGCGGGCTTGCCGGCGGCGCGCGCCGCTTTCATTGCCAGCGCCGCGCCCTCGGGCCAGCGCACATCGGCCAGGATGGCGTCGAACCCGGAGACTTCGTCCAGCGGCAGCCAAGCGCCGTCGTCGGCCAGGCGCGGATCGAAATACGTCGCGATGCTGCGCTCGCCCTGGGCATCGACCAGGATCGCGGCTTGGGGCGAGGCGCAATCGGCGATGCGGCGGACGCGTTTGGTGTCGATGCCCTCGGCCTCGAACTCGGCCAGGATGCGGTCGCCGGCGTCGTCGTCGCCGATCCGCCCCCAGAACGCCACTTCGCCGCCCAGCCGTGCCGCCGCCACCGCGGCATTCGCGGCCATGCCGCCGCCGGCCTCGGCATAATCGTGGGCGGGCGTCTTCGAGGGCGGAGGCAGGATGCGTTCGACCCGCCAGATGCGGTCGAGCGTGGCGTTGCCGATGCACAACAGTCGCGTCACGCCCTTGGGCTTAGGGGCATTTCGGGTGATTGTCCATTCCGTGCCGAGCGGGCATGATCCTGGTCCAACCGGCCATGCGCGCCGGCAGGGGGCTACCGATTGCCATGACTACGATCCGCGCCAAGATCTACGCCCACCTCGAACCGGCGGCGACCCGCAATTACGACAGCTACCTGATCTGGGTCACGGTCGCGGTGGTGGTGGTGTCGGTCGGCGGCACCATGCTGCACACCTTTCCCGGCGTGCCGAGAATTGGCTCAGGATAGAAGAGAGCCTGGAAGTCTGGGTGGCGGCGGTTTTCACCGCCGAATTCGTCCTGCGTCTGTGGACGGCGCCCGAGGCCTCGAAGCGGCGCTCGGCGTTGAACTGCCGCTTGCGCTATGTCGGCTCGTTCCTGGGCGTGGTCGATCTGGTGGTGGTGGTGCCGCTGTGCCTGGAGCAGATCGTTCCGGTCGAACGCGACTGGATCGACCTGGTCGGCCTGCTGCCGCTGATGAAGCTGGCGCGCTTCATGCCGGGCCTGCGGCTGGTGGGCACGGTGGTCAAGAACGAGCTGCGGCCGCTATTGGCGGCGTTGAGCGTGCTGGCGGTGCTGCTGGTGCTGGTGTCGGGCGGGATGTACGTCATCGAGCGCGAGGCCCAGCCGGCCGCGTTCGCCTCGATCCCGCACGCGCTGTGGTGGGGCATCGTCACCATGGGCACGATCGGCTACGGCGACGTCGTGCCGATCACCGCCGGCGGCAAGATCTTCGCCAGCATGGTCATGCTGATCGGCGTCGCCATCTTCGGCATCCCGGCCGGGATCATGGCCAACGGCTTCGCCAGCGAGATCAAGCGCCGCGACTACCTGGTGACCTGGCGCAGCCTGTCGCGGGTGCCGCTGTTCCAGGGCCTGGACGCCAGCCAGATCGCCGAGATCGCGCGCCTGGTGCAGGTCCAGATCGCGCCCTCGGAAAGCGTCATCGTGCGCAAGGGCGAACCGGCGGATGCGATGTATTTTATCCTCGAGGGTTCGGTCGAGGTCGACGTGCTGCCCAAGCCGGTGACGCTGGAATCGGGCCAGTTCTTCGGCGAGGTCGGGCTGATCAAGGACACGGTGCGCAACGCCACCGTCACCGCGATCGAGGAATTGCGGCTGTTGGCGCTGGGCAAATCCGACTTCCAGCGCCTGATGAAAGCCTTCCCCGATCTGGCCAAGCGCATCGCCGAGATCGCCGCCGGCCGCACCGGACGATGATCCGCATTTTGGCGACGGCGTGGCTGGCGCTTCTAGCGCTGGCGGCCTGCACGCCCGCACCGGTTTTCGATGCCGGACCGGCGCCGGCACGCAGCCCAGGCGCAAGGCCCGTAGCCGAAAGCCGCCCGGTGGCGGCTCCGGTCCAGGTTGGCCAGCGCTTCGTCTATCGCCTGACCGGGCCCGATCGGCGCAACTACGAGATCGCCTTCGCGCTCGACCCGCGCGCGCTGGAAACCGCACGCAACGAAATGCCGCGCTGGGATTCGCCCGCGATCAAGGCCAAGCTCAAGGCGGCCGCCGAGCAGCGCCAGACCGCCGACAACGCCCGCTTCCGCGCCCAGCAGCGCGAAGCCGGCGCGCGCACCATCCAAGCCATCGCCCGCGACGTGCGGCCGCAGATCGAGGTCGAGTACCGACCCCAGGGCGAATGGTTCTCCTGGGGCGTGCGGCCCGGTCCCGGCGCCACCCAGGACGCCATCGACCGCACGGCGGTCCGGGTCAAGTCCGCGGTCGATGCGGCTCTGGCCGAGACGGTCGGGCGCGAGAAGCCGCGCATCGCCCGCGACTTCACGACCTTCTACGAGGACGCCGCGCGCCGCATCTACGCCGAGCACTTCTATGTCTACGAGCGCCAGGGCCAGGGCCGCT
>VGDZ01000103.1 GCA_016869515.1 Alphaproteobacteria bacterium | reverse complement strand
GCCCGACAAACCGCTTCTGGTCGAGGCGGCGGCGGTCGAGGCCATCGGCGCCGGCGAAGCGGCAAGCGACCCGGTCTTCGCCCGCGCTCGCGCGCCCGGACCGCCCGCGCCCGCCGCGCGCGGCCGGCTGTTCGCCGACGGTGCCTGGCACGACTGCGCGATCTATCGCCGCGAGGAACTCGAACCCGGCGACGCGGTGACCGGTCCGGCGGTGATCGCCGAGGCCACCGCCACCACCGTGGTCGAGCCCGGCTGGCGGGCGGTCCTGACCGAGCGCCGGCACCTCATGCTCGACCGCGCGGTCAAGGTCGAGCGCCGGGCGGCGGTCGGCACTTCGGTCGATCCGGTGATGCTGGAAGTGTTCAACAACCTGTTCATGTCGATCGCCGAGCAGATGGGCGTGACGCTGGAAAAGACCGCGCATTCGGTCAACATCAAGGAGCGGCTGGACTTCTCCTGCGCGATTTTCGATCCCGCCGGCGAGCTGGTGGCCAACGCGCCGCACATGCCGGTGCATCTCGGCTCGATGAGCGAGAGCATCGTCGCCGTGATCCGCAAGCACGGCCCGACCATGCGGCCGGGCGACGTCTACGTGCTGAACGCGCCCTATAACGGCGGCACCCATTTGCCCGACGTCACCGTCATCACGCCGGTGTTCGAGGGCGGGCGGGTGCTGTTCTACGTCGCCAGCCGCGGCCATCACGCCGACATCGGCGGCATCACGCCGGGTTCGATGCCGCCCTTCTCGCGCCATGTCGACGAGGAGGGCGTGCTGCTGGACAACGTCAAGTTGGTCGATGGCGGACGGTTCCTCGAAGACGAGATAACGCGGATTTTGCGCTCGGGTCGCTGGCCCTCGCGCAACGTCGCCAACAATCTGGGCGATCTGCGCGCCCAGGTCGCGGCCTGCGAGAAGGGCGCCCAGGAATTGCGCCGCATGGTCGGGCAGTTCGGGTTGGAGACCGTCCTGGCCTATATGGGCCATGTCCAGGACAATGCCGAGGAATCGGTGCGCCGCGTGATCGACGTGCTGAAGGACGGCGCATTCGTCTACCCGATGGATGACGGCGCGCGCATCGCGGTGAAGATAGCCATCGACCGCAAGGCGCGCACGGCGACGATCGACTTCTCCGGTTCATCCTCCCAGCTCGCCACCAACTACAACGCCCCCTCGGCGGTATGCCGAGCGGCGGTGCTGTATGTCTTCCGCTGCCTGGTCGACAGCGACATTCCGCTCAACGGCGGCTGCCTCAAGCCGCTGACGCTGGTCATTCCCGAGGGCTCGATGCTGCGACCGTGCCACCCGGCGGCGGTGGTGGCGGGCAATGTCGAGACCAGCCAGTGCATCACCGATGCGCTGTTCGGCGCATTGGGCGTGATGGCCGCGGCGCAGGGCACCATGAACAACGTCACCTTCGGCAATGCCCGCTACCAGTATTACGAGACCATCTGCGGCGGCTCGGGCGCGGGGCCCGATCACCCCGGCACCTCGGCGGTCCACACCCACATGACCAATTCGCGCCTGACCGATCCCGAAGTGCTGGAATGGCGCTTTCCGGTGGTGCTGGAGGACTTCGGCATCCGCCCGGGTTCGGGCGGGCGCGGACGGTTCTCGGGCGGCGACGGCACGCGCCGCAAAATCCGCTTCCGCGAGCCGATGACGGTGGCGGTGCTGGCCAGCCACCGTGTCGTACCGCCGTTTGGCCTCGAGGGCGGCGAGCCCGGGCAGTGTGGCCGGAATTGGATCGAGCGCGCCGACGGCAAGCGCGACGCCATGAAGGGCTGCGATCAGCGCGAGGTCGCGGCCGGCGATGCGCTGGTGGTCGAGACCCCGACCGGCGGCGGCTTCGGCCGGCCGGCATGATCGCGGCGCTCGATTTCCTCGCCCGCCATGCGACGCGGGTGATGGCGGGTTCGGTGCTGATCGGGCTGTTCGTGCCCTGGATCACGCCCTGGTTCAAGACCGTGATCGTGCCGGCGCTGATGTGGCCGATGGTGGTGTCCTTCCTGCGGCTCGAAACCCGGCAGTTGGTCGAGGTCGGTCGCCGGCCGCTGGCGGTCGGGCTGCTGGTGGCGACGGTGCTGATCGCCTCGCCCTTGGCGGCGATGGCGGCGCTGGCGCCGTTCGATCTGCCGGCGGGGGTGCGGGACGCGGTGGTGCTGATGGCGGCCAGCGCGCCGATCATGTCCTGTCCGGCGATCGCGCTTTTGATCGGGCTCGATTTCGCGCTGGCGCTGGCGGTGTCGGTGCTGGCGACGGCGCTGGTGCCGTTCACCCTGCCGCCGATCGCGCTGCACCTGCTCGGCTTGCAGCTCGATATCTCGGCCGCCGAACTGATGCTGCGGCTGATCGGCCTGATCGGCGGTTCGGCGCTGATCGCCTGGGCGATTCGCCGGATCGCCGGGCCCGAGCGCATGGCGCGCAATGCGCGCCGCATCGATGGGCTGGCGGTGATCGGCCTGGCGGTCTTCGCCTTCGCCATCATGGACGGCGTCAATGCGGTGATGATCGAGCGCCCGCTCTACATCCTCGGCGTCACGGTACTGTCCTTCGTCGCCAATATCGCCTTGCAAGCGGCGGCGATCGTCTTGTTCCTGCCGCTGGGGCCGCTTCGCGCCCTGACCGCGGGATTGGTGACGGGGAACTGCAATATGGGCCTGGTGCTGACCGCGCTGGCGGACAAGGCCACGCTCGATACCATGGTCTATTTCGCCATGGCGCAGCTGCCGATGTTCATGCTGCCGGCGATCCAGCTGTCGCTCTATCGCCGCTGGAGCGGTCAGTCGCCTTGACGGTAAGGACCGTGGGCTTCGAGGAAGTCGATGTCCTCGGCGACCTCGGCACGCTCGGAAACCAGATAGCGCTCGACCGCGTCGCGGAAGCCGGGATCGCGCAGCCAATGCGCGCTGTGGGTGGTCACCGGCAGATAGCCGCGCGCCAGCTTGTGGGGTCCTTGCGCGCCGGCCTCGACCCGCGCCAGGCCGCGGGCGATGGCGTATTCGATGGCGCGGTAATAGCAAAGCTCGAAATGCAGGTGCTTGATCTCTTCGGTGCAGCCCCAGTAGCGGCCATAGAGGCAGTCGGCGCCGACGAAGTTCAGAGCGCCGGCGATGCGCCTTCCCTCGCGTCGGGCGAAGAACAGGGCGAGGCGCGAGGCCATGCCGGCACCAAGACATGAAAAGAATTCGCGATTGAGGTAAGGCCGGCCCCATTTGCGCGCGCCCGTGTCCATGTAGAAGCCGAACATCGCCTCCCAATGCTGTTCGCAGATCTCGGCGCCGGCGAAGGTCTCGATCTCGACCCCTGCCGCGGCGACCTCGCGCCGTTCCTTGCGGATCGCCTTGCGCCTGGCATGCGACAGCGAGGCAAGAAAGGCATCGAAATCGGCATAACCGCGATTGTGCCAATGGAACTGCCGGTCCTGGCGGCGCAACAGACCCATGCCTTCCATCAGCGCTGCTTCGGTCTCGGTAGCGAAGGTGACATGCAGCGACGAAAGCTTGTTGCCTTCGGCCAAGGCGATGGCGGCGCCGATCAGGGCTCGGCGCAGGCCCTCGTCCGGCGCCAGCAGCCGTGGCCCCGGTACCGGCGTGAACGGCACCGCGATTTGCAGCTTGGGGTAATAGCGCCCGCCGGCGCGCTCGTAGGCCTGGGCCCAGCCATGATCGAAGACGTATTCGCCCTGGGAATGCAGCTTGAGATACATCGGCGCCGCCGCCAGCAGGCGGCCGGTTTCGTCCTCCAATGTCAGATGATGCGGCAGCCATCCCGTGCCCTCGCCGACCGAACCCGACTCCTCGAGTGCGGCCAGGAAGGCGTGATCGAGGAACGGATTGTCGCCGCCCGCCAGCGCGTTCCAGCTTGCGGCCGGAACCGCCGCGATCCGCCGCTGCAGGCGGACGACCGGGCTGGCGGCGTTCAGGGTCTCACGTCCTCGAAAATGACGTTGGCGCCCAGGCGCCGCGCCTTGGCGAGATGGCGCGGGGTCTTGACCGTCCACACCGCCACCGGCAGGCCGCGATGGGCGGCGTCGCGCGCCCGCCGGCGGTTATAGGCGCGCACGTCCCAACCCAGGAAATGCGGCCGGCCGAGGCCGCCGCGCAGCAACCGGCTGAACATGAATCGCCGCCGCCAGTTGAATCCGCTGCGGATCAGATCGACCAGCAACTGGCCACGCGCGATCGCGCCGGCATGGACGTCGAACCACCCCACCACCCGCGGATCGAAGGACTGCACCGCCACCGGGCCGTGATAGTGGCGCAGCACCTCCCAGGTGGCGCGCGCCAGTGCGGTCGGATCGAGGGCGTAATACTTGATCTCGACCAGCACCGGCACACGGCCGGCGACCAGCGCCAGCACCTCGGCCAGCGTCGGGATGGTCTCGGCGGTGCCGAGCAACGCCAGGCGACCGAGGGTGGCCGCGCTGTGCTGGAGCGTGCGGGCGTCGATCCCGGTCATGCGGCGCAGCGATTCGTCGTGGAACACCATAACCGCGCCATCGGCCGAAAACTGGACGTCGAGTTCGATCGCGAAGCCGGCGGCGATGGCGGCGACGAAGGCGGCGCGCGAGTTCTCGGGCACGCCCAGGCCGTGCAGGCCGCGATGCGCGATCGGCTGGCGGCGCAGCCAATCCAGGTCAGGCGGTTTGGAGGACTTCATCGATTTCGAGCGCAATGTCGTGTGGCGGGCGTTCAGACGACCTCGAACACCGCGTCGATCTCGACCGCGGCGTTCATCGGCAGCACGTTCGATCCGACCGCGAAGCGGGCATGGCGCCCGGCATCGCCCAGCACGGCGACGATCAGGTCCGAGGCGCCGTTGGCCACCGCCGGCTGCTGGGCGAAATCGTCGGTCGAACTGACGAAGCAGCCCAGCTTGACGCAGCGCCGCACCCGGTCGAGATCCCCGCCGCAGGCGGCCTTGACCTGCGCCAGCAGCGCAAGCGCGCAAGCCCGCGCCGCCGCCTGCCCGGCGGCGACCTCCATGCCCGCGCCCAGGCGCCCGGCGATCAGATTGCCCTTGTCGTCGCGCGATACCTGGCCGGCGACGAACACCAGATTGCCGCTCCTGACCCAGGGCACGTAATTGGCCACCGGCGCCGGCGCCGCCGGCAGGACAATACCCAATTCCTTGAGCTTGGCTTCGACCTTGCCCGTCATGAACTCCTCGCTTGCGTTGGTTTGGACTCAGCCTCCGGGACGGCCGCCAGCCTGGCGGTCCAACCGGATGGCAACATTCTTGGTCTGGACGTAGTTGAACAGCGCTTCTTGACCCTTCTCCCGCCCGTAGCCCGAGCGGCGGGTGCCGCCGAACGGCGTCTCGACGCCGCCTGCGAACCATTCGTTGACGAACACCTGGCCCGCCACCAGCCGGTCGGCCGCCCAATGCGCGCGTTCGAGATCGCGGGTGTAGACCCCGGCGCAGAGGCCGTAATCAGTGCCGTTGGCGATGGCGATCGCCTCCTCGGCGCTATCGAAGGGCAACACCGCCAGCACCGGGCCGAACACTTCCTCGCGGGCGATGGTCATGTCGGGAGCGACGCCGACATAGACCGTGGGCTGCATGAAATGGCCGGCGCGATCGGCGACGCGGCGGCCGCCGGTCGCGGCCTTGGCTCCGGCTTGCTCGGCGCCCAGGCAGAAACCCTCGATCTTGTCGCGCTGCGCGGCCGAGATCAGCGGCGTCAGGTCCGAGCCCTCGATGCCCGGGCCGATCTTGAGTCTCTTGGCCCGCGCCACCAACCGATCGACCACCTGGTCGTGGACCGAGCGGTGCACCACCAGCCGCGATTGCGCCGAGCACACCTGGCCGGCATGGGTGAAGATGCCGATCGCGGTCGAGGCCGCGGCTTGGTCGAGATCGGCGTCGGGAAAGACGATGCCGGCCGACTTGCCGCCCAGCTCCATCACGCAGGGCAGCACGCGCTCGGCGGCGGCGCGCAGGATCGACTGTCCGGTGCGCACCGAGCCGGTGAAGACGATGTGATCGACGTCGTCATGCCCCACCAGCGCCGCGCCGCAATCGTGACCGTAGCCGACCAGGATATTGACCGCGCCCTTGGGGACGCCGGCGCGCTCGCAGGCCTCGCCCAGCATCAGGCACGACAGCGGCGACAGCTCGGGCGGTTTGAGCACCACCGTGTTGGCGGTCGCCAACGCGCAAGCCACCGAACGCGCCGCGATCTGGAGGGGGAAGTTCCACGGCACCACCTGCGCCGAGACGCCGTAGGGCGCCGGCACGGTGTAGTCGACATAGCCCGCGCCCAGCGGGATCATGCGGCCTTCGAGCTTGTCGGTGGCGCCGCCGTAATAGGTGAAGTAGCGCGCCGCCGCCAAGGCCTCGTTGCGGCCGCCGGCCAGGGTCTTGCCATTGTCGAGGCACTCGACCAAGGCGATGTCGTCGGCCATGGCCTTGAGCTGGGCCGCGATTTCGAACAGTAGCTGACCGCGCGCCGCCGGCCGCATGTCCTGGAGCACGCGGCTCGCGAAGCAGGCTCGGGCCGCCGCCACCGCGGCGTCGACCTCGGCGCGCTCGGCCCGCGCCACCTGGGCGATGGCCTCGCCCGTCGCCGGGTTCTCGATCGGAATGCGCCGGCCCGCGGCCGCGTCCTTCCAGGCGCCGCCGATGAAGTTGCGCCACTCGCTTCTGATCGTCCTGGTCATGGCCGGATCATGCCGTATCGCGATTGCGGCGCCAAGCCGTCCTCTGCTAGTCAACCGCGATGCGGATCTGCGTCTACGGTGCCGGCGCCATGGGCGGCGCCATCGCCGGCCGGCTGGCGCGCGCCGGCCACGAGGTCTCGGTGGTGGCGCGCGGTGCCCATGGCCGCGCCATCGCCGAGCGCGGCCTTACGCTGATCGAGCCCGACGGCAGCCGCTGGACGACCCGACCAAGAGTCTCCGAACGCCCGGCCGAACTCGGCCGGCAGGATGCGGTCATCGTCGCCCTCAAGAGCAATCTGTTTTCCGACGCGGCCGAGAGCATGGTGCCGCTGCTCGGCCCCGAGACGCTGGTGGTGACGGCGATGAACGGCGTGCCCTACTGGTACTTTCATCGCCACGGCGGCCCGCACGACGGCAAGCGGTTGGCCAGCGTCGATCCGGGCGATCGCTGCTGGCGCCTGCTGGGACCCGAGCGCGCCATCGGTACGGTGCTGTGGATGGCGGGCAGCGTGGCCGAGCCGGGCGCGATCGCCTGCGGCCCCGGCCTCGGCCTGCCGGTGGGCGAGCCCGACGGCAGCCGAAGCACGCGCGTGAGCGCGCTGGCCGAGGCCTTGCTGTCGGCCGGGTTCGAGGCGCCGATCAAGGACCGCATTCGCGACGAACTCTGGCTCAAGCTGTGGGGCAACCTCTCGCTCAACCCGATCACGGCGCTGACGCTCGGCACGCTGGGTGCCAGCGCCGGCGACGAGGATGCCGCCTGGGTGGCGGCGCGGATGATGGAAGAGGCCCGCGCCATAGGCCAAGCGCTGGGGGTGGCCTTCCCGACCTCGATCCCCGAGCGGCTGGCGATGGCGGCCAAGCTGATCGGCCACAAGACCTCGATGCATCAGGACCTCGAGCGCGGCAGGCGGCTGGAGCTGGGGGCGATCGTCGCCGCGGTGGTCGAGATGGGCGCGCTGGCCGGGATCGCCACGCCGACCGTCGAGACCGTGCTGCGGCTGGCGCGGGCGCGGGCGCGGACCGCGGGACTGGACTGAAGCGGCCGGGCGGAGACGCCGAAGGCCGCGACGTCGCCGCCGCGGCCCCCGGACCTTTCCGCGATCGGGCGTCGATCAGAAGTCCATGTCGCCGCCCATGCCGCCCATGCCGCCGGGGGCGCTGGGCGCCGGCTTCTTTTCGGGCTTCTCGGCGATCATCGCCTCGGTGGTGATGAGCAGGCCGGCGACCGAGGCCGCGTCCTGCAGCGCGGTGCGCACCACCTTGGTCGGGTCGATGATGCCGGCCTTGACCAGGTCGACGTACTCGCCCTTCTGCGCATCGAAGCCGTAGCTGGCCGACTTCTGGTCGAGCAGCTTGCCGACCACCACCGCGCCGTCCTCGCCCGCGTTCTCGACGATCTGGCGGATCGGCGACTGGATGGCGCGGCGGACGATGTCGATGCCGACGCGCTGGTCGTCGTTGCCGGGCTTGACGTTTTCGAGCACGCGACCGGCGTAGAGCAGCGCCACGCCGCCGCCCGGGACGATGCCTTCCTCGACCGCGGCGCGGGTGGCGTGGAGCGCGTCGTCGACGCGGTCCTTGCGCTCCTTGACCTCGACCTCGGTGGCGCCGCCGACCCGGATCACCGCCACGCCGCCGGCCAGCTTGGCCAGCCGCTCCTGCAGCTTCTCGCGGTCGTAGTCGGAGGTGGTCTCGTCGATCTGCTGGCGGATCTGGGTGCAGCGGCCGGTGATGTCCTGCTTCTTGCCGGCGCCATTGACGATGGTGGTGTTCTCCTTCTCGACCACCACCTTCTTGGCGCGGCCGAGCTGCTTGAGGGTCACGTTCTCGAGCTTGATGCCGAGATCCTCTGAGATCATCTCGCCGCCGGTGAGGATGGCGATGTCCTCGAGCATGGCCTTGCGGCGGTCGCCGAAGCCCGGCGCCTTGACCGCCGCCACCTTGAGCCCGCCGCGCAGCCGGTTGACCACCAGCGTCGCCAGCGCCTCGCCCTCGATGTCCTCGGCGATGATCAGCAGCGGCTTGGCCGACTGCACCACCGCCTCCAGCAGCGGCAGCATCGGCTGCAGCCCCGACAGCTTCTTCTCGAAGATCAGGATGTAGGGATCCTCGAGATCGGCCACCATCTTCTCGGCGTTGGTGATGAAGTAGGGCGAGACGTAGCCGCGGTCGAACTGCATGCCCTCGACCACGTCGAGCTCGGTGTCGAGGCTCTTGGCCTCCTCGACCGTGATCACGCCTTCCTTGCCGACCTTCTGCATCGCCTTGGCGATGATCTCGCCGATCTCCTTCTCGCCGTTGGCGGCGATGGTGCCGACCTGGGCGACTTCGCCCTCCGAGCCGATGGCCTTGGAGCGCTTCTTGAGGTCCTCGACCACGGCCGCGACCGCCAGGTCGACGCCGCGGCGCAGGTCCATCGGGTTCATGCCGGCGGCGACCGACTTGCAGCCCTCGCGGACGATGGCCTGGGCCAGCACGGTGGCGGTGGTGGTGCCGTCGCCGGCGATGTCGTTGGTCTTCGAGGCCACCTCGCGCACCATCTGCGCGCCCATGTTCTCGAACTTGTCGCCGAGTTCGATCTCCTTGGCGACGGTGACGCCGTCCTTGGTGGTGCGCGGCGCGCCGAACGACTTGTCGATGACGACGTTGCGGCCCTTGGGCCCGAGCGTCACCTTGACGGCGTTGGCCAGGATGTCGACCCCGCGCAGCATGCGCTCGCGGGCGTCGCCGTGAAAACGGACTTCCTTGGCAGCCATGTTTCGATTCCCCTTGCTCTAGCTATGCAACGATGTTGCGGTTGGTTGATGCGGATGGAGCGACGACGTCCGGGCCTACTTCTCGATCACGCCCATGATGTCGGACTCCTTCATGATGATCAGCTCCTCGCCGTCCATCTTGACTTCGGTGCCCGACCACTTGCCGAACAGGATGCGGTCGCCCTTCTTGACCGACATCGGCGTCAGCTTGCCGTGCTCGTCGCGGCCGCCGGCGCCGACCGAAAGCACTTCGCCTTCCATCGGCTTTTCCTTGGCGGTATCGGGGATGATGATCCCCCCTTTGGACTTGTCCTCCTGGGCCACGCGGCGGACCAGGACGCGGTCGTGCAAAGGCTTGAATTTCATGAGTATTTTCCCTCTTGCTAGCACTCTAGGCGGTTGAGTGCCGGGTATATAGAAAGCCGATGGCGGCGAGTCAAGCCCGGGATCGGGGCGATTTTGCCGCAAGGCCCAGGACTTCTGACAGGACTTCTGAAGATATGGAGAAGACCTCCGCGCAAAGCGGCGTAAGCGGTCCCGTTGCAGCCAGCCAGGCGCGGGTCGAGTCGCCAAATGCGCGGAGTCGAGCCTGAAATGCGCGCAAATGCGCGCAAATGGACAATTTGTAACCAT
>VGDZ01000102.1 GCA_016869515.1 Alphaproteobacteria bacterium | reverse complement strand
GGCAAGGGACTTCGAACGTCATGTCCGAAAAGCCGCCGCCTTCGTCCGCCTCGCCATGATCCGCATCATGCTCAGGCGCCTCGCCGCAACCCATTCACCGTGAATCAAGACTTCTCGGTTGGGCTCTTAGGTCACGTCATTCGAAATCAAGGGGAGGCACAGACATGAGCATGCGGAACGCCGCAATTGCGGCGGGTATGGCATTGGCGGCGCTGATCGGCGCGGACGACGCCGCAGCGCAGGACCGCAAGGTCCGCATCCAGATGCAATCCAATTTCGCCTCGACCCTGGCGCTGCTGGGGCCGAACGCCAAGTACACCACCGATCAGGTGACCAAGTTGTCGGGCGGCTCGATCGAGATGCGGTTCTTCGAACCGGGTGCGCTGGTGCCCCCCGGCCAGGCCTTCGACTCCGTCTCCTCGGGCGCGCTCGACGCGGCCTGGGCGACGCCCGGCTTCTGGACCGGCAAGGACATCGCCTTCGCGGTCTATTCGACCGTGCCCTTCGGTCCGGGCCTGGGCGAGTATCTGGCCTGGATGAAGGAGGGCGGCGGCGAAAAGATGCTGCAGGCGCTCTACGCCAAGTACAACATCCACGCCGTGATCTGCCATCTGATCCCGCCCGAGGCGTCGGGCTGGTTCCGCAAGGAGATCAAGACGCTCGACGACCTCAAGGGGCTCAAGATGCGCTTCTTCGGGCTGGGCGCCAACGTCATGCAGAACCTGGGCGTCTCGACCCAGCTGTTGCAGGCGGGCGAGATCTTCCAGGCGCTGCAGCTCGGCACCATCGATGCCACCGAATTCTCCATGCCGGTGATGGATCTCAGCCTCGGCTTCCACCAGGTGGCCAAGTTCTACTACTTCCCCGGCTGGCATCAGCAGGCGACCTTCGGCGACCTGATCGTCAACAAGGCGAAATGGGACTCGCTGTCGGCCACTCAGAAACTGGTGGTGGAAGCCGCCTGCGATCAGACGGTGCTCAAGGGCATGAGCGTCGGCGAGTCGGTCCAGGCGCCGGCGATGAAGGAAATCGAAAGCAAGGGCGTCAAGCTGATGACCTGGTCGCCCGAATTCCTCGCCGCCTTCGAGCGGGAATGGAAGAAAGTCGTCGTCGAGCAGGCCGCCAAGAGCCCGGAATTCAAGAAGGCCTGGGACTCGCTCAGCAGCTTCCGCGAAGGCTACGCGGTCTGGCGCGAACGCGGCTATCTGAAATAGCCGCCTGCGCCCGGCGGCCGCCCCTCGGGGCGGCCGCTCTCTTTTCTCTCCCGGGGGAATTCGTCATGCATGCCTTGCTCGGCGCAAGCGACGCCATCGATGGCTTTCTGGCGCGGGTGGCACGGGTTTTCGGCTGGCTGTTCATCGCGCTGGTGGCGGTGATCTGCTGGGACGTGCTGACCCGCAAACTCGGCTTCCAGATTCCGGGCTTCGGATCGACCCCGATCCAGGAGCTGGAATGGCACCTCCACGGCATGCTGTTCATGTTCTGGCTGGGCTACGCCTATATCCGCAACTTCCATGTCCGCATCGACGTCTTCACCGCCAACAAGACGCCGCGCCAGCAGGCCAAGCTCGAAGTTTTCGGCCTGATCGTCTTCGCCATCCCCTACTGCCTGGTCGCGACCTGGTTCGCCTACTTGTTCGCGCAGACCTCGTTCCTGCAGAACGAAAGCTCGGATGCGCCCAACGGACTGCCCTATCGCTGGATCGTCAAGGCCTGCCTGTTCCTTGGCCTGATCCTGCTCGACGCCGCCGTCGCCTCGGTGCTGTTCCGCAAGCTGGTCCAGCTTTTCGGTCCTCCCGACCTCGCCGCCCGGGCCGCCCGGCCCGTGGCCGCCTTGTAAGGGAGACCGGCCATGGAATGGATCGCCGACCACCTCTCCATCCTGATGTTCCTGGTGCTGACTTTCATCATGTTCGTGGGATATCCGGTGGCCTTCGTGCTGGGCGGCGTGGCGCTGGCCTTCGGCGCGCTGGGCATATATTTCGACGTCTTCCGCATGGCCCAGTTCGGCAGTTTGATTCCGCGCATCTGGGGCCAGGCGGTGCAGAACCAGGTCCTGATCGCGATTCCGATGTTCGTGTTCATGGGCACGGTGCTGGAAAAATCCGGCGTCGCCGACGAACTGCTCAAGGCGCTGCAGGTCCTGACGCGGCGCATCCCCGGGGGCCTGGCCATGTCGGTCACCCTGATGGGCACGATCATGGCCGCCACCACCGGCATCGTCGGCGCCTCGGTGATCATGCTGACCCTGATCGCTCTGCCGACCATGCTGGCGCGCGGCTATTCCAAGGAGCTGTCGGTCGGCACCATCGCCTCGGCGGGGACCCTCGGCATCCTGATTCCGCCCAGCATCATGCTGGTGATCATGGGCGATCTGATGACGATTTCGGTCGGCACGCTGTTCACGGCGGCGATCATGCCGGGCCTGCTGATGTCGGGCATCTTCCTGATCTACATTTGCGTCATTGCCGCGGTGAAGCCCGAGATGGCGCCGCCGCTGTCGGACGAAGTCGGGCCGCAGGATCGGGCGGAGTATTGGCGCATGGTGCTGCGCAGCTTCCTGCCGCCGGCCTTCCTGATCTTCGTCGTGTTGGGCTCGATCTTCGGCGGCTGGGCGACGCCGACCGAGGCCGGCGGCACCGGCAGCGCCGGCGCGCTGCTGCTGGCGTGGTGGAACAAGCGCCTCAACAAGAGGATGCTGAGCGAGACGATCGAGACCTCGGCGCTGACCAACGCGCTGGTCTTCTTCATCATCTTCGGCGCCACGCTGTTCTCCTTCGTCTTCCGTGCCCTGGGCGGCGACGATCTGGTGGCGGAGATTCTCAAGGCGGTCGGCATCGACACCGGCTGGGAGATCCTGATCTTCGTCATGGTGCTGGTCTTCATCATGGGGTTCTTCTTCGATTGGCTCGAGATCTGCCTGATCGTTCTGCCGATCTTTGCCCCCATATTGCGGCTGGTCGATTTCACGCCGCACATCGCCACCAACAAGGACTTCATGGTCTGGTTCGTGGTGCTGGTGGCGGTCAATCTGCAATCGGCCTTCCTGACGCCGCCTTTCGGCTTTGCGCTGTTCTACATGAAGGCGACGGTGCCGAGTTCGGTCACCTTGGCCCATATCTACCGCGGCATCGTCCCCTTCGTCGGCCTGCAGGTGATCGCCCTGGTCTTCTGCATCATCTGGCCGGAGATCATTCTCTGGCTGCCGCGCTATTTCGGCTTCATCGACTGAGCGGGCCGGCGGGACGAACGCGATCCCCTTCGACACCGCGTCGACGCCGGGCGCGGGCGCTTACCCGCTCTCATGCGGCGCCTGCGCGCACTTTGCCCGCATTATTCAATTGCGGTAAGTGTTCGATGCGATGCTTTGGGAATCTCAAATACCGTCGGTACTCAAGGCCCTAGCGGGCTTGGCAGAGAAAGTCCTGCCATGGCGCAACTGGTGGGCAGCAATTCTTGCGCTGTTTTACAAACCCGCCCCGGGAACGCATTTCACCATTCTGGTGACCAAGCTCGATCGCGATGCCGACGGGCGCCACAGGGATCATGTGCTTCAAGCCATCGCCAACGTCGCCGGAAACGACATTCATATCCTGCGCGACCCGAGAGTTCTTCGCTTGAATGAGCGCCTGGTAAGCGCGGAAGCCGATGCCGAACTGGTCCGGACCGCACAAAAATGGCTGGGCCGGCGCAAAGCCGACATTCTGATCTGGGGCGAAGTGGCCGAAGACAACAAGACCCTGCGCCTGGGTCACATTCCTCGGATCGGCGGGGCAAACGCCAGAAAGTCGGCATATCATCTCGAACGAACCGAACTCCCGGCGAAATTTTCCCAGGATTGGGCCGACATTCTGGGCGCGGTCGTCCTGTCCGATGCGTCGCCGGCGGTCGAACGAGGCGGCCAATACCTGGTCGAAATGCTGAAGCCTGTCGCGCAACGGCTCGAAGCCCTGCCCGCAAAACCGAACCCAGGCGCCCATGGTGCCGAGTTTCTGGCCAAAGCGCATTTTTCTCTTGGCCTCGTTTCCCATGTGCTGGGGACACAGGCAGGCGACAACGAATACTTATCGAAGGCCATCACCGCTTTCGAAGCCGCCCTCCGGGAATACACCCGCGAACGCGTGCCGCTGCAATGGGCCAGGACCAAGAACAACCTCGGCAATGTGCTCTGGGAACTCGGCCGGCGCGAGACCGATGCGGGCCGGCTGGAACAGGCCGTCTCCGCCTACGAAGATGCCCTCCAGGAATACACCCGCAAACGCGTGCCGCTGGATTGGGCCGGGACCAAAAACAACCTCGGCACTGCGCTCTCGGAACTCGGCGGGCGCGAGAACGATACCGCGAGACTGAAACAAGCCGTCTCCGCCTACGAAGAAGCCCTCCAGGAACGCACCCGCCAACGCGTGCCGCTGGATTGGGCCGGGACCAAAAACAACCTCGGCACTGCGCTCATGGAACTTGGCCGACGCGAGACCGGCACGGCGCGGCTGGAACAGGCCGTCTCCGCCTACGAAGATTCCCTCCAGGAACTCACCCGCGAACGCGTGCCGCTGCAATGGGCCATGACCAAGAACAACCTCGGCAATGCGCTCTTGGAACTTGGCGAACGCGAGAACGACACGTCGCGGCTGAAACAGGCCGTCTCCGCCTACGAAGAAGCCCTCCAGGAACGCACCCGCCAACGCGTGCCGCTGGATTGGGCAATGACCAAGAACAACCTCGGCGCTGCGCTCATGGAACTCGGCCGGCGCGAGACCGGCACGGCGCGGCTGGAACAGGCCGTCTCCGCCTATAGCGAAGCCCTTCAGGAACGCAGCCGCCAACGCGTGCCGCTGGATTGGGCCATGACCAAGAACAACCTCGGCAATGTGCTCTCGGAACTCGGCCGGCGCGAGAACGACACGGCGCGGCTGGAACAATCGGTCGAGGCCTTGAGCTTGTCATTGGAGGAATTTCGGAAATCCGGGGCCAGCCGCTACATCGCCATAACAGAAGGCAATCTGGAGCAAGCGCGGGCGCTTCTGGCGGAACGCCGGCTTGGGGTCAGCGGTTCGACTCCGGCATAAAACTGAGATTGGGCCGGGCTGGGCAGCCAACCCGCCCCTATCGGTCCGTTTCGGCGATTTGCCGCGTTGCCGCGCCTCCAGCGCGCTGGCCGGTCGGTCGCTATGGGACCTTGCACTTGACAAGTTCTCTATATTTCCCTATATGTACCATCCCACAAATAACCCCATTCGAGGACCGTCCATCCCTATGGCCTCCTTTGCCGTCCGTCCCGCATCCAAGTCCGGGTCGGAGGCAGAGGTTAACGGCCATTTGCGACTCTTGCACCTGACATACCTCGATTGCTCAACAAAATCAAAGACATGGGTGGTTAAAAATTGTCCATTTGCGCGCATTTCCGCGCATTTCCGGCTCGACTCCGCGCATTTGGCGACTCGATCCGCGCCTGGCTGGCCGGAACCGGCCGATCTCCGCCGCTTTGCGCGTCAATATGTTAGCGGGTTCGCGCGCCTAGACCCCGCCTTCGACCATGACTTCCAGCAGCTTGGGACCCGGGCGGGCGAAGGCGTCCTTGAAGGCCGCGGCCAGATCGCGCCCGGCCTCGATGCGCCGCGCCTCGACCCCCATGGCGCGCGCCAGGCCGGCGAAATCGACCTTGGGTTCGGCGAAGTCCATGCCGACGAAATGCCGGCTGCCGTGAAACGCCAACAGCCGCTCCTTGATGATGCGATAGCCGCCATTGTTGGCGATGACGAAGGTCACCGGCAGCTTGTGATGCGCCGCCGTCCACAGCGCCTGGATCGAATACATCGCGCTGCCGTCGCCCGAGATGCAGGCCACCTTGCGGCCGGGATGGGCCAGGCTGGCGCCGACCGCGGCCGGCAAGCCCCAGCCGATGCCGCCCGAGGCCAGCGCCAGGTAATCGTAGCGGCTGCGATAGGCCCGCAAGGACTGCACCTGGCGGCTGGCGGTGATGCCCTCGTCGATCAGCACGCCATCGGCCGGCAGCGCCTCGATCAGCTTGAGGCACATGAAATCGGCGTCGATCGGCGCGCGCTCGGCCCGGCGCTCGATCTCGGCCGCGAGCGTCTTGCGCTTGGCGCTCCAATTGCGCGCCGCCAAGGCTTCGATGCCGGCGCGGGCGCGGCGTTCCAGCGCCGCCCCGCCCTCGGCGCGCAGGGTCGGAATCAGCGCCCGCAAGCTCTCGCCGACATCGGCCTTGAGCGCGATCTCGACCGGATAGTTCTTGGCGATGTCCCAATCGACCAGGCCGATCTGGACCATGGCCAAGCGCTCGGGCTTGGGATCGGTCGCGCTGTAAACCGACATGCGCAAGGGCTCGGCGCCCAGCACGATCATCAGGTCGTGCGGCGCCAGGATCTCGCGGGTGCGCGGCTGGGAGCGGCTGAGCGCGCCGATGTAGCAGGGCCGCTCGGACAGGAAGTGCGAGCCGTAGGCGACCGATTGCTGATAGGCCGGCGCGCCCAGCGTCTCGGACAGGATCGCGGCTTCCTCCAGCGCGTCGGATTTGACGATCTCGTCGCCGGTGACGATCAAGGGCCGCTCGGCGCGCAGGATGCGCCTGGCCAGGGCGCGGATCGCCTCCTCGCTCGGCCGGACGCGGGCATCGATCCGGCTGGATCGGCCGAGATCGATCCCGGCCTCGGCGTTGAGGATGTCGCCCGGCAGCGAGATGAACACCGGCCCGGTTGGCGGCGTGGTCGCCACCTTGGCGGCGCGGCGGACGATGCGCGGCAGGTCCTCGAGCCGCGTCACCTCGACCGCCCATTTGACCAGCGGCTCGGCGATGCGCACCAGCGGATCGTAAAGCAAGGGCTCGGTCAGGCCGTGGCCCTGTTCCTGCTGGCCCGCGGTCAGGATCATGGGCGTGCCGGCGAACTTGGCGCCATAGAGCGCGCCCATGGCGTTGCCCAGCCCGGGCGCGACGTGGACGTTGCACGCCACCAGCCGGCCCGAGGCGCGGCTGTAGCCGTCGGCGATCGCCACCACCACGCTTTCCTGCATCGCCATGACGTAGGAAAGGTCGGGATGCTCGGCCAGCGCGTGCATGATCGGCAGCTCGGTGGTGCCGGGATTGCCGAACAGGTGCGCGATGCCTTCGTCCTTGAGCATGGCAAGGAAGGCCGAGCGACCGGTGATGCGATTCATGGAATACCCGCCAAGTTCGGCCCGCAGCGCGCGTGCCGCCGGTGCCGGGCGATATTGCACGCCGCCTGGGTCGATTCGCAATCGCTCCCGGCGTCAGGCCAGCGCCAGTTCCTTGGCGCGGCGCCCGGCCTTGACGCGATCGCGCCGGCGGCGGATGCCGTCCTCCAGCCGCCGCTCCAGCGCATCGAAGGCGTCGCGCAGCGCGACATAGACGTCCTTGTGCGCGCCGTCGGCGGCGGCGTCGCGATTGGCGACGACGCGCCCGCCGGGAACCGTCAAATCGATGCGCACGCTGTAAAGCCGGCCGTGGCGGTGATGGCGGTGCGGCGCCCGCACCACGACGCGGCAGGCGGTGATGCGGCCATGGTACTGGGCCAGGTGGGACACGCGCTCGCGGATGCGCGCTTGCAGCGCGTCCGAGGTCGGCATGTCCGGACAGACCACGCGCAGGGCGATGCCGTCGACCCGCTCGCTCCGGCCGCTGCGGCCGGCGCCGCCCTCGCGCCCGGGACCCTCGCGGCCCATCAGGTCGTTCAGCCGCTCGGCCTGCTCGGCCGGCGCCAGTCCGGCCAGGTCCTTGGCAATCTCGGCTTCGATGCTCTTGGCCAAGCCCGGGCTCATCTCGGCCCGCAGCGCACCCAGGAACGCCGGCGGCGCCACCAGCACCAGCCGCTCGAAACCGCCCGCCGCCAGGTCGGATTCCAGCCGCTCGGCCAGGCGGCGGGCGAAACTCGTCTTCTCCAGCCGCAGGGGTTCGCTGCGCGGCTCCTTGGCGTGGCGCGTGCCGCCGGTCCCCTTGGGCGCGCGCCCCGGCCGGTCGGCGCCGATGTCGCGGGCATGGCGGTCGAGCGCGTCGTTCTCGACCTCGCCGCCGGCCAGCGCCCGAATCGCGCCCTTCGGACCCGCATCCGCGAATATCCGCGCCCGGCCGGCATCGGCCACCAGATACCAACTGCGTTGCTTGCTTTTTGCCATATGAACCTCCGCCGTTCGCCGGCCAGATCAGCCTTCTCCGATTACGTGGGCATGGCCTTGAGGCAGGTCAAGCCGTGGCGCTGCCGCTTGCGGTTATGGGATCGGATTGGGACAATTTCCGTCTTCGTTCGGGAGAAAAAGTGACATGGCGCGGATCGGGGTCGGCGGCTTCATGCACGAGACCAACAGCTTCTCGCCGGTGGCGACGGGCTATGACGACTTCGCCCGCGCCGGCGACCGCGAGCCCCTGCTGCGCGGACCGGCGCTGCTGACGGCCTTCCAATCCGCCAACGTCAGCCTGGGCGGCGCGGTCGAGGCGCTGGGCCAGGCCGGCCATGGCTGCGTGCCGCTGACCTGGACCAGCGCCGCGCCCGGCGGCAAGGTGACGCGCGCGGCCTATGAACGCATCGCCGGCATGCTGCTCGAAGACCTCAAGGCGGCGGGCCGGCTGGACGGGCTTTATCTCTGCCTGCACGGCGCGATGGTGGCCGAGCACATCGACGACGGCGAGGGCGAGCTGCTGGCGCGCATCCGATCCCTGGTCGGCGATGCGCTGCCGATCGTCGCCAGCCTCGACTATCACGCCAACGTCTCGCCGGCGATGGCGCGGCTGGCGACGGCGCTGGTCGGCTATCGCACCTATCCCCATGTCGATCCGCGCGAGACCGGCCGCCGCGCCGGCCGGCTGCTGCTCGACATCCTCGCCCAGGGCCGCGCGCCTTACCAAGCCTTCCGGCAGATCGACTTCCTCGCGCCGCTGACTTGGCAATGCACCTTGAGCGAACCCTGCCGCGGCCTGATCGCCAAACTCGAATCGCTCGAAGGCGGCGATGTCGCCAGCCTGACCTTCGCCGCCGGATTTCCCGCCGCTGACTTTGCCGATTGCGGCCCCTCGGTCATGGGCTATGGCTGGGACCAAGCGGCGGTCGCGCGCGCGGTCGACCGCCTGGCCGAGGCCGTGAACCGGGCCGAGCCGGCTTTCGGCGGCAAGCTCTATGCCCCCGACGAGGCCGCGCGCGAAGCCAAGCGCATCGCCGCCACCGCCGCGCGGCCGGTCGTGCTGGCCGACACCCAGGACAATCCCGGCGCCGGCGGCACCGGCGACACGGTCGGGCTGCTGGCGGCGCTGATCCGCAACCGGGTCGAGGGCGCGGTGGTCGCCGCCATCGCCGACGCCGAGACCGCAAGACAAGCCCACGCCGCCGGCCTGGGGGCCGTCATCCCGGTCACGCTCGGCGCCAAATCGGGCGTGCCCGGACACGCGCCGCTGGCGGCCGAAGCGCGGGTCGAGGCCTTGGCCGACGGCAATTTCGTCGGCACCGGGCCGATGGCGCATGGGCGGCCGCAGCGCCTCGGGCCTTGCGCGCTGCTGTCGATCGAGGGCGTGCGGGCGATCGTCACCGGCCGCAAGGTCCAGGCGCTGGACCAGTCGCTGATCCGCCATCTCGGGCTCGAACCGGCGCGGCAGAAGGTGCTGGCGCTGAAAAGCTCGGTCCACTTCCGCGCCGATTTCGAACCCATCGCCGAGGCGGTGCTGGTGGTCGAGGCGCCGGGGCTGATGCTGGCCGATCCGGCCAAGCTGCCCTTCCGCAACTTGCGCGCCGGCATCCGCACCCGGCCGGGCGATCCCGGCTCGGCCTTCCGACCGGTCTAGGCGCGGGTCGTGTCGCGCTTGATTTTGGCCCTGTGCGCGGCGCTGGCCGCGGCGTCGATCCGCGCGCCGCCGGCCTCCAGCACGCAGCCATAAGTCGTCCACGCCGCCTCGGCGCCGACATAGCCCTGGTCGAGATCGGCCTGGACCATCTCGACCGGGCGGTCGAGCGGATCGCCGAAGCCCGAGCCGCCGGCCAGCCGCACCTCGACGATCTCGTCGTCGCGGTCCAGCGTCGCCAGCCGGCCGGTGCCGAAGTCCTCCAGCAGCTTGCCGTCGGCG
>VGDZ01000101.1 GCA_016869515.1 Alphaproteobacteria bacterium | reverse complement strand
TGCAGCGGCCGGTGAAGGCCTCGGCCACGCGCAGGCCCGGACCGGCCGCCGCCAGGGCGATGCGGCGCGCGGCCTCGTCCTCGGGGACATCGCCCGGCTCCAGCCGCGCCGCCGTCACTTCCCGCACGCCGGCCGCGTCCAGCGCCGCCAGATCGGCGGCCGACAGCACGCGACCCTTCTTGAAGCGCGCTTCGCCCGCGCCGGCGGCATGGGCCAGGATCGCGCCCGCGGCCTCGGCCAATTTGACTCGGCCGAACTTCATCTCAGCCCTCGGCCGGCTCGGCCGCGCCGCGGCGATGCGCCGTGACCTCGGCCAGGATCGAGATCGCGATCTCGGCCGGCGACTTGGCACCGATGCGCAAGCCGACCGGTCCGTGGATGCGCGCCTGGGCGGCGGCATCGAACCCGGCCTTGGCCAGGCGCGCGAGGCGCGCGGCGTGGGTTTTCTTCGAGCCCAGCGCGCCGATATAGAACGCCTCCGAGCCCAGCGCCGCGATCAGCGCCGGATCGTCGATCTTGGGATCGTGGGTCAGGGTGATCACCGCCGTGCCGCGATCCGGCGCCAGCCGCGCCATGGCCTCGTCGGGATAGGAGAAGTCGAGCATCACGCCCGGGAAGCGCGCTTCGCTGGCGAAGGCGCGGCGCGGGTCGATGATGACCACGTCGTAACCCGCCATCGCCGCCATCGGCGCCAGCGCTTGCGAGATATGCACCGCGCCGACCACGATCATGCGGGCGGGCGGTGCGAAGACGTTGAGGAAAAGCGGCCGATCGAGGCCTTCGGGCTTGCCACTGCGTTCGCTGCGCCAGGCCTCGCGCGCGGCGGCGGCGGCCTGGGGGCCGAAGGGCGAGGCGAAATCCGGCGGATACAGCAGCGCCGCCTCGCCGCTGGCAAGATCGGTCGCCAGCACCACGCCGCGCTTGGTGGCGCGGTCGGCGTTGAGCCGCGCCAGCGTCTCGGCCTTCATCCCACCGGCTCGACCAGGATCTCGATCTTGCCGCCGCAAGCCAGGCCGACCGCCCAGGCCTGCTCGTTGGTGACGCCGAACTTCAGCAGCCGGGTCTTGCCGTCCTCCATCGCCGCCTGGGCTTCGTGCACCACCGCGCCTTCGACGCAGCCGCCCGAGACCGAGCCGACCATGTTGCCGTCGGCGTCGACGGCAAGATGGCTGCCGACCGGGCGCGGCGCCGAACCCCAGGTCGCCACCACCGTCGCCAGCGCCACCTTGCGGCCCTGGCTTTTCCATGTTTCTGCCGCGCGCAGCGGGTCCTCGCTCATGCCGGCTCTCCTTCCAGCGCCGCCGCCAACGCCGCCAGCGATTTCAGATTGTGCACCGGGCGGAATTCGTCGACATGCGGCAGCATCGCCTGAATGCCCTTGGATTTGGGCTCGAAGGCATCGTAGCGCAAGAGCGGGTTGAGCCAAACCAGCCGCCGGACCGATTTGTGCAGCCGCTCCATTTCGCGGCCGAGACCCTCGCCCGCGGCCTGGTCGAGGCCGTCGCTGATCAGCAACAGGATCGGCCCGCCATGGGCGACGCGCCGGCTCCAGCGGCGGTTGAACTCGTGCAGGGTCTCGCCGATGCGCGTGCCGCCCGACCAGTCGGCCACCGCCTTGGCGACCTTGACCAGCGCCAAATCGACGTCGCGCTGGCGCAGTTGGCGGGTGATGTTGGTCAGCCGCGTGCCGAAGACGAAGGTCGACACCCGGTCGCGATCGTTGGTCAGGGCGTGGACGAAATGCAGCATCATGCGCGAATAGCGCTCCATCGAACCCGAGATGTCGCACAGCACGACCAGGGGCGGCGGGCGGCGGCGGCGCGACTTGCGTTTCAGCAGGATGGCGCCGTGGCCGGCGCGCAGCGTGGCGCGCAGGGTCGCGCGCATGTCGATGCGGGCGCCGCGCGGATCGGGCCGCGACCGGCGCACCGGCACGCGCGGGATCGGCAGCCGCAAGCGGGCGATGGCGCGGCGGGCCGCGGCCAGTTCGGCCTGGGTCATGCTTTCGAAGTCGATGGTCTGCAGCCGCTCGCGATCGGAAAAGGTCATGCTGGCGTCGATCTCGACGTCCGAGGGCGCGTCCTTCTGGGGCGGGAGGTCGCGCGCCGCGCGCGGCAGCAGCGCCTCGCGCAGCCGTTCCGCCACCCGGTTCTCGGGCGCGAAATCCTCCTCCTGCGGCAGATCGAGCCGGGGCAGCATCAGCCCCATCATCTTTTCCAGCAGCTGCGGGTCCTTCCAAAACAGGTGGAAGGCCTGGTCGAAAAGCGGGAACTGATCGCGCCGGTTGACCAGCACGCTGTGCAGCGTCCAGTAGAAGTCGTCGCGCCGAGCCAGCCCCGTCGCCTCGACCGCGCGGATCGCCTCCAGCGCGCGGCCGGGGCCGATCGGCAAGCCCGCCGCGCGCAGCGTGCGCACGAACTGCATGACGTTGTCGGCCAGCTTGTGGCCGGACTCGGCCGGCAGCTCGGGCGGCCTCATCGCGCGGCGTGGGCGGCTTCGGCCTTGACCCGATCCAGGATCTGGGCAGCTTCCGAGCCGCGAATGCGGGCAATGTCGTCCTGGTATTTCAGCAGCACGCCGAGCGTGTCGTTGACCGTCACCGGGTCGAGTTCCAGCCGATCGAGCGCGATCAGCGCCTGCGCCCAATCCAGGGTCTCGGCAATGCCCGGCAGCTTGAACAGATCGACCCCGCGCAAGCCCTGCACGAAGCCCACCACCTCGGCGGCGAGGCGGTCGTTGGCGCCCGGCACCTTGGCCTTGAGGATGGCGCGCTCGCGCGCGGCATCGGGATAGTCGATCCAGTGATAGAGGCAGCGCCGCTTGAGCGCGTCGTGGATCTCGCGCGTGCGGTTGGAGGTGATGACCACGATCGGCGGTTCCTGGGCGCGGATGGTGCCGATCTCGGGAATCGTCGCCTGATAGTCCGACAGCACTTCCAGCAGATAGGCCTCGAACGGCTCGTCGGTGCGGTCCAACTCGTCGATCAGCAGCACCGGCGCCGGGCCGACCGCCGACAGCGCGCGCAGGATCGGCCGCTCGATCAGGAACTTCGGCGCGAACACGTCGGCGCCGAGGCGCTCGGCATCGGCCTTGCCGGTGGCCTCGGCCAGCCGGATCTCGATCATCTGCCGGGCGTAGTTCCATTCGTAGACCGCGGCGGCGACGTCGAGGCCTTCGTAGCATTGCAGCCGCTCGAGCTTGCGCCCGAGCCCGGCCGCCAGAACCTTGGCGATTTCGGTCTTGCCGACGCCGGCTTCGCCCTCGAGGAACAAGGGCCGGCGCAGCTTGAGGGCGAGATGCAGCACCGTCGCCAGGCTGCGCTCGGCGACGTAGTTCTGGCGGGCAAGCAGATCGAGCGTGGCGTCGATCGAGGCGGGCAGGGCGGTCATGGCGCTCCGGGTCAGGCCGAGACGGCTTGGGCGTGCTGGCTGTGCCTGACGCGCTTGAGCAGATGCCGCGCGTACAGCGCGCCGCCGCCCAGCACCGCCAGCCAAGCCACCACCATCGGCGAGGCCGGGTCCTCGACCTCGCCGCGGGCTTGGAGCACGAACAGGGGCCAGTCGTAAAGCCCGTGAAACGTCGCGGGCACCAGCCAGGCCTTCCACAGATGCGCGGCGCGGTGCGTCGGATCGAAATGCGCCAGGCCGCAGAAGAAGCCCATCATGGCGCCGTCGATGGCGTGCTGGGGCACGGCGGTGAGGCCGCGGATCATGGCGATCTCGGCCCAATCGCCCTCGGCGCTCTGGACGTAAAGCAGGTTCTCCAGGCCGGCGAAGCCCAGCGCCGCCGCGGCGCCGTAGACCAGCCCGTCCATCGGCTCGTCGAAGGCCGAGTGGCGCATGGCATAGCCCAGCAGCACCGCCAGCTTGCACAGCTCCTCGACCAGCCCGGCCTGGACGAAGGCGCCGAAGGCGGCGGCGGCGATCGGATCGCCCAGCCTCTGCCCGATCGGCTCCAGCACCAGGCCGATGCCGATCGCCGGCAAGGTGGCGAAGCAGCCCCAGGCGGCGGTGCGAATCACGATCGGGGTCGGCTCGGGAAAGCGGTCGCGGCTGTGGAAATACCACAGCAGCAACGCCGCCGGCCCGATCGCCGACGCCAGGATGATCGCCTGCGTCATCGGCGAGGTGTGGCGGCTTTGCCGGCCGGGTCTATTTGAGGGCGGCGGCCACCGCGCGCTTGGCCATCACGCCGATGAGATGGGCGCGATACTCGGCCGAGGCATGCAGGTCCGAGTTCAGCCCCGCCGCCGGCACCGAGGCGCCGGCCAGGGATTCGGGCGCGAATTTCTTGGCCAGCGCTTGCTCCAGCGCCGTCGCCCGGAACACTTTCGGCCCGGCGCCGGTGACGGCGACGCGCACCCCGTTCGCGGTCTCGGCCACGAACACGCCGACGATGGCGTAGCGCGAGGCCGGGTTGGCGAATTTGCGGTATGCCGCGCGCTTGGGCGCGGGGAAGCTGACCGAAAGCACGATCTCGCCCGGCTTGAGCGCGGTCTCGAACAGCCCCTTGAAGAAGTCGTCGGCCGCGATCTTGCGCTGGTTGGTGTTGACGGTGGCGCCCAACCCCACCAGCGCCGCCGGATAGTCGGCGGCGGGGTCGGCGTTGGCGATCGAGCCGCCCAGCGTGCCGCGGTTGCGCACCGCCGGATCGCCGATGCCGCCCGCCAGCTTGGCCAGCGCCTTGATCGCCTTGCGCAACTCGGGCGAGGTATGCGCGGCATAGTGGGTGGTCATGGCGCCGACGGTGACGCCGCCGCCTTCGGCCTTGATGCCGCGCAGCTCGGCGACGCCGGCCAGATCGACCAGGTCCGAGGGCTGGGCCAGGCGCTGCTTCATCGTCGGCAGCAGCGTCTGGCCGCCGGCCAGCAGCCTGCCGTCCTTCTTGGCGCCGATCAGTTTGGCCGCATCGGCCAGGTTGGTGGGCTTGTGATAGGCGAAATCGTACATCGTCGTTCCCCCTCAGTCCGCGGCCAGCTTGGAACCGCGCGCGGCCTGGATGGCCTGCCATACCCGCAACGGCGTCGCCGGCATCTGGAAATCGCGCACGCCCAGCGGCGCCAGCGCATCGGTGATGGCGTTCATCAGCGCCGCCGGCGCGCCGATCGCCCCGGCCTCGCCGCAGCCCTTGACCCCCAAGGCGTTGTGGGTGCAGGGCGTCACCTTGGTCGAGACCTTGTAGCTGGGTACGTGGTCGGCGCGCGGCATGGCGTAGTCCATGAACGAGCCCGACAGCAGCTGGCCGTCGGCGGCGTAGACGCAGCCCTCGGTCAGCGCCTGGCCGATGCCTTGGGTCAGGCCGCCATGGACCTGGCCCTCGACGATCAGCGGATTGACGATGTTGCCGAAATCGTCGCAGGCGACGAAGGACTGGATCTCGACCGTGCCGGTGTCGGCATCGACCTCGACCTCGCAGATGTAGGAACCGGCCGGGAAGGTGAAGTTGGCCGGATCGTAGAACGCGCTTTCCTCCAGCCCCGGCTCGACCTTGTCGATCGGGAACTTGTGCGGCACGTAGCAGGCGAAGGCGACCTCGCCGATGCCGACGCCCTTGTCGGTGCCGGCGACCGAGAACTTGCCGTTCTTGAACTCGATGTCGGTCTCGGCCGCCTCCAGCAGGTGCGCCGCCACCTTCTTGCCCTTGGCGACGATCTTGTCGCAGGCCTTGGCCAGCGCGGTGCCGCCCACCGCCAGCGAGCGCGAGCCGTAGGTGCCCATGCCGAAGGGGATGCGGCCGGTGTCGCCGTGGACGATCTCGACCGCCTCGTAGGCCACGCCCAGCTTCTCGGCCACGACTTGCGCGAACGTGGTCTCGTGGCCCTGGCCGTGGGCATGGCTGCCGGTCAATACCGTGACCGTGCCGGTGGGATGGAAGCGCACCGTCGCGGTCTCGTAGAGACCCGCCCGCGCCCCCAGCGCCCCCGCCACCGCCGAGGGGGCGATGCCGCAGGCCTCGATGTAGCAGGCGAAGCCGACGCCGCGCAGCTTGCCCTTGGCCTTGGAAGCGTCGCGGCGCTTGGCGTAGCCGGCATAGTCGGCGACCTTGAGCGCTTCGCCCAGCGTCGCCTCGTAATTGCCGGTGTCGTAGGCCAGCGCCACCGGCGTCTGGTAGGGGAACTGGGTGATGAAGTTGCGGCGCCGGATCTCGGCCGGGTCGATCTTGAGTTCGCGCGCCGCCATTTCCACCAGCCGCTCGACGACATAGGTCGCCTCGGGCCGGCCGGCGCCGCGATAGGCGTCGACCGGGGTGGTGTTGGTGAACACCGACTTGACCTCGGCGTAGATGACGGGCGTGGTGTATTGGCCGGCCAGCAGGGTGGCGTAGAGATAGGTCGGCACCGAGCTGGCGAAGGTCGAGAGGTAGGCGCCCATATTGGCCTTGGTCGCGACCCGCATCGCCAGGAACTTGCCCGACTTGTCGAGCGCCAGTTCGGCCTTGGTGACGTGATCGCGGCCATGGGCGTCGGTCAGGAAGGCCTCGGCGCGGTCCGAGGTCCACTTGATCGGCTTGCCGATCTTCTTCGCCGCCCAGGTCAGCACCGCTTCTTCGGCATAGTGGAAGATCTTCGAGCCGAAGCCGCCGCCGACGTCCGGCGCCACCACCCGCACCTTGCTTTCGGGCAGTTGCAGCACGAAGGCGCACATCAACAGCCGGATGACATGCGGGTTCTGGGTGGTGGTGTAGAGGGTGTAGCTGTCGGTGGCGCGGTCGAATTCGCCGATCGCCGCCCGCGGCTCCATGGCATTGGGGATCAGGCGGTTGTTGACGATGTCGAGCTTGGTGACATGCGCCGCCTTGGCGAAGGCGGCGTCGACCGCGGCCTTGTCGCCGAGATGCCAATCGTAGCACTGGTTGCCGGGCACGTCGTCATGCACGGTTTGTGCGCCGGCCCTCTCGGCGGCGGCGATCGAGGCCACCGCCGGCAGCGGCTGATAGTCGACCTTGAGCGCCTGGGCGCCGTCCTTGGCCGCGGCCAGGCTGTCGGCGATCACCACCGCCAGCGCATCGCCGACATAGCGCACGCGATCGGCCGCCAGGATCGGATGCGGCGGCTCTTTCATCGGGCTGCCGTCCTTGGAATGGATCAGCCAGCCGCAGGGCAGGCCGCCGATCTTGTCGGCGGCGACGTCGGCGCCGGTCAGCACCGCGACCACGCCCTTGACCTTGAGCGCGGAGGCCTTGTCGACGCCCTTGATGCGGGCGTGGGCGTGCGGCGAGCGCACGAAGGCCGCATAGACCTGTCCCGGACGGTCGATGTCGTCGGTGTAGGTGCCGCCGCCAGTGAGGAAGCGGTAGTCTTCGCGCCGCCGGACCGCGGCGCCGATGCCGTTGGTGGCCATGTCGTGTCCCCCCGTTTCCCTAGCCTAGCCGCGCATTGCCTTGGCGCCGGCGGCGACAGCCTTGACGATGTTGTGATAGCCGGTGCAGCGGCAGAGATTGCCTTCCAGCTCCTTGCGGATGGTGGCCTCGTCCGGGCTGGGATGGCGGCGGACGATGTCGAGCGCGCTCATCACCATGCCCGGGGTGCAGAAGCCGCATTGTAGGCCGTGATGCTCGCGGAACGCCTCCTGCATCGGATGCAGCTTGCCGTCCTTGGCCAGGCCCTCGATGGTGAGGACGTTGGCGCCCTCGCATTGCGCCGCCAGCAGCGTGCAGGCCTTGGCCGAGACGCCGTCGACCTGGACCACGCAGGCGCCGCATTGGCTGGTGTCGCAGCCGACATGGGTGCCGGTCAGGTCGAGGTGCTCGCGCAAAAGCTGGACCAGCAGCGTCCGCGCCTCGACCTGGCGCGTCACCTTCTGACCGTTGACGGTCAGGTTGACGGTAATCGTCATATTGCTCTCCCCCGCAAAGCGTCCCGACAGGAATTGATCGGGCCGAGTTTGGCACGAACCGACCCCATCGGGTCAAGCGCGACGTGGCCGCGCTTCGACCCGCGCCTTGAGGGCGCGGTTCATGGCTTCGAAGCCCTGGCGGGTGGCATCGAACAGTTCGGCCGAGCCCCAGGCCGCCAGCAGTCCGACGAAGCGCTCGGCGTGGTGCAGCCGCGTGCCGCCGGCGGGGCCGGCTTCGAGCAGCAGCAAATGCTGGCCTTCCAGCACCATCGGCAGGATATAGCTGCCGACCCAGCGCAGCTCCTTTTCGGGTTCGGCGCGCAGCACGCGCGGCCGGAAGGTCTGGGGCGATTTTCCCGGCGGGGCGATCTCGACCGTCAGTCGCGCCTCGGCCCGGAACTCGCCCTCGATGCGGCGGATGAAGGGGTTCCAATCGGGGTAGTGCGCGGTCTCGGCCAGCACCGCCCAGACCTCGGCCGGGGGCGCGTCGATGTCGATCGCGGTTTCGATCAGGCGATGGCCGCCCTTGGCGACGGTGGCGGCATAGGCCAGCGCGCCGAACACGACCAGGAACCCGATGGTCATGGTCGAGCCGCGGCCGAGCCTGCGCCGCGGCTCGGGCGCCGGGGATTCGGCTTCGCGCCGGCGCCGGCGGCGAATGGTCATCAGCGCGCGAACAGGTAAAGCAGGATCAGCACCGCCAGGATCAGCAGCCCGGGCCACAGCCAGGCCGGCAGGGCCTTGTCGGGTTCGGGTGCGGGCGAGGGCGCAGGGCTGGGTATTGGCGCAGCGGCTGGCGCCGGACCGGGCTCGGGTGTCGGCACGGGCGCGGCGGCAGGCGCTTCCGCCGCCGGCGTCGGCTTGACCTGGGCGGCGAAGCGCTCGAAGAACTCGTCGGCGATCTTCTTGGCGGCGCCGTCGATCAGCCGCGAGCCGATCTGCGCCAGCTTGCCGCCGATCTGGGCGTCGGCTGTGTAGCTGAGGACGGTGCCGCCGTCCGGCGCTTCTTTCAGCGTCACCTTGGCGCCGCCGCGGGCGAAGCCGGCGACGCCGCCCTGGCCCTCGCCGTCGATGCGATAGCCGTTGGGCGGGTCCAATTCCGACAGCGTCACCTTGCCGCGGAACTTGGCCGCCACCGGGCCGATACGCAAGGTGACGGTCGCGCTCAGCTCGGTGTCGGAATGGCGCTCGATCTCCTCGCAGCCGGGGATGCTGGCCTTGAGCGCGTCGGTATCGTTGAGCGCCCGCCACACCGCGGCGCGGTCGGCCGGGATCAGGTATTCGCCGGTGAACTCCATGCACGCTCTCCTTCGATCTCACTCTACCGCCGAGGCGGGGTCCTTAGGTAGACTGGTTGCGGATTCGTCCAGGCATCGAGGCGAGAGACGACATGGTCCCGGCGGTCCGATCGACCATCGACATCGTGCTGTGGTTCAGCATCACCGCAGGCGAGGAGGGCGAGTCCCTGCAGCCCCTGCGGCTGCAGCGCCTGCTTTACCTCGCGCAATGCCATTACGCCGCGCATTCCAAGGGCGGCAAGCTGATGCCGGCGACCTTCCTCGCCACCAAATATGGCCCGCTCGAACCGACCATGTTCCATCTGCTCGAGGCCGGGCCGCCGCCGGTCACCGGCCGCCGGCCGGCATCCGAGATCGAGGATTTCCTCGAAGTGCTGTGGCGCAAATACGGCCATCATTCGGCCGACTATCTCGACCGCGAGATCCGCCGCGACGGGCTCTACGCGCTGGTCTACGAGAACATGCCCAATGCCGAGATTCCGGTCAGCCTGATGTACAAGGTCTACACCTCCAACCGCGACATCCGTCGGGTGCAGGTGCCGAAGATGAGCCAAGGCGGCAAGCCGATGGGGGCCTGGAAGCTCAAGCAGGCCGATCCGACCAAGGTGCTGGTGCAGGCGCCGCGCCGCCCGGTCGACGCCGACACCGCCGCCAAGGCCGGCCCGATCAAGACCAAGCCGCGATAGGGTTCAGGCGCGCGTCCGGAACGCGGCGCAGGGGTCGGCGATCGAGGCCCGCGGCGTGAACCACAGCGCATCGTAGCGCCGGCCGCGGCCGTAGGCGGCGGGATCGGCGCGCTCGGGCGCGACCTCGATCAGGGCGATGCTGAAGCTTTCGATCCCGGGCGCGATGCGTTCCAGCGCCGCCGGCACGTCGCGGCCCTTGCCGGCATGGCCCGCGCCCAGGATCAGCACGCTCGGCCCGGCCGCCAGCGCGCGCTCGGCCATGATGGCGTCGCGATAGCGCTGCGCCAGCGCCATGCCGGGCAAGGCGCGCTCGGGCAGGGCGCCGCAATGCGCCGCCTGCATCTCGGCGCGCAGCGCGGCCTCGTCGTCATGGGCGCGGTCGAGCC
>VGDZ01000100.1 GCA_016869515.1 Alphaproteobacteria bacterium | reverse complement strand
CGCGCGAGGAGGTGACGCCGGACCTGGCGGCGCCGACGGTCGCCGCCGAGGACTTGGAGGTGCTCACGAGCGGCGAGGCCAAGCTCGGCTACGAGCGCCTGTTCACGTGGCCCGATCGCGAGCCCAAGTACTGGCTGACCAGCAAGTTGCCGATGTTCGACGATCACGGCGCGGTGTCGGGCATCCTGACCGTCGACGTCGACATCACTGCGCGCAAGCGCCAGGAACAGGAGATCGCCGCCACCCGCGCCCTACTCGATGCCGTGTTCGACGCCGCGCCGGTGCTGATCTCGGTCAAGGACCACGAAGGGCGCTATCGGCTTGTCAATCGCGCCAGGCGCGAGGTCATGGGCTTGGCTCGGGACGCCATGCTCGGCGCCACGGACGAAGCCTTGGGATCGGGGGCGTTCGCCGATCTCGTCCGCAAGATGGATCGGCAGGTGATCGAGACCGGCAAGGCGACCGGTTTCTTCGACAATCCGTTCCTGACCGATCGGTCGGGACGTCCCCTGGTGCTGATGACCAACAAGGTTCCGCTGCGCGACGCCGATGGGCGCTTCGAGGGCATCCTGTCGGTCAGCGTCGATGTCACCGAAATGCGGCGCGTCCAGGCGGCGCTGGCGGCGTCGAACGCAATCTTGCGGTCGGTGATCGACCTGTTTCCGGGCATGGTCAGTCTCAAGGACCGCGATCGGCGCTTTGTCCTGGTCAATCGCGGCGTGGCGCTGGTGCACGGCATCGATGCCGACGCTTTCCTCGGCAAGACGCGCGAGGAGGTGACGCCGGACCTGGCGGCGCCGACGGTCGCCGCCGAGGACTTGGAGGTGCTCACGAGCGGCGAGGCCAAGCTCGGCTACGAGCGCCTGTTCACGTGGCCCGATCGCGAGCCCAAATACTGGCTGACCAGCAAGTTGCCGATGTTCGACGATCACGGCGCGGTGTCGGGCATCCTGACCGTCGACATCGACATCACCGCGCGCAAGCGCCAAGAACAGGAGATCGTTGCCACCCGCGCCCTGCTCGATGCGGTGTTCGACGCCGCGCCGGTGCTGATCACGGTCAAGGATCTCGAAGGCCGCTACCGCTTGGTCAATCGGGCGATGTTCGAGACACTGGGCGCCGCTCAAGTAGCGGTAGTCGGAGCGACCGTCGAGATCGCCGTATCGAGAGCCTTGAGGGACCTTGTCCAGGAAAAGGAGCGTCAAGTCCTCGCGAGCGGCGAGGCGACCGGTTTCTTCGACAATGCGCATTTGGTCGACAAGAACGGGCGCCCGCTGGTCCTGATGTCGAACAAGGTGCCGTTGCGCGATTCCTCCGGCCGGATCGATGGCATCCTGACGGTCAGCATCGACGTCACCGAGATGCGGCGCGTCCAGGCGGCGCTGGAAAGCAATCGCAGCATGATGCGGGCGGTGCTCGACGCGCTTCCGACCACGGTCGCGGTCAAGGATCCGGATCGCCGCTACATCCTGGTCAACAGCAAGTTCGTCGAACGCTTCGGCGGCTCGACCGAGAGTTGGACCGGCAAGACCGTCTACGATCTGCCGGCCGATCGGGATCATGCCGAGATCGATCGTTGGGACCAGGCCGTGTTGACCAGCGGCATAGGCCAGCCCTTCCAAGAGTGGACCAGCCTTTCAGGTGCCGTGACCATGTGGTCGGCGCGGCTGCCTTGGAAGGACAGCGAGGGGCGGCCGGCCGGCGTGATCACGGTCGAACTCGATATCTCCGAACGCAAGCGGCTGGAGCGCGAGGCCGAGGCCAACCGCCGGCTGCTGCAGACGGTGATCGATGCCGTGCCGGCGCGGATCAACGTCAAGGATCGCGAGCGGCGCTTCGTGCTGGCGAACCGCGCCCAGGCAGAGGCATTCGGGCTGACGCCGGCGGAAATCGTCGGCAAGAAACGCGCCGATTTCGCGCTGGCCAGCGTCGCCCGGCCGGACAGCGACAGCCAGAGCCAGGAAATCGACCGCCTCGACCGGGTGGTGATCTCGACCGGAACGGTGGTGCCGTTCTTCGAGGAACTGTTGCGGACCGCCGACGGCGAGATCAGGGCATCGCTGCTGACCAAGCTGCCGCTGCGCGGCGAAGGCGGGAAAGTCGACTTCGTGCTGTCGGTCGGCATCGACATCTCCGAGCGCAAGCGGCTGGAGCGCGAGGCCGAAGAGAGCCGGCGCCTGATGCAGGCCCTGTTGGACGGCGTGCCGGCGCGGATCTACGTCAAGGACCTGGATCTGCGGTACCGCTTCGTCAATCGGGGTCAGGCCGAATACGCCAATGCTCCGGGCAATTCGATGATCGGCCGGCGGCGCGAGGATTTCGGCATGGGACGCACCTCGGGCGATCGCGCCAATATCGAATTGGCCCTGGCGCGCGACCGCGAGGTGATCGAGACCGGCCGCGCGCTGCTGCTCAAGGAAGAGGTTTATAGGCCGCCGAGCGGCGACGAACGCACCAGCCTGGTCAGCAAGCTGCCGCTGCGCGACGCCGAAGGGCGGCTGGAGGGCCTGATCAGCGTCTCGTTGGACATCACCGAACGCAAGCGGCTGGAGCGCGAGGCCGAAGCCAACCGCCAATTGTTGCAGACCGTGATCGACGCCGTGCCGGCGCGGATCAACGTCAAGGATCGCGAGCGGCGCTTCGTGCTGGCGAACCGCGCCCAGGCCGAGGCATTCGGGCTGACGCCGGCGGAAATCGTCGGCAAGAAACGCGCCGATTTCGCGCTGGCCGGCGTCGCCCGGCCGGACAGCGACAGCCAGGGCCAGGAAATCGACCGCCTCGACCGGCTGGTGATCTCGACCGGAACGGTGGTGCCGTTCTTCGAGGAACTGTTGCGGACCGCCGACGGCGAGATCAGGGCATCGCTGATGACCAAGCTGCCGTTGCGCGGGCCCGGGGGCGAGATCGAATTCGTGCTGACCGTGGGGGTCGACATTTCAGAGCGCAAGCGCGACGAACAGACCATCCAGGAAGTCAATCGGCGCCTGGCCGATTATGCCGAGATTTCCTCCGACTGGTTCTGGGAAACCGACGCCGACCACCGCCTGTCCTACCTGTCCGAGGGCGCCCGCCAAGTGCTGCTCAGGCCCGAACGCTATATCGGCCATCGCCGCGGCGACGGTTCGCGCCGGCCCGAGGCGATAGAACGGTTCGCCAAGCTGCACGCCGACATGGACGCGCATCGTCCGATCCGGGATTTCGTCTACCGCGTCCGTCCCGAGCCCGGTCGTCACGGGTACGTCTCGGTCAGCGGCAAGGCGCTGTTCGACCGCGATGGCAAGTTCTTCGGCTATCGCGGCACCAGCCGCGACGTCACCCGCCAGATCGAGCTGCAGAACGAATTGCGGGCCGCCAAGGAGGCGGCCGACGCAGCCAATCAGGCCAAGTCGACCTTCCTCGCCAACATGAGTCATGAACTGCGCACGCCGTTGAACGCGGTGATCGGCTTCGCCGAGATGCTGGACAGCGGGATGGTCGGCGAACTGAGCGAGCGCCATCTGGTCTATGTGCGCGACATCGCCTTTTCCGGTCGCCACCTGCTGGAGTTGATCAACGACATTCTCGATCTGGCCAAGATCGAAGCCGGGCGGGTCGAACTCGAGGAAGGCACCATCGTCGTGCCCGACCTGGTCGCCGCCAGCCTGCGCATGGTGCGCGAGCGCGCCAATCAAGCCGGGATCGCGCTCGGCACCGAACTGGCGCCCGACCTGCCCAGCCTGCGCGGCGATACCATGGCCTTGCGCAAGGTGCTGATCAATCTGTTGTCGAACGCGATCAAGTTCACCGATCCCGGCGGCCAAGTCGCCGTCCGCGCCAACCGTCACGACGGCGTCATCGACATCGTGGTGGTCGATTCCGGCATCGGCATCGCCGCCGAGGACTTGCCGCGCGTGGTCGAACCCTTCGGCCAGGTCAAAAGCGTGCTGACCCGCAACCGCAGCGGTACCGGTCTCGGCTTGCCGATCGCCAAGTCGCTGACCGAACTGCACGGCGGCAAGCTCTTGATCGCAAGCCAGCTCGGACGCGGCACTTCCGTCACCATCCGCCTTCCGGCGGGAAGGGCGCTGCAATAGACGTGCCAGAGCGGGGGCTGGGAAAGCCGCCGCCGGCTGGGCTATAAGCGGATATCGGAGCCAGAGGAGAAGCCCCTTGACCACCGTCGGCCATGACAGCTTCAAGACCCGCCGCACCCTGACCGTCGGCGGCAAGAGCTACGACTATTTCTCGCTGCCGGTGGCGGCCGGGCAATTGGGCGACATCGCGCGGCTGCCGTTCTCGCTCAGGGTGCTGCTCGAGAACCTGCTGCGCTGCGAGGACGGGCGCTCGGTCACGGTCGACGACGTCAAGGCGGTGGTGGCTTGGCTCAAGGACCGGCGTTCGGACACCGAGATCGCTTATCGGCCGGCGCGCGTGCTGATGCAGGATTTCACCGGCGTGCCGGCGGTGGTCGACCTGGCGGCGATGCGGGGGGCGATGTCGGCGCTGGGGGGCGATGCGCGCAAGATCAATCCGCTGTCGCCGGTCGATCTGGTGATCGACCACTCGGTGATCGTCGATCACTTCGGCAATGCCGGCGCTTTCGCCAAGAACGTGGCGCTGGAGATGGAGCGCAACGGCGAGCGCTACGCCTTCCTGCGCTGGGGTCAGCGCGCCTTCGACAATTTCCGCGTCGTGCCGCCCGGCACCGGCATCTGCCACCAAGTCAATCTCGAATACCTGGCGCAGGTGGTGTGGACCGGGCAGAGCGGCGGCAAGACCGTCGCCTATCCCGACACGCTGGTCGGCACGGATTCGCATACCACCATGGTCAACGGCCTGGCGGTGCTGGGCTGGGGCGTCGGCGGCATCGAGGCCGAGGCGGCGATGCTGGGCCAGCCGGTGTCGATGCTGATTCCGGAAGTGGTCGGCTTCAAGCTTTCGGGCCGGCTGCGCGAGGGCGCCAGCGCCACCGATCTGGTGCTGACCGTCACCCAAATGCTGCGCAAGAAGGGCGTGGTCAACAAGTTCGTCGAATTCTTCGGCCCTGGCCTGGCCGAAATGTCGCTGGCCGACCGCGCCACCATCGCCAACATGGCGCCCGAATACGGCGCCACTTGCGGCTTCTTCCCGATCGACGCCGAAACCATCAATTACCTCAAGCTGTCGGGCCGCGATCCCGAGCGCATCGCTTTGGTCGAGGCCTACGCCAAGGCCCAGGGCATGTGGCGCGATGCCACCACGCCCGATCCGGTGTTCACCGATACGCTCGAACTCGACATCGGCTCGGTCGAGCCCTCGATCGCCGGTCCGAAGCGGCCGCAGGATCGCGTGCTGCTGCGCGACGCGGCCTCCAGCTTCGCCAAGACCCTGGCCGAGGCACCCTCGAAGAAGGGCGTCACCGGCCGGGTGCCGGTCAAGGGCGCCAATTTCGACCTCGGCCATGGCGACGTGGTGATCGCCGCCATCACCTCCTGCACCAACACCTCGAACCCGAGCGTGATGCTGGGCGCGGGCCTGCTGGCGCGCAACGCGGTCGCCAAGGGGCTCAAGGTCAAGCCCTGGGTCAAGACCTCGCTCGCTCCGGGTTCGAAGGTGGTGACCGACTACCTGCAGCGCGCGGATGTGCTGAAGGATCTCGACGCGCTGGGCTTCAACCTGGTCGGCTATGGCTGCACCACCTGCATCGGCAATTCCGGGCCGCTGAACGAGGAGATCTCGGCCACCATCGCCGAAGCCGATCTCAACGTCGCCGCCGTGCTGTCGGGCAACCGCAATTTCGAGGGCCGGGTCAATCCGCAGACCAAGGCCAACTATCTGGCCTCGCCGATCCAGGTGGTGGCCTACGCCATCGCCGGCTCGATGCAGGTCGACCTGACCAAGGATCCGATCGGCGCCGGCAAGGACGGCAAACCGGTCTACCTCAAGGATATCTGGCCCTCGAATCGGGACATCGTCGACGGCGTCAGGGCCGCGGTCGGGCCCGACCAATTCAAGAAGCAATACGCCGACGTCTTCACCGGCACCAAGGAGTGGCAGGCGGTCAAGATCAAGGAAGGCCTGACCTACGATTGGGACATCGGCTCGACCTATGTCCGCAACCCGCCTTATTTCGAGAACATGGCCAAGGAGCCGAAGGCGCTGGCCGACATCGTCGGCGCGCGGGTGCTGGCGCTGTTGGCCGATTCCATCACCACCGACCACATCTCGCCGGCGGGATCGATCAAGAAAGACGGGCCGGCCGGCGAATACCTCGTCGGCCACCAGGTGCGGCCGGCGGACTTCAACCAGTTCGGCGCGCGGCGCGGCAATCACGAAGTGATGATGCGCGGCACCTTCGCCAACATCCGCCTCAAGAACGAGGTCGCCCCCGGCACCGAGGGCGGCGTCACCCGCCACATGCCCGACGGCGCGCCGATGTCGATCTACGACGCCGCCATGCTCTACCAGAAGGACGGCGTGCCGCTGGTGGTGGTGGCCGGCAAGGAATACGGCACCGGCTCGTCGCGCGACTGGGCCGCCAAGGGCACCATCCTGCTCGGCATCAAGGCGGTGATCGCCGAAAGTTTCGAGCGCATCCATCGTTCGAACCTGGTCGGCATGGGCGTGATGCCGCTGGTGTTCAAGGACGGCATGACCCGCAAGACGCTCGGTCTCGACGGTTCGGAAGTGTTCGACATCACCGGCATCAAGGGCGGCATCAAGCCGCGCATGGACGTGCCGGTCGCCATCCGCCGCGCCAACGGCAAGATCGACAGCATCGTCGTCACCTGCCGCATCGACACGCTGGACGAGGTCGAATACTACCGCCACGGCGGCATCCTGCATTACGTGCTGCGCAATCTGCGCAAGGCCAGCTAGGCGCAGGCACGAGGTCGTAGGCGATGAAGGCCTGGGTGCTGGAAAAGCCGGGGATCGAGCATCTCCGGCTGGTCGACCGTCCCGAGCCCCAGCCCGGCCCGGGCGAGGTCAAGCTGCGGATCAGGGCGGTGTCGCTCAACTACCGCGATCCGGTGGCGATCGCCGGCGGCTACGGCTCGACCCAGCGCCAGGCCGAACTGGTCCCGGGTTCCGACGGCGCGGGCGAGGTGGTGGCGGTGGGCGCGGGCGTGACTCGCTTCAAGCCGGGCGACCGGGCGGTGCCGCATTTCTTCCTCGATTGGCCGGCGGGCGGGGCCAGCGCCGAGTTCC
The DNA here is from genome assembly GCA_016869515.1 of Alphaproteobacteria bacterium. GTDB lineage: Bacteria > Pseudomonadota > Alphaproteobacteria > VGDZ01 > VGDZ01 > VGDZ01. The sequence continues at coordinate 3,076 of VGDZ01000100.1, read as the reverse complement.
TGGCCTCGAATCTGGGCGGGCGCAACGACGGCACTTTCCGCGAATTCGCCTGTTTCCCGCAGGCCAGCCTGGTGCATACCCCCGAGCATCTCAGCGATGTCGAGGCGGCGACCCTGTCCTGCGCCGGCGTCACGGCATGGAGCGCGATCGTCGCCCACGGCCATGTCGCGCCCGGACAGGTAGTGGTGACGCAAGGCACCGGCGGCGTGTCGCTGTTCGCGCTGCAATTCGCCAAGGCTGCCGGCGCCGAGGTGATCATCACCTCCTCCAGCGACGAGAAGCTGGCACGCGCGCGGGCGCTGGGCGCCGATCACGGCATCAACTACCGCGCCGAGCCGCAATGGGCCCGCCGCGTGCACGAGATCACCCGCGGTCGCGGCGCGGATCTGGTGGTCGAGCTGGGCGGGCAGGAGACGCTGGAGCAGTCGCTGCGCGCGGCGCGCATCGGCGGCAGCCTGATGACCATCGGCGTGCTGTCGGGGCCGCGGCCGGCGCTCAATCTCGGGCTGATCGTCACCCGCGGCGTGCGGCTGCAAGGCGTGACGGTCGGCTCCAAGGCCGAGTTCGAGGCCATGCTGCGGGCGATGGTGCGCCATCGCCTCAAGCCGGTGCTGGACGCGACCGAGTTCGCTTTCGCCGATCTCAAGGACGCGATCGCGCACCTCAAGGCCGGGCGTCATTTCGGGAAGATTCCGATCCGGGTGTGAGCGGCGGCGGCAGGCGGTTTCACCGTTTCGTGACTGGACCCGCCCGCCGTGCCCGGATATTCGGTCGACCCATGTGGCGAAACCTGCTGGCGATCGGATTGATCATGGCGACCCTGGGCGCAAGGGCGCAGGAATTGCGGATCGATGCGCCGCGCCGCGTGGTCGAGCTGTTCACCTCGCAGGGTTGCGATTCCTGTCCGCCGGCGGATGCTTATCTCGGCGAATTGACCAAGCGCGAGGGGCTGTTGGCGCTGTCGCTGCATGTCGACTATTGGAACCATCTCGGCTGGGTCGATCTGTTTTCCTCTCCTCTCTACGCCAAGCGCCAGCGCGACTACGGCCAGGCCTGGCGGGCGCGAAATGTCTACACTCCGCAAATCGTGGTCGACGGCCGAACCGGCTTGGTAGGCTCGGATCGGCGCGCGATCGAGCGCGCGCTCGAAACGCCGCCGGCGCAGGCCGGTCCAGCGATGGAACTGGCCAAGGACGCCGATGGGCGGTGGTGGCTGAAGCTGGCGGCAGCGTCGATCGAGCGTCCGGCCACGGTCTGGCGGGTGATCTACAGTCCGCGCGAGGAGGTCCAGATCGCGCGCGGCGAGAACGCCGGCAAGAAACTGACCTATCACAATGTGGTCAGGTCATGGGACGCGATCGGGCGCTACGAGGGTCAGGCGATCGCGCTGCCGTTGATGATGGACGAAGCCCAGCCCTGCGCGCTGTTGGTGCAGGAAGAGGGCGCGGGCGCGATCCTCGCCGCCCTGCGCGTCAGCCCGAACTGAGCGACGATCTTCGAGTCAATTCGTAAAGCGCCACCGCCGCAGCATTCGAGACGTTGAGCGCCGGCAGGCGGGGGTCGGTCGGCAACCGCGCCAGCGCATCGCACCGCTCGGCGGTCAAGCGCCGCAACCCTTCGCCTTCCGCCCCCAGCACCAGCACGACGTCTCCGCCCAGATCGGTCTCGGCCAGCGACTTGGCGCCGCTGTCGGCCAAGCCGATCAGCCAATAGCCGAGCCCTTTCATTTGCTCCATCGCCCGAGCGAGATTGCCGACCCGCACCAGCGGCACGATGTCGAGCGCGCCCGAGGCCGCCTTGGCGACGACGGCATTGGCCTCGGGGGCGTGGCGTTCGGTCGTCACCACGGCTCGCGCGCCGAACGCCGCCGCCGAACGAAGTATCGCACCGAGATTGTGCGGATCGGTGATTTGGTCGAGCGCGACCACCAAGTTCGGCCGGCCCGGAAGGCGCGCGCAGGCGGTTTCCAACTCGTGCTCGGGCAGGGCATCGACCTGCAGCGCCAGACCCTGATGGACCGAGCCCTTGGGCAGGACGGTGTCGATCCGGCCGCGATCGACCTTCTCCGGCCGCTCGCGCCCCGGTGCCGTGGGCGCGGCGGACGGGTCGACCGCCCAATAGCGGCGCACGATCCGGGTCGGATTGGCCAGCGCCGCCTGGACGGCATGGCGGCCGAAAAGCCAGATTGGGCCCCCCGAACGTTCGGGCTTGCGATGTGTCATGCGGGGGTTTATACTGCGCCGCACAAGACGGAACCACACGCTTCTTGCTCGACGCCGGCGGCGACGGGTACAGAAGCGTGCGTGGTTTTTCTGTCTTGAAACGGGTATTGCAACCGGTTTTGGCGAGAGGGATCAAGTAGGTACGGCGTCCGACGGCGCCCGAAGCCACGAGACACGGAGGGGTGGCCGAGCGGTCAATGGCAGCAGACTGTAAATCTGCCGACGTACGTCTACGAAGGTTCGAATCCTTCCCCCTCCACCAGCTTCGCAAGCCCGGCCAAGGCGTCGCCGCCGGGCTTGCGCGGCCCCAACGGGCCAAGCGCGACGCAGGAGAGTCCGGACCGGTGTAGCCGGGCGGGTGTAGCTCAGTGGTAGAGCTCCAGCCTTCCAAGCTGGCTACGCGGGTTCGATTCCCGTCACCCGCTCCACCGTCCCGGACGCGCCGGATCGCGCGACCAGCGCGAGAGCGGAACGAGCGAACGAGAGAAAGAAAGCAAGAAGGTCGACCATGGCGAAGGCGAAATTCGAGCGGACCAAGCCGCACTGCAACGTGGGGACGATCGGGCACGTCGATCACGGCAAGACGACGCTGACGGCGGCGATCACGAAGGTGCTGGCGGAGAGCGGGCAGGCGGAGTTCAAGGCCTACGATCAGATCGACAAGGCGCCGGAGGAGAAGGCGCGTGGGATCACGATTCAGACGGCGCATGTGGAGTACGAGACCAAGAACCGGCACTACGCGCATGTCGATTGCCCGGGGCACGCGGACTATGTGAAGAACATGATCACGGGCGCGGCGCAGATGGACGGAGCGATCTTGGTGGTGTCGGCGGCGGACGGGCCGATGCCGCAGA
>VGDZ01000099.1 GCA_016869515.1 Alphaproteobacteria bacterium | reverse complement strand
CGAACAGCCCGAGCGCGCTCAGCCGCACCGGCGCCGCCAGTTCGTCGTTGTGGTCCAGCGCCACCGCCGCCACCAGCGCGCCGTTGAAAGCCGCCCGCTTGCGCGCGCGCAAGGGGCCGGCATCGTCGCCATGGATGCGGCTGCCTTCGACCAGCAGTCGGCCCGAGGGCACCCGGTCGACGATCTCGGCCGGCCCCGGCGCGAGGCGCACCATGGCGCCGTTCTCGATCAGCACGGTCTCGGACACGCCGGCCTCGCGCGCCAGTTCGACATGGCGCTTGAGATGGCGGATCTCGCCATGCACCGGCACGGCGATGCGCGGCCTTGCCCAGGCGTAATAGCGCCTGAGTTCGTCCTGGCAGGGATGGCCCGAGACGTGGACGAAGGCGTCCGACCAAGTCACCACCCGGATATCGTCGGCGGCCAGGCGGTTGACGACCTGGCCGATGCGACGCTCGTTGCCCGGGATCTGGCGCGAGGAAAAGATCACCAGGTCGCCCCGCTTCAGGCCGACATGGCGGTGCTCGCCATAGGCGATGCGCGACAGCGCCCCGCGCGGCTCGCCCTGGCAGCCGGTGACCAGGAACAGCACGTCGCCCGGCGGCAGGTAGCCGACCTCGTCCTCGTGCAGCAATTCGGGCAGGTCCTGCAGATAGCCGGTCTCGCGCGCGCATTCGAGGATGCGCCACAGGCTGCGGCCGACCACGCACAGCCGCCTTCCGGTGGCGGCGGCGACCTTGGCGACGGTGTCGATGCGGGCGACGTTGGAGGCGAAGGTGGTGATGCAGACCCGCCGCGTCTCGCGCGCCACCAATTCGATCAGGCTCTGGCGCAGGGCGCCTTCCGAGCCCGACGTGCCGGGGCTGAGGGCGTTGGTCGAATCGCACACCAGCGCCAGCACGCCTTCCTGCCCCAGGCGCTCGAACGCGGCGGCATCGGTCGGCGGGCCGACCAGCGGCTCGGGATCGAGCTTCCAGTCGCCGGTATGCAGCACCGTGCCGTGGCGGGTGCGGATCGCCAGCGAATGGCTTTCCGGGATCGAATGGGTGATGCCGACATAGTCGACCGCGAACGGCCCCAGCTTAAGGGTCTTGCCCGGCTCGACCAGATGCAGCTTCACGTCCTTGATCAGGTTGCGCTCGACCAGCTTGCGCTTCAGCAGCGCGGCCGTGAACGGCGTGGCGTAGACCGGACAGCCCAGTTTCGGCCACAGCCACGCCACCGCGCCGAGATGGTCCTCGTGGCCGTGGGTCAGCACCAGCCCGACCAGCTGTTTGCGGCGCTCGGCGATGAAGCGCGGATCGGGCAGGATCGAATCCACCCCCGGCATGTCGTCGCCCGGGAAAGTGACGCCGCAATCCACCATCAGCCAGCGACCGTCGCAGCCGTAGAGATTGAGATTCATCCCGATCTCGCCGGACCCGCCCAGCGGCAGGAACAGAAGCTCGCTCATCTCAGGCGGCGCGGGCGAAGAACACGTCGCCCGAGGCGATGCGGCGGCGGCGGCCGTCGGGCAGCGCCAGCACCAGCGCGCCCTCGCCGTCGACATCGTCGAAGCGGCCGGTGACCTGCTCGCGACCCAGCGCGACGGTGACGGTCTCGCCCTGGCCGAGCGTGCGGGCGAGCCAATCGGCGCGGATCGGCGCGAAGCCCTCGGCCCGCCATTGGCGATAGCGCGCCTCGAGAGCGCGCGCGAGCGTGGCCAGCGCCGCCGCGGGTTCGATCCTGGCGCCCAGCGCCGCCAGCGAGGTCGCCGGCCAGGTCGCGCCCTCGGGATGGCTGGCGAGGTTGACGCCGATGCCGACCGCGACCCAATCGACCCGCCCGGCATGCATGGCGGATTCGAGCAGGATTCCGGCCAGCTTGCGGCCATCGACCAGCACGTCGTTGGGCCATTTCAGGCGCGGTCTCGGGCCTTGGGGCAGCCACGCCTCGACCGCATCGGCCAGCGCCAGCGCGGCGACGAACGACAATTGCCCGGCTGCCGCCGGCGCGCAATCCGGCCGCAGCAGCAGCGAAAGATAGAGATTGCCCGCCGGCGAGGACCACGACCGACCGCGGCTGCCGCGCCCGGCGGTCTGTTCCTCGGCCACGACCAATGCACCTTCGGCCGCGTCCGTCGCGGCCAGCCGCCGCGCCTCGCTGTTGGTGCTGTCGATCTGGCGGTGGAAGTGCGGGCGGAAGAACGCGGACAGTTCCGCGCTCACGGCAGCCGAAGCAGGGCTTGCGCCGCCGCCTCCGCGCCGGCCACTAGCGGCGCGGGCCAGGCGAAGAACAGCAGCGTGAACAGCGCCGAGGCCGCCGCCACCGCGCCGACCGCGCCCGGCATCGGCCGCTCGAACGGCTCGGCCGGCGGATCGAAATACATCAGCTTGACGATGCGCAGGTAGTAGAACGCGCCCACCACGCTGGCCAGCACGCCCAGCACCGCCAGCACGAACAGCCCGGCATTCACCGCCGCCATGAAGACGTAGAACTTGCCGAAGAAGCCGGCCATCGGCGGCACGCCCGCCAGCGAGAACAGCAGCACCGCCAGCCCGGCCGCGGTCAGCGGCTCGGTCTTGGCCAGGCCGGCCAGTTCGGGGATCTCCTCCACCGCCTGCCCGCGCCGGCGCATGCCGAGGATGATGGCGAAGGCGCCGGCGTTCATCGCCAGATAGATCGCCAGGTAGATCGCCACCCCGCGCAGGCCTTCGCCGGTGCCGGCGGTCAGGCCGACCAGGGCATAGCCGACATGGCCGATCGAGCTGTACGCCATCAGCCGCTTGATGTTGTCCTGGCCGATGGCGGCATAGGCGCCCAGGCCCATCGAGGCGATCGACAGCACCACCAGGATCTGCTGCCAGGCCGGGCCGATGTCGCCGAACGGGGTCATCATGGTGCGCATGAACAGCGCCATGGCCGCGATCTTGGGAGTGAAGGCGAAGAACGCCGTCACCGGCGTCGGCGCGCCCTCGTAGACGTCCGGCGTCCACATGTGGAAGGGCACGGCCGATACCTTGAACGCCAGCCCCGCGATCAGGAAGGCCATGCCGATCAGCGCCCCCAGCGGCAGCTGGTTGGCCTCGCGCAGCCGCGCCGCCATCGGCTCGAAGCCGGTGGTGCCGGTGAAGCCGTAGAGCAGCGAGGCGCCGTAGAGCAGCATGCCCGAGGCCAAGGCGCCGAGGACGAAATACTTCAGCCCGGCCTCGGTCGAGCGCACCGCGTCGCGCTGGAAGGCGGCCAGGACGTAGAGCGCCATCGATTGCAGTTCGAGCCCGACATAGAGCGAGACCAGGTCGTTGGCCGAGATCATCGCCATCATGCCGACGGTGGCCAAGAGGACCAGCACCGGATATTCGAAGCGCTGGGCGCGCTCCTTGACCAGCCAGTCCTCGGCCAGGACGATCGCCAGCGCCGAGCCGATCAGCACCAGCCCCTTCATGAAGCGAGCGAATTCGTCGACCACGAACAAGCCGTCGAACGCCGCGACGCGGCCGTCGTCGCGCCCCACCACCAGCACGAAGGTCACCGCCAGCGCCCCCACCGCCAGCCGCGAAATGCGGGCGAAGGGGTCCTCTTTCTGGAACACGCCCAGCAGCAGCAGCGCCATGGCGGCCGCGGCCAGCCAGATTTCGGGCAAAACAGGCGCGAAGGCCGAGGTCCAGCTCATCCGCGCTCTCCCGCCGGCAGTTCGGCCGCCTTGGCCTTGGCGACGGCCTGCTGATGGGCGACGATCACCTGTTCGACCGAGCCGCGCATGGCCTTGAGGAAGGGCTCGGGATAGACCCCCATCCACAGCGTCGCCGCCACCAGCGGCGCGAACACCGCCCATTCGCGGCGGCTGAGGTCGACCATGCCCTTGAGGTCTTCCTTGGTCAGCTCGCCGAACACGACGCGGCGATAGAGCCACAGCGAATAGGCCGCGCTGAGGACGACGCCGGTGCAGGCCAGCGTCGCCACCCAGGTGTTGACCTGGAAGGCGCCGACCAGCACCAGCAGCTCGCCGACGAAGCCCGAGGTGCCGGGCAGGCCGACCGTGGCCAGGGTGAAGACCATGAACACCAGCGCGTAATGCGGCATGGTGTTGACCAGGCCGCCATAGCGCGCGATCTCGCGGCTGTGCAGGCGGTCGTAGACCACGCCCACGCACAGGAACAAGGCGCCCGAGACGATGCCGTGGCTGAGCATCTGGAACATCGCCCCCTCGACCCCCTGGGTGGTGAGGGTGAACAGGCCGATGGTGACGAAGCCCATATGCGCCACCGAGGAATAGGCGATCAGCTTCTTCATGTCCTCCTGCATCAGCGCCACCAGCGAGGTGTAGATCACCGCCACCACGCTGAGGCCGTAGATCAGGGGCGCGAAGGTCACCGAGGCCTCGGGCATCATCGGGATCGAGAAGCGGATGAAGCCGTAGCCGCCCATCTTCAGCAGCACGCCGGCCAGGATCACCGAACCCGCGGTCGGCGCCTCGACATGGGCGTCGGGCAACCAGGTGTGCACCGGCCACATCGGCATCTTGACCGCGAACGAGGCGAAGAAGGCCAGCCACATCCAGTGCTGCATGCCGCTGGGAAACGCGGTCGTGGCCAGGGTCGGCATGTCGGTGGTGCCGGCCTGCAGGTACATCGCCAGCATCGCCAGCAGCATCAGCACCGAACCCAGCAGGGTGTAGAGGAAGAACTTGAAGGCGGCGTAGACCCGATGCTGGCCGCCCCAGACGCCGATGATCAGGAACATCGGGATCAGCCCGCCCTCGAAGAACAGATAGAACAGCACCAGATCCAACGCGCAGAACACGCCGATCATCAGCGTTTCCATCATCAGGAAAGCGATCATGTATTCCTTGACCCGGGTCTCGATCGCCTCCCAGCTGGCCAGGATGCACAGCGGCATCAGGAACGCGGTCAGCACCACGAACAGCACCGAAATGCCGTCGACTCCCATGTGGTAGCCGATGCCGTCGCCGATCCAGGCCGCCTTCTCGACGAACTGATAGCCGGGATTGCCGACGTCGAACCGCGCCCACAGCACCAGCGCCAGCAGCAGCGTGCCCAGCGTGGTCCACAGCGCGACCGCGCGCGCATTGCGCGCCACCACCTCCTCCTCGCCGCGGGTGAAGAGGATGAACAGCGCGCCGACGGCCGGCAGGAAGGTGGTCAGCGACAGGATCGGCCAGTCGACCATGGTCACATCCCGCCGCGATAGAGGTACCAGGACACCAGCAGCGCCACGCCGATCAGCATGGCGAAGGCGTAGTGGTAGACGTAGCCGGTCTGCAGGCGGGTCGCGCGCTTGGCGATGTCCAGCGTCAGCGCGGCGATGCCGTCGGGACCGAGGCCGTCGATCACCTTGCCGTCGCCGCGCTTCCACAGCGCATGCCCCAGCCACTTGGCCGGCCGCACGAACAGCGCGTCGTAAAGCTCGTCGAAATACCATTTGTTGAGCAGGAAGCGGTGGGCATCGCCGTGCATCGCCGCCAGCTTGCCCGGCAGGTCCGGCCGGCGCACGTACATCCACCACGCCAGCGCGATGCCGGCCAGCCCGACCGCGACCGGCGCCAGCTTGACCCAGAGCGGCGCGTGATGCGCCTGGGCCAGGGCGTCATGGCCGGGCAGCACCAGGATCGAGGCGCCGAAGATCGGCGAGCCCTCGCCGATGAAGGCCTGGGCGAACAGCGCGCCGGCGAAGATCGAGCCCGCCGCCAGCACGTAAAGCGGCACCAGCATCACCGCCGGCGATTCGTGGGCGTGCTCGATGACGTGCCGGTCGGGATGGCGGTTCTGGCCGTGGAAGGTCATGAACAACAGCCGCCAGGAATAGAACGCGGTCATGAACGCCGCCGCCACGCCCATGACGAAGGCGAAGCTGCCAAGCTTGCCGCCGGCCATGAAGGCGGTCTCGACGATGGCGTCCTTGGAATAATAGCCGGCGAACAGCGGCACCCCGGCCAGCGCCAGCGAGCCGATCCACATCAGGACGTAAGTGATCTTGAGCGGCGCCAGCAGCCCGCCCATGCGGCGCATGTCCTGCTCGCCCGACATGCCGTGGATGACCGAGCCCGAGCCCAGGAACAACAGCGCCTTGAAGAAGGCGTGGGTGAAGAGATGGAAGATCGCCGCGGCATAGGCCGACAGCCCGGCGGCGAAGAACATGTAGCCCAGTTGCGAGCAGGTCGAATAGGCGATCACCCGCTTGATGTCGTTCTGGCACAGCCCGACGGTGGCGGCGAAGAAGGCGGTGAAGGCGCCGATGCAGGCCACCACCGCCAGCGCATCGGGGGCGTATTCGAACAAGGGCGAGCAGCGCGCCACCAGGAACACGCCGGCGGTGACCATGGTGGCGGCGTGGATCAGGGCCGAGACCGGGGTCGGGCCTTCCATCGCGTCGGGCAGCCAGGTGTGCAGCGGCACCTGCGCCGACTTGCCCATCGCCCCCATGAACAGCAACAGGCAGATCACGGTCAGCATGTCCAGCTTCATGCCGAGGAACTCGAAGGTCTTGCCGGCGAAGCCGGGCGCGGTCTGGAAGACGGGGTCGAACTCGACCGTGCCGAACACCAGGAACACCCCGCAGATGCCGAGGCCGAAGCCGAAATCGCCGATGCGGTTGACGACGAAGGCCTTGATGGCGGCGGCGTTGGCCGAGGGCTTGTGGTACCAGAATCCGATCAGCAGGTAGGAGGCCAGGCCGACGCCCTCCCAGCCGAAGTAGAGCTGGACGAAATTGTCCGAGGTCACCAGCATCAGCATGGCGAAGGTGAACAGCGACAGATAGGCCATGAAGCGCGGGATGTGCGGATCGTGCGCCATGTAGCCGACCGAATAGACGTGGACCACCGCCGACACCCAGGTCACCACCACCAGCATGACCGCGGTCAGCTGGTCGATGCGCAGCGACCACATCACGTCGAAGGCGCCGGAATCGATCCAGGTCAACAGCTCGACCGTGACCGGCTGGCCCTTCCACGCCACCTGATAGAACGCCACGCCCGACAGCAGCGCCGAGACGATCAGCGCGCCGCAAGTCACCACCTGGGCGCCGCGATCGCCCAGCGCGCGGCCGCCGAAGCCGGCGACGATGGCGGCGATCAGGGGCAGGAAGACGATCAGTCCGTAGAGCACCGGCTCAGCCCTTCATCAGGTTGATGTCTTCGACCGCGATGCTGCCGCGGTTGCGGAAGTAGATCACCAGAATGGCCAGGCCGATCGCCGCCTCGGCCGCGGCCACCGCCAGCACCAACAGCGCGAACACCTGCCCGACCAGATCGCCCAGGAAGGCCGAGAACGCCACCAGGTTGATGTTGACCGCCAGCAGCATCAGCTCGACCGACATCAGGATGACGATCACGTTCTTGCGGTTGAGGAAGATGCCGAAGATGCCGAGCGTGAACAGGATCGCCGCCACCGTCAGGTAATGGCCGAGGCCGATGGTCATGGTCAGATCCCCTGCCGCGGCGCGACCTTGCGCAGTTCGACCGCCTCGGCGCGGGTGCGCGCCAGCTGGGCCGCGATCGACTGCCGGCGCACGCCGGTGCGCGCCCGCAAGGTCAGGACGATGGCGCCGATCATGGCCACCAGCAGGATCAGCCCCGCCGCCTGGAACAGGTAGATGTAGCGGGTGTAGAGCACCTGGCCGATGGCGTGGGTGTTGGTGATCTCGGCCGGGGTCGGCGCCGCCGCCAGCGACAGCATGTCGGGATCGAGGTTCCAGCCCGCCACCACCAGCAACAGCTCGACCAGCAGGATCAGCCCGATCAGCCCGCCCACCGGCAGGTATTGATGGAAGCCCTGGCGGAACTCGGCGAAGTTGATGTCCAGCATCATGACGACGAACAAGAACAGCACCGCCACCGCGCCGACATAGACGATCACCAGGATCATGGCGATGAACTCGGCGCCCAGCAGCACGAACAGGCCGGCGGCGTTGAAGAACGCCAGGATCAGGTACAGCACCGAATGCACCGGATTGCGGGCGCCGATCACCATGGCGCCGGCGGCCACGGCGATGGCGGCGAAGAGGTAGAAGGCGAGCGCGGCGAGGATCATGGGCCTCTCAGCGGTAGGGCGAGTCGCGTTCGATGTTGGCGGCGATCTCGCGTTCCCAACGATCGCCGTTGGCCAGCAATTTGGCCTTGTCGTACATCAGTTCCTCGCGGGTCTCGGTGGCGAACTCGAAGTTCGGCCCCTCGACGATGGCGTCGACCGGGCAGGCCTCCTGGCAGAAACCGCAATAGATGCACTTGGTCATGTCGATGTCGTAGCGCGTGGTGCGGCGGCTGCCGTCGCCGCGCGGCTCGGCCTCGATGGTGATGGCCTGGGCCGGGCAGATCGCCTCGCACAGCTTGCAGGCGATGCAGCGCTCCTCGCCGTTGGGATAGCGGCGCAGCGCGTGCTCGCCGCGAAAGCGCGGGCTGAGCGGCCCCTTCTCGTAGGGATAGTTGACCGTCACCTTGGGCTTGAAAATGTAGCTGAAGGTCAGCGCCATGCCCGAGAGCAGCTCGGTCAGGAGAAAGCCGCGCACCGCGCGATCGAACACGCCCATCGCCGCCTCCCTCACATCCCCGGCGCCTTGCCCAGCGCGACCAGCACGCCGGCGGTCAGCACCAGCCACAACAGCGACAAGGGCAGGAACACCTTCCAGCCCAGCCGCATCAGCTGGTCGTAGCGATAGCGCGGGAAGGTCGCCCGCACCCAGACGAAGCAGAACAGCACGGCGACGATCTTCAGCGCCAGCCAGATCGGCCCCGGCAACCAGTTGAACGGCACCATGTCGAAGGGCGGCAGCCAGCCGCCCAGGAACAGCACCGCGGTCATGCCCGCCAGCAGGATCATGTTGGCGTATTCGCCGAGATAGAACAGGGCGAAGGTCATCGACGAATATTCGACCTGGTAGCCCGCCACCAGCTCGGCCTCGGCCTCGGGCAGGTCGAACGGCGCGCGGTTGGTCTCGGCCAGGGCCGAGACGAAGAACACCACGAACATCGGCAGCAGCGGGATCGCGAACCAGACCGTGCGCTGGGCCTCGACGATGTGGGTCAGGTTGAGCGAGCCGACGCACAGCAGCACCGAGATGATGACGAAGCCGATCGAGACCTCGTAGGACACCATCTGCGCCGCCGAGCGCAGCGCGCCCAGGAAGGCATAGCGCGAATTCGACGCCCAGCCGGCGACGATGATGCCGTAGACGCCGAGCGAGGACACCGCGAACAGGTAGAGCATGCCGACGTTGATGTCGGCCAGCACCATGCCCTGGTCGAACGGGATCACCGCCCACGCCACCAGCGCCAGCACGAAGGTGATCATCGGCGCGATCACGAACAGCACCTTGTTGGCGCCGGTCGGGATGATGGTCTCCTTGAACAACAGCTTGGCGCCGTCGGCGATCGGCTGCAACAGGCCGAACGGCCCGACCACGTTGGGACCGCGGCGCAGATGCATCGCCGCCATCACCTTGCGCTCCATCAGCGTGACATAGGCCACCGACAGCAACAGCGGCACGACGATCGCCAGGATCTGGGCGACGATGATCGCCGCCTTGATGGCGTATGGGATCAGCGTCTCAAGCATGGGTGCCGGTCCGGGACGAGGCCGCCTGCACGCGGCTGCATTCGGCCATGGTGGCCGAGGCGCGGCTGATCGGGTCGGTCAGCCAGTAATCGGCGATCGGCGACGCGAAGGGCGCGCGCTCGGCCGTGCCGGCCTTGCCGAAGCCGCCCCAGGCGGCCTTGGGCAGGACGTCGAGCGCGGCCAGATGCGGGATTTCGGCATAGAGCGTGCGGCGCAGCGCCGCCGCGTCGTCGTAGGGCAAGGCCTTGCCCAGCCGCGCCGACAGCGCGCGCAGGATCGACCAGTCCTCCTTGGCCTCGCCCGGCGGAAACACCGCGCGCCGGGTCATCTGCACCCGGCCTTCGGTGTTGACGTAGGTGGCGTCCTTTTCGGTGTAGGCCGCGCCCGGCAACACGACATCGGCGCGATGCGCGCCGCGATCGCCGTGATGGCCCTGATAGACCACGAAGGCCTTGCCCAGCGCCGCCATGTCGATCTCGTCGGCCGCCAGCAGATAGACCGCGCCGATCGAGCCGTCGCGGCAGCCGGCCAGGATGCCGGCCAGGTCGCGCCCGCCCGGCCCCGGCACGAAGCCGAGATCGAGCCCGCCGACCCGCGCCGCCGCGGTGTGCAGCACGTTGAAGCCGTTCCAGTCCTCGCGCACCATGTTGCACTGCTCGGCGATGCGGCGGGCCAGTTCCAGCACCGCCTCGCCGTCGACCCGCGCCAGCGCCCCCTGCCCCAGCACCAGCATCGGCCGCGATGCGCCCTTGAGCGCGGCGGCGAAGGAATGGCTGCCGGCGGCGATCTCGGCCAGGGTCTCGGGCCCGGCGCCGAGATAGTCGTATTTGTAGGTCAGCCGGGCGCGCTCGCCGACCGCGCCGATGCGCACCCCGCCGCGCAGGAAGCGCTTGCGGATGCGGGCATTGACCATCGGCGCCTCGCGGCGCGGATCGGTGCCGATCAAAAGGATGGCGTCGGCCTTCTCGATGCCGGCGATGCCGGTGTTGAACAGATAGGCCGCGCGCGGGCCGGCGGGCAGCTTGGCGCCGTCCTGGCGGCAGTCGAGATGGGCCGAGCCCAGCGCCGTCATCAGCCCCTTGAGGGCGTACATCGCCTCGACATCGGCCTGGTC
>VGDZ01000098.1 GCA_016869515.1 Alphaproteobacteria bacterium | reverse complement strand
CCGGCGCCTGGCGCGCGCCCTTGGGCCAGAGGAAGCAATGCACTTCGCGGAAGTTCTCGTCGAGCTGCTTGCACACATTGCAGTAAATGCAGCGCAGGATGTCGTCGCCGCGGCCCTGTTCCACCTTGCGCACCCAGTCGGGATCGGCCAGCAACTGGCGTGCCATACCGATCAGATCGGCCTTGCCCTCGACCAGCAACCGCTCGGCATCCGCAGGGTCGGCGATCTTGCCGACCGAAATCACCGGCACGGCAGCGCCGTGGCGCTGCAGGTAATCCCTGATGCCGGCGGCGAGATGGACGTGCGGCAGCGCCGGGTACTGGTCGCCCGGCATGCAGCGATCGCCCGAATAGCCGGTGTAGGGATAGAGCGGCTGGCCGGGCTTGTGCACCGCGTCCTCGAACTTGCCGCCGACCGACAGCGAGATGTAGTCGACGCCCAGCGTCGCCATGCGCAGCGCAATCGCCTGGGCGTCGGGCAGGGCATAGCCGTCCTTGATCGCCTCTTCGGCCAGGAAGCGCACCCCGACCGCGAAATCGGAGCCGACGCGCTTGCGCACCTCGGCCATCACTCGGCCGAACAGGCGTAGCCTTCCCTCCAGCGTGCGGCCGTCGTAGTCGTCGCGCCGGCGGTTGTGGCGCGACAGGAACGAGGACAGCGTATAGGCGTGGGCGGAGTGGATCTCGACGCCGTCATAGCCGGCCTCGCGGGCGCGGCGCGCGGCCTGGCCGAACTCGACCACGATGCGGTCGATGTCGGCCGGCGAAAGCTGATCGATGGTCTGGCGCCAGCCCGAACGCGCCACTTTCAGGAAATGGATGATCTGCGGGACGATGCGCGAGTCGGATTCCCCGCGCACCCGCCGCACCAGTTCGGCATGGCCGGGAACGAAGCCGTCATCCGACAGCTTGAGCAGCGGACCCGACTTGCCGCCATGCACCGAGGTTGCCTCGACCACGATCAGGCCGACATGGCCGCGCGCATAGCGCACGTAACGGTCGATCACGTCCTGGTTGACGAAGCCGTCTTCGCCCGAAAGCCGGGTCACCATCGCCGGCACCACCACCCGATTGGGCAGGGTCATGGCGTTGATCCGCAGCGGGCTGAGCAGCTTCATGGCCGCGCCTCGCGCGCCGCCCGCGCCAGGCGTTCGAGTTCGCAAGGACAGAGACAGGTCGCGGCCGGATCGGCCGGCACCGGGAGTCTGACTGTCACATGCATGCACCAGCAATCGCCGCCCGGATCGCAGACATAGACCCGGCCGCAATTGGCGCAGGTCAGCCGGCTGGGGGCGGAGGCCATAATTCAGTTGCCCTCGAATACCGGCTTCTGCTTGGCGACGAAGGCGCGATAGGCGCGCTTGAAATCCTCGGTGCGCATGCAGATCGCCTGGGCCTCGGCCTCGGCCTCGATCGCCTGATCGATGCCCATGTCCCATTCCTGGTTGAGGCAGGTCTTGGTGATGCCGTGGGCGAAACTCGGGCCATGGGCCAGTTCCCGCGCCTGCGACAGCGCCTCGTCCATCAGCCGGTCGGGCGCCACCAGACGATTGAAGAAGCCCCAGCGCTCGGCCTCGACGCCGTCCATGCTGCGGCCGGTGTAGAGCAGTTCGGCGGCGCGGCCTTGGCCGACGATGCGCGGCAGCATGGCGCAGGCGCCCATGTCGGCACCGGCCAGCCCGACGCGCACGAACAGGAAGGCGGTCTTGCTGGCCGGCGTGCCCAGCCGCAGATCGGCCGCCATGGCGACGCAGGCGCCGGCGCCGGCGCAGATGCCGTCGATGGCGGCGATCACCGGCTGCGGACAGTGGCGGATGGCCTTGACCAGATCGCCGGTCATGCGGGTGAAGCGCAACAGCGCGTCGGTCGGCATTTCGACCAGCGGGCCGATGATGTCGTGGACATCGCCGCCCGAACAGAAATTGCCGCCGTTCGATCCGAACACCACCGCCTTGACGTCGTCGACATGGACCAGGGCGCGGAAGGTGTCGCGCAGCTCGGCATAGGATTCGAAGGTCAGCGGGTTCTTGCGCTCGGGTCGGTCGAGCGTGACGGTGGCGACCCGGTCCTCCAGCCGCCAGCGGAAATGCTTGGGACGGATGACGTCCGCCGCCTTGACGCGATTCATGATCTGCCTTTCCGCGGCCGGGCCAATGCCGTCCGCATGTTGCCCAGCAATTCGTGCAGGCGGCGCTGATCGGCCGGCGCCACCGCGACCATCAGCCGATCGAGCCAACGGCGATGCGCCGCGGCCTGGCGGCCGAAGACCCTCCTGCCGGCGGCGGTCAGGGCCACGCGCCGGCGGCGGCGATCGCTCTCGTCGCGGTGCGCCACCAACCCTTGGCGGGCCAGGCCTGCCACCAGTCCGGTGACGTTGCCGTTCGAGACCATCAACTGCCGCGACAGCTCGCCCATCGACAGCCCCTCGGGGGCGCGCTCAAGCTGTGCCAGCACATCGAAGCGGGGCAGGGTGGTGGCGAAATCGCGGCGCAAGCGGTGGCGCAATTCGCGCTCGATCAGCCGGCCACAGACCAATAGCCTCAACCACAACCGGGTCGGAAGCTGCGCATCCCGGCGCATCAGCCGACCTCGCCGCCGGCCACCGGCAGGGCGATGCCGGTGACGGCGGCCTGCTCGGGCAGGCACAGCCAAGCCACCGCCGCCGCCACTTCTTCGGGCGCGACGAGGCGACCGAGCGGAGACAATTTGGTCAGCTCGGTGCGCGCCGCCTCGACCCCGCGCCCGGTCTTGGCGGCGATGTTGTCGAGCGTGGCGCGGGTCATATCGGTGTCGGTGTAGCCCGGACAGACGGCGTTGACGGTGACGCCGTGGCGCGCCAGTTCGACCGCCAGGGCGCGGGTCAGGCCAAGCGCGCCGTGCTTGGCGGCGACATAGGCGGCGACATAGGCATAGCCCTTCAGCGCCGCGGTCGAGGCCACGGTGACGATGCGCCCGCCGCCACTGGCGACGAAGTCGGGCAGCGCCGCCTGGCAGCACTCGTGCACCGCGGTCAGGTTGAGCGCGATCATGCGATCCCACAGCGCGCGCTCGGTCTTGGCATAGGGCGCGCTTTGGCCGGTGCCGGCGTTATTGACCAGGATGGCGAGCGGGCCATGGGCGGCGCGGGCCTCGGCGAAGGCCCGCCGCAGCGCCGCGCCGTCGGTGACGTCGGCCGTCATCGCCGCGGCCCGGCTGCCGAGGTCTTGCGCCAGCGCATCGAGGCGGGCGCGATCGCGGCCGAGCAAGCTGACCCGCGCCCCCAGCGCGTGCAGCCGCCGCGCCACCGCGGCGCCGATGCCGCGCCCGGCGCCGGTGATCAGCGCGTGTCGACCATCCAGAGGCGTCGATCGCGAATCCATGCCGGCCTCCGCAATGCTTTAAGCTTAAAACATTGCCCCAAGGCGGGCAAGCGCCCGGGATGGGCGGGCGATGGCGCGTTTACTGGTAGGCGACGCAGCGCTCGCAGACCGTGCCAGCCACGTCCTTGAGCAGATGGGCGGCGCGCAGGCCCCGGAAAGCCGGACTGTTCCAGGCTTGCATGAAGGGCTCGCGGGTCAGGTCGCCCATGTGGAAGCGGCCGTCATGATCGAAGCAGCAGGCCGAAAGCTGGCCGTCCCAGGTGACATGGCCTTCGGTGAACACCGCCCAGCACGGCAGCGGATCGCGCAGCGCCCCGACCCGGCCGCGATTGCCGGCGATCGGCTTCCAGCCCTGGGCGCGCTCCTGCTCGGCGACAAAGGCGGCCTGGTTGTAGAGCGGCAGGGCGTAAAGCTCGTCGACATAGGGCCGGATCTCGGCCAGCAGAGTCTCCATCCGCGCCTTCTGGGCGCCGTCGTATTCGATGTAGGAGGCGTAGAGCCCGCCGCGATGCCCGGTCTCCTCGGCGACGCGGTCCCGCGCGTCGCGCGCCGCCTTGATGTTGTCCTTGGTGGCGCGGAACAGCGCCTCCTTGACGCCGGCGATGGCCTCGAACTGCTCGCCGTCCGCCCAGTTGACCGAGAACTTGAGGCTGTCGAGGCCAGCGCGGAAGCAGGCGGCGACGCGCTCGGGAGTCGCCAGGCTGCCATTGGTGGTGAGGAAGACGTAAGGAAAGCCGGCGACCTTCTTGGCGTGGGCGATGGCCTCGGGCAGCCATTGGCACATGAAGGATTCGCCGAGATAGAACACCCCCAGCTCCTCGACCCCGGCCTGGCGCATCTCGACCGTCAGCCGTTCGTAGAGCGGGCGATCCATCTCCTCCTGGCGGCGCAGGCGCTGGCTGCGGGCGCAGAAGCTGCAGGCGTAGTTGCAGCGCCCGGTCAGCTCGATCTTGACGCTGCGCGGCGCCGGCAGTTCGGTGCGGCGGAAATTCTCGGGGATGCGGGTGACCGCATCGATGCGCTGGGTGATGCCCATGGCCGCACTCTAGGCCCGCGGCCGGGGCGCTTCGTCTGCGGCGGGAGGTCGCGCGACATCCCGTCGCTACAGGTTATTGATGATGCAGGCGCAGACCGGGTTCGTGCCAATCGACCGCCGCCAGCCGGCCATCGTACGAAAGGGTGACGAAGGCGGTCTTGCGCTCGGGGCCGCCGAAGCAAAGATTGGTGACGTAGATATCCGGCAGCGGATGGTGACGGGCGGTGCCGCTATGGGGCTCGATTTCGGTGATGCCGCCGTTGATCAGCGTCGCCACCAGCACCTTGCCCGAGGCCGCGACCTTGAGGCTGTCGAAGCGCTGATAGCCGCCCATGCCGATCACCAGCCGCGCGCCATAGGGCGATGGCCAGGCCAGCTTGCGCAGCGCGCCGGGGCCGACGATCTCCCACGCCCACAGCCGCGCGCCTTCGGTCTCGGCAGCATACAGCGTCTTGCCGTCGGGCGAGAGGCCGATGCCGTTCGGGGTCAGCACCGGATGGGCCGCCTCACGGATCTCGCTGCCGTCGCACTTGGCCCAGTAGATGCCGCCGCGATCCATCTCGCGCGCACGCACCTTGCCCAGGTCGGTGAACCAGAACCCGCCCTGGCCGTCCATCACCAAGTCGTTGGGGCCGCGCAGCGGAATGCCGTTGCATGTGTCGTAGAGCCGCTCGACCTTGCCGGTGGCGGGATCGACCACCTCGATGCGGCCGCCGGAATAATCGTCGGCCTGGGCGACGACGCGGTGATAGCCATCCTGGACGTGCCATTTGAAGCCGCCGTTGTTGCAGACGAACAGCTTGCCGCCCGGGCCCATGGCCAGGCCGTTGGGACCGCCGCCCGGCGTCGCCAGCACCGAGCACTTGCCGTCGGGCGCGATGCGGGTCAGCGTGCCGCGCGGGATCTCGACCACCACCACCGAGCCGTCGGGCATGGCGACCGGGCCTTCGGGAAAACGCAAACCGGTGGCGACGATGCGCATGGGCTGGACCCCCCTTGAAACGATCAGGCCGGCTGGGCGGCCAAACGCGGCGAGGGGGTCAGGTTCATGGTCATCTGGAACAGGCCGGCCAGAAGCCCGATGCCCACCGCCGCCTGCCAAGCATAGTCGTAGCTGCCGAACAGGTCGAACACGAAGCCGCCGCCCCAAGCGCCGAGGAACGAACCCAGCTGGTGGCTGAAGAAGGCCAGCCCGGTCAACGTGGCGACGAAGCGCAGCCCGAACAGATGCGTCACCAGCCCGTTGACCAGCGGTATCACCCCCAGCCAAAGCGTGCCCATGGCGGCGCCGAAGATCAGCGTGCTGGCCGCGGTCGGCGGGGTGATGAAATAGACCGTGATGATGGCCGAGCGCAGCAGGTAGATGATTCCCAACAGCGCGCGCTTGGAATAGCGCCCGCCCAGCCAGCCGAACAGGTAGGAGCCGCCGACGTTGAACAGCCCGATCAGCGCCAGGGCGCCGGCGCCGACGGCGGGGTCGATGCCGCAGATGTCGAGATAGATCGGCAGATGCGTGGTCAGGAACACCAACTGCAGCCCGCAGACAAAGAAGGCGATGGTCATGACGACGTAACCGGGATGCCGGGTCGCTTCGCCTACCACCTCGGACAGCGACTGGTCCTTGCCGCGCGCGCCCGCGACCGACAGCCGATCGGCGCCGCCCGACATCCACGCCGCCGGCAGCATCGCCGCCGAAAGGGCGATGAAGGCCAGCATCGCCACCTGCCAGCCTTGGCCCGTGATCAGGAACTGGGCCAAGGGCGAGGCCGCGGTCAAGCCGAGCGAGCCCAGCGCCGAGACCGCGCCCATGGCGAGGCTGCGCCGCGCCGCCGTCACCGTGCGCTGGGTGACGCTCATCGCCATGTTGGAGGCGCAGCAGGACAGGGCGATCCCGATCAAGACGCCCGCGCCCAGGGTCAGCGTCAGGGCATCGCCGCCCCACAGGGTCAGCATCAGCCCGCCGACATAGGCCAGCGCCCCTGCCACCGCCACCCAGCGCCCGCCGAACTTGTCGGCGATGGCGCCGATCGGCGCTTGGGTCGCGCCCCAGACGATGTTCTGCATCGCCAGGGCGAAGGAATAATCGGCCACGGTCAGGCCGAAATCGCGCACCACATGGGGCTGGAACAGGCCCAGGCTCTGGCGCATCCCCATCGCCAGGCTGAGCATCAAGGCCGCGCCGCCGAGAATGGACAGCGATTGCGCGCGGCTGAGGGATTCGGGGGTCGGGTTCATGGGGCCGAGACCATAGCCGAGCCGGCGGTCGAGGCGACAGGACGATTTTGAATGGCTCGAATGCGGGGCTGGACAGGGTCGGTCGAATGGATTCTAGTTTCCACCATGAACGAGAATCCGATTCTGAAGCTGATCGGCCGGCGGCTGCGGCTGGCGGTCATCGGCGGCGGCGGCGTCGGCCTGATCGGGCCGGTGCACCGGCTGGCGGCGCGGCTGGACGATCGCTTCGAGGTCACGGCGTCGGTGCTGTCCTCGGACCCCGCCAAGGGCCGGGCCGAGGGCAAGGCGCTGGGCCTGGCGCGGCCCTATGGCACCTTCGACGAATTGCTGGCCGGCGAGCGCGGCCGGGCCGATGCGATCGACGCCGTCGCCATCATGACCCCCAACGACAGCCATGAGCGGCTGGCGATCGGCGCGCTCGAGGCCGGCTTTCACGTCATGTGCGACAAGCCGGTGGCCAACGACCTGGCGGCGGCCAAGCGGGTCGCGGCCAAGGTCCGCGCCAGCGGCAAGGTGTTCTGCCTGACCCACAACTATTCGGGCTATCCGATGGTGCGTCAGGCGCGCGCCATGGCGCTGGCGGGCGAGCTGGGGCCGTTGCGGCTGATCCAATCGACCTACGTCCAGGGCAGCCTGGCGACCAAGGTCGAGGACAAGCCCGAAAGCATGATGCCGCGATTGAAGTGGCGGCTGGATCCGGCGCGCGGCGGGCCTAGCCATGTCCTGCTCGACATCGGCACACATGCGCACCAGTTGGCATGCTTCGCGTCGGGCCGGCGGCTCAAGCGCGTGATGGCGCAAGTCGGGGCGGTGATCCCGGGGCGGAACGCCCACGACACCGCCTCGGCGCTGATCGAACTCGAAGGCGGCGTCCAGGGCGTGCTGTGGGTCAGCAAGGCCGCGGCCGGGGCCGAGAACGCGCTGTCCTTCCAGCTTTACGGCGAAAGCGCTGGCCTTTATTGGGAGCAGGCCAGCCACAACCATCTCCGCTTCATGCGCAATGGCGAAGCGGCGCAGATCCTGTCGCGCGGCTTGGCGGGGCTTCACCCGCTCGCCAAGCACGCGACGCGGATTCCGCCCGGCCATCCCGAGGGGCTGCACGAGGCCTTCGCCAATCTCTATGCCGATTTCGCCGAGGCCATCGCCGCCCGCATGGCGGGCAAGCCGCTCGATCCGCTGGCCGCCCATTTCCCCAACGAACAGGACGCGGTCGACGGCCTGGCCTTCGTCGAAGCCTGCCTCGAATCCTCGGCCAAGGGGCGGTGGGTGGATCTCTGACGCCTACCGCGCCGCTTCCAATATCTGGCGTGCCTGATGCAAAGCCAGCCGGGCGCGCATCGCGGTCACGGTGCGCTTCCGATCGTGCCATCCGTAGTCGGCATCGACACGAGTTCTATACAAGTCGTTCACATAGAGCCGGGCGAGGCGAATGGTGGGGTTCTGAAAATGACCCACCGCCAGAACCTCCGTCCTCAACATCTCGTGGGCGCCGCGCTGCGCAGGATCGATATTCAGAAGGTCGCATAACACGCGAAATGCGGCGCAATAGGCGCGATTGGCGATGGTACAAAGCCGCTCCGGCGTGGCTACGCCCGAGTCGAGAGGGGAAGCCAAGGCATCGAGCTCGTCGCTTATTTCAGACGGGGAAGCCATCCAAATCGACGAACAAAAGCCCGTAGCGCCCGAGGGCGTCGGGCATATGACGTTCCACAGCGGCGTGGATGCGCGCCTCGACCGCGATCAGCTCTGCGGTCGAACGGGGCTGCCCGGGGGGCAGGGCGATTTCGGCGGCGCGCGCATCGCCTTCGGGCGATGCATGACGGGTAAACGTCAGCCGCGTCCCGGGACTAACGGCGTCGTCTACGGCTTGGCGCCATGCCTGTTGCCAAGCCATGACCCGAGCGGGCGAAGGCGCGTCGTGCGTTTCGAGCATTGTCTTACCGGCCACGTTCCCAAGCCTGCGCTTAGCCATGCCGCCGAAGGATAGCCGAACGGTTTCCTACAATCCATCGCCGGGGGAAGGCGCACCTCTACGCCGGGCGCAGGATGGCGTGCTTCTTCTTGCCGACCGAAAGCTTGCCCTTGGTCAGCTTGCCGATCTCGTCGCGCAGCACCTGGTCGTCCAGGCGCACGCTGCCTTGGCGCACCAGGCGGCGGGCCTCGCTGTTGGAGATCGCGAAGCCGGCCTTGACGATCACGTCGTAGACCGGCGTGCCGCCGGGCGCGGTCTCGACCACCGGCAGGTCCTCGCCGACGCCGCCCTGTTCGAACACGCGCGTCGCGGTGGCCTCGGCATCGGCCGCGGCGGCGGCGCCATGGGCCAGCGCCGTGGCCTCGGTCGCCAGCCGCTTCTTGGCGGCGTTGATGTCGCCCGCCAGCAGCGTGTCGATCTCGCCCAGCGGCAATTCGGTGAACAGCTTGAGGAAGCGGCCGACATCGGCGTCCTCGGTGTTGCGCCAGTATTGCCAGTAGTCGTAGGGCGCGACGCGGTCGGCGTTCAGCCACACCGCGCCCTGGGCGGTCTTGCCCATCTTGGCGCCCGAGGCCGTGGCCAAAAGCGGCGTGGTCAGCCCGAACAGCTCGGCGTTGGCGACTCGCCGGCCGAGATCGATGCCCGAGACGATGTTGCCCCACTGGTCCGAGCCGCCCATCTGCATGCGGCAGCCGTTGCGCTTGAACAGCTCGACGAAGTCGTAGGCCTGCAGCACCATGTAGTTGAACTCGAGGAAGCTGAGCGGCTGCTCGCGCTCCAGCCGCAGCTTGACCGAATCCAGCGCCAGCATGCGGTTGACCGAAAAATGCCGGCCGACATCGCGCAGGAAGGGGATGTAGGCCAGCCCGTCCAGCCAGGCGGCGTTGTCGGCCATGACGGCGTCGGCCGGCGCCTGGCCGAAGCGCAGGAACTTGGCGAACACGGCGCGGATGCCGGCCATGTTGGCGGCGATCTGCTCGGCGCTCAGCAATTGGCGGGATTCGTCGCGGCCCGAGGGATCGCCCACCTTGGTGGTGCCCCCGCCCATCAGCACGATCGGCTTGTGGCCGCATTTCTGGTACCAGCGCAGCAGCATGATCTGCACCAGGCTGCCGACATGCAGCGAATCGGCGGTGCAGTCGAAGCCGATATAGGCCGGTACCGGCCCGCCCTCGGCCAGCACGGCGTCGAGCGCGTCCAAGTCGGTGCATTGATGCATCAGGCCGCGTTCGGCGACGATGCGCAGGAATTCGGAGCGCGGGCTTGACATGGCGGCGCGCGGTTTAACACAAAGCCCCATGGCGAACAACGCGAAGCGGCGCGTCTGGCGCGCGCTGGGGCTGATGAGCGGCACTTCGCTCGACGGCGTCGATGCGGCGCTGATCGAGACCGATGGCGAGCGTGTGCACGGGTTCGGCCCGTGGCTGACGCGGCCCTATGACGCGGCCACGCGCGAACTGATCCGTTCGACATTCGGCGACAAAGGGCCGATCGCCCTGGCCGAGCGCGCGCTGACCGAGGCCCATGCCGCCGCGATCGAGAAATTGTTGGCCGAGCACAGCATCGCGCGGCGCGAGGTCGACCTGATCGGCTTTCACGGCCAGACCATCGACCATCGCCCCGATCTCGGCCGCACCCGCCAGATTGGCGACGGTGGGCTGTTGGCGCGCTTGACCGGCATCGACGTGGTCAACGACTTCCGTTCGGCCGACATGCGCGCGGGCGGGCAGGGGGCGCCGCTGGCGCCGCTCTACCACGCCGCGCTGGCGGCCGGTCTGGAAAAGCCGCTGGCGGTACTCAACATCGGCGGCGTCGCCAACGTCACCTGGATCGGTAGTGACGACGGGTTGCTTGCCTTCGACACCGGGCCGGGTGGCGCCCCGATCGACGATTGGATGCTGCGCCACACCGGCAAAGCCTTCGACCGGGACGGAGAGACGGCGGCGCGCGGGCAGGCGGATCGATCCGTCATCGATCGTATCTTAAAGCTCGATTACTATCGAAAAATTCCACCTAAAGCATTGGATAGAAATGCGTTTTCTGATGACCTGAAACTTGATCTATCGCTCGAGGATGGGGCCGCGACCCTGACCGTGCTGACGGCGGCGGCGGCCGCGGCCGGACTTCGTCACTTGCCCAAACCGCCGCGGCGCTGGTTGGTGACCGGGGGCGGGCGCCACAATCCCAGCCTGATGGCGGCGCTGCGGCGGGAACTGGGCGTTCCGGTCGATCCGGTCGAGGCGGTCGGCTGGCGCGGCGATGCGCTGGAAGCCGAAGCCTTCGCCTTCCTGGCGGTGCGTTCGCGCCTGGGCTTGCCGCTCAGCCTGCCGGGCACGACCGGCGTCTCGCGCCCAACCACCGGCGGCGCGTTCCATCCCGCCGCCCGATCCGAACAAGGGAGTTCCCGATGAGCGCAGCCTTGCTCGAAAGTTATCGCGGCGTGGTTTACCCATGGCATTGCGACCACATGGGGCACATGAATGTGGCTTGGTATGTCGGCAAGTTCGAC
>VGDZ01000097.1 GCA_016869515.1 Alphaproteobacteria bacterium | reverse complement strand
GGCGGCGCCTGAGGCGCGCGCGCCAGCCCTGGCTGCGCTGCTGGCCCCGGCTGGGCCGCCGGTCCCGGCTGTGGCCCCGGCGCGTATCGGCTGGCCAGCATCTCCCGGGTGGCGATCGGATCGAGCTTGAGGCTGAGCGTGCAGTCCTGGATGCCCCAATTGCCGCGCGCCTCGATCTTGTCGTCCTTGATCTGTCCGATCAGGCGGATGTCGTAGGATGTAGTGCGAAAACCCGAACCGATCAGGCTGAAGCGGCCGGTCTCGTCGATATTGACGTTATAGCTGGTCTTGTGACCGGATTCGGGGTTCTGATAGCTGGTGGCGTACTGCCCGTCCCGGATGTCGTAGCGCAGCTTCGCGTTCCAGTTGGCCGTGCCGTGGACGCGATTGCCGCGACAAGCCATGTCGCCGGCCCAAATGCCGTCGCCGGCACTGGGCCGCGACTGAGATTGAGCCTGCGCGGCGGCGCTGATCGCGGTCGCCAGAATCAGCATGGCGAAAATCGGCTTGGACATGGCGCCCTCCAGCCGTTCGGGGTCCAAAACCCACTATACAACGGCTTGACAGCCGAATCATTCCGTCTAGTTTGCCCGCCTTCCGCAACCCCTTGGAAAGCCTAAGCCATGGTCGCGCTCACCCTGCCCGACGGTTCGGTCCGCTCCTTCCCGGGCGCGGTCACCGGCACCGAATTGGCGGCGGCGATCGGGCCGGGTCTGGCCAAGGCGGCCTTGTTCCTCAAGCTCGATGGCCAGGTGGTCGACCTCGCCACCCGGATCGAGCGTGACGCCAAGGTGGCGATCGTCACCGCGCGCGACGATGCCGTGCTCGAACTGCTGCGCCACGACTGCGCCCATGTCCTGGCCGAGGCGGTCAAGGAACTCTACAACGACGTCCAGGTCACCATCGGCCCCTCGATCGAGGACGGCTTCTATTACGACTTCGCGCGCCGGACGCCGTTCACGCCCGAGGATCTGGTGCGGATCGAGATCCGGATGCACGAGATCGTCGACCGCAACGAGCCGATCCGGCGCGAGGAGTGGGAGCGCGGCCGCGCCATCGAGTTCTTCAAGGCCCAGGGCGAGCACTACAAGGCCGAGATCGTCGCCGCCATTCCCGAGGGCGAGCCGATCGGGGTCTACAGCCAGGGCCGCTTCACCGATCTATGCCGCGGGCCGCATCTGGCTTCGACCGGGCGGCTCGGCCACGCCTTCAAGCTGACCAAGCTGGCCGGCGCCTATTGGCGCGGCGATTCGCGCAACGAGATGCTGCAGCGGGTCTACGGCACTTGCTGGCGCGACGACAAGGAGCTTCAGGCCTATCTGACCCGGATCGAGGAGGCCGAGAAGCGCGACCATCGCCGGCTCGGGCGCGAGCTCGAGCTCTTCCACCAGCAGGAAGAGGCGCCCGGCATGGTGTTCTGGCATCCGCGTGGCTGGACGCTGTGGCGGATGGTCGAGGCCTATATGCGCCGGCGCCTCGAAACCGACGGCTATGTCGAGGTCAAGACGCCGCAACTGGTCGATCGCGCCTTCTGGCAGCAATCCGGCCATTGGGAACATTTCCGCGACAAGATGTTCGTGTCGGAGATCGAGGAGCGGACTTTCGCCCTCAAGCCGATGAACTGCCCGGGCGCGGTGCAGATCTTCAAGCGCGGGGTCAAGAGCTATCGCGATTTGCCGCTGCGCCTGGCCGAGTTCGGCGCCTGCCATCGCTACGAGCCCTCGGGCGCGCTGCACGGGCTGATGCGGGTGCGTGGCTTCGTCCAGGACGACGCGCATCTGTTCTGTGCCGAGGACCAGATCACCGCCGAGTCGATCCGCTTCTGCGACCTGCTGACCTCGATCTATGGCGATTTCGGCTTTGCCGACGTCACCATCAAGTTCGCGGATCGGCCGGCGGTGCGGGCGGGCTCGGATGCGATCTGGGACAAGGCTGAGCAGGCGCTCAAGGACGCCGCCAAGGCGGCCGGGCTGAACACCATCCTCAATCCCGGCGAGGGCGCGTTCTACGGTCCCAAGCTCGAATTCGTGCTGCGCGACGCCATCGGCCGCGACTGGCAATGCGGCACGCTGCAGGTCGATTTCGTGCTGCCGGAAAGGCTCGATGCCGAATACACCGCCGAGGACGGTTCGCGCCGCCGCCCGGTGATGCTGCATCGCGTCATCCTCGGTTCGTTCGAGCGCTTCCTTGCCATCCTGATCGAGGATTGCGCCGGCAAGTTCCCGCTCTGGCTGGCGCCGACCCAGCTGGTGGCGGCCTCGATCGTGTCGGATGCCAACGACTACGCCGCCAAGGTCGTGGCCGAGGCGGCCAAGCTGGGCCTGCGCGCCGAACTGGATGCGCGCAACGACAAGATCAACTTCAAGGTGCGCGAACATTCGCTGCGCAAGATCCCGGCGATCCTGGCGATCGGCAAGCGCGAGGCCGAGCAGGGCACGGTCTCGGTGCGGCGGCTCGGCTCGGAAACAAGCCAGGTCAAGCCGCTGGCGGCGGCCCTGGCCGAACTGGCCGCCGAGGCCCTGCCGCCCGATCAGAGGCGTTGAAAACCCCGGCGCCCGGCGCCATTATTGCCGGCGCAATCCGCGACCACGAAGGAGGCTTGCATCCCTAGACCGTTTTCTCCGGCCCCGCCCACTCGCGAGGGCCCGCGCGTCAATGGCGAGATCCTTGCGCGCGAAGTACGTGTCGTCGGCGCCAATGGCGAGATGATGGGCGTCCTTGGCATCCGCGAGGCGATCTACGCCGCCGACCAGGCCGGGCTCGACCTGGTGGAGATTTCGCCCAATGCCGTGCCGCCGGTGTGCAAGATCCTCGATTACGGCAAGTTCAAGTACGAGGCCCAGAAGAAGGCCAATGCCGCGCGCAAGAAGCAGAAGGTGATCGAGGTCAAGGAAATCAAGATGCGGCCGGGCATCGACACCCACGACTACGACGTCAAGATGCGCGCCATCCGCAAGTTCCTGGGCGAGGGCGACAAGGTCAAGGTGACCTTGCGCTTCCGCGGCCGCGAGATGGTGCACCAGGAACTCGGCGCGCAGCTGCTGGAAAAGGTCCGCAACGAAGTCAACGAGGCGGCCAAGGTCGAGCAGTATCCGCGCCTCGAAGGCCGCCATCTCAGCATGGTGATCGCGCCCCGCTAGACCGCGATCGGTTTGCATGGAATCAAAGACGCTATTCCATGCAAACCGTCAATCGCGGTCCAGATCGGGATACGAGGGCATGATCCGCGATCTGTCTTGAACCACATGGTTCAAGCCAGATCGATCATGCCCTAGGGGCGGTCGTCACTTCGGCTTGAACTTGTCGGCCAGGAACTTGCGATAGAGCTCGTAGAGCCACAGCCCGACGCCGACCGGCAGGCTGAGCCAAAGAATGATTTGGGCCCGCAGATAGCGCGCCGGATCGGCCTGGATCAGCGCCTGGACGAAGTCGTAAATGCCGAAAGCCGCGGCAAAGAACGCCAGCAACTCGATCGCCGTCAGGATCTTGAGATGGGTCGGATTCACGCGCGCCGGGTCCTCGCAAGATGGCCGCGACGGATCAGGGCGTGCGGCGGGCGCGGAAGCTATCACGCCTCGCGCCCGCCTGGGAAGCCGCCTGCGGCGGCGGTTTGCGGTCCCAGCCGCCGCTTGCCAAGCCCGGACCGCCTCGCTATAACCCCTCGCCCGCGCGGCGCCCCTTCGGGCGTCGCCCGGGTTTCATGCCCGTGGAGAGTGGGATGCCCAAGCTCAAGACCAAGTCGAGCGTCAAAAAGCGATTCAAGATCACCGCCTCGGGCAAGGTCAAGCACGGCCAGGCCGGCAAGCGCCACGGCATGATCAAGCGCTCGAACCGCCAGATCCGCCATCAGCGGGGCACCGCGGTGATGTTCAAGGGCGATGGCGACAACATCAAGAAAATGATGCCTTACGGCTAAGGAGCAGGTCATGGCCCGGATCAAGCGCGGCGTCACCGCCACCGCCCGCCACAAGAAAGTCGTCAAGCAGGCCGCGGGCTATCGCGGCCGCGCCCACAAGGCCTTCCGCGTCGCCATCGAGAAGGTCGAGAAGGCGCTGCGCTACGCCTATCGCGACCGCCGCGTGCGCAAGCGCGACTTCCGCGCGCTGTGGATCCAGCGCGTCAACGCCGCCGCGCGCGAGCATGGCCTGACCTATGGTCGGCTGATCGACGGCCTCAAGCGTGCCGGCGTGACGCTGGACCGCAAGGTGCTGGCCGACCTGGCCGCGCGCGAGCCGGCCTCGTTCAAGGCGGTGGTGGAGCAGGCGCGCGCCGCCCTCGCCCGCTAGCGCGGGTTCGGACTTCTCCGCGGGCGCCGTCATGGACCGGGATTCGATCGACCGCCTCGGCGCCGAGCTGGCCGCCGCCGCCGATGCCGCGGCCGACACTGCCGCGCTGGAGGCGGTGCGCGTCGCCGCCTTGGGCAAGAAGGGTCGCGTCACCGAGCTGATGAAAGGCCTCGGCGCGATGGCGCCCGAGGCCCGGCGCGCCGCCGGCCAATCGCTCAACCAGCTTCGCGACCGCATCGAGGCCGCCATCGCCGCCCGCGCCGAGGCCATCCGCCGGCGCGACCGCACCGCCAAGCTGGCCGAGGAAAAGGTCGACGTCACCTTGCCGGTGCGGCCGACGGCCGAAGGCAAGCTGCATCCGGTCAGCCAGGTGATCGACGAAGTCACCGAGATCTTCGCCGCCATGGGCTTCGTCGTCGCCGAGGGCCCCGACATCGAGGACGACTTCCACAATTTCACCGCCCTCAACATCCCGCCCGAGCATCCGGCGCGGCAGATGCACGACACCTTCTATCTCGCCGGCGGCGCCGGCAGCAACGCGCCGCCCTTGCTGCGCACCCATACCTCGCCGGTGCAGGTGCGCACCATGCAGGCGGGCCCGCCGCCCTATCGCATCGTCGTGCCCGGCCGCACCTATCGCCGCGATTCCGACCAGACCCACACGCCCATGTTCCACCAGATCGAGGGCCTGGCGATCGACCGCTCCATCACCATGGGCCATCTCAAGGGCTGTCTCGAGGAATTCGCCCGCGCCTTTTTCGAAAGCGACCAGGTGCGGATGCGCTTTCGCCCCAGCCACTTCCCCTTCACCGAACCCTCGGCCGAGGTCGACATCAACTACACGGTCGAGAACGGCGTGGTGCGGGTCGGCGCCGGCGAGCGCTGGATGGAGATCCTCGGCTGCGGCATGGTCCATCCCAAGGTGCTGGAGATGTGCGGGGTGGATCCCGCGCAGTGGCAGGGCTTCGCCTTCGGCATGGGGCTGGACCGCATCGCCATGCTGAAATACGGCATCCCCGATCTGCGGACGATGTTCGAGGGCGATCTGCGCTGGCTGGCGCATTACGGCTTCTCGCCGCTCGACCTGCCCAGTTTCGGCCAGGGGCTGTCGCGATGAAGTTCACCCGCGCCTGGCTGGCCGATCATCTCGACACCGACGCCGATCCCGGCCGCATCGCCGACACCCTGACCGCGATCGGGCTGGAGGTGGAATCGATCGCCGACCGCGCCAAGGATTTGGCGCGGGTGGTGATCGCGCGGGTGATCGAGGCCAAGCCGCATCCCAACGCCGACAAGCTGCGGGTCTGCCTGGTCGACACCGGCAGCGAGCGGGTGCAGGTGGTGTGCGGCGCGCCCAACGCCCGCAGCGGCATGATCGGCGCCTTCGCCCCGCCCGGGACGCGCATCCCGGGCACCGGGCTCGATCTCAAGAAGGGCACGATCCGCGGCGTCGAGTCGAACGGCATGCTGGTGTCCGAACGCGAGATGGGCATCAGCGACCAGCACGAAGGCATCATCGATCTGCCGGCCGATGCGCCGGTGGGGGCGAACTGGGCGAAGTGGGCCGGGCTGGACGACGCCGTGTTCGAGATCAAGCTGACGCCCAACCGGCCGGACTGCCTCGGCGTGCGCGGCGTCGCCCGCGACTTGGCCGCGGCCGGGCTCGGCCGGCTGAAGCCGCTCGAGATCAAACCGATCGCGGGCGCCTACGACTCGCCGATCGCGGTGCGGCTCGATTTCCCGGCGGGCGAGGGCAAGGCCTGCCCGCTATTCGTCGGCCGCATGATCCGCGGCGTCAGGAACGGCCCCAGCCCGGCCTGGCTGCGCGATCGGCTGACGGCGATCGGCCTGCGGCCGATCTCGACCCTGGTCGACATGACCAACTACGTCACCTTCGATCTCGGCCGGCCGCTGCACGTGTTCGATGCCGACAAGGTCAAGGGCGACATCGTCGCCCGCTTCGGCCGCTCGGGCGAAAGCTTCCTCGCCCTCAACGGCAAGACCTATGCCGTCGAGCCCGACATGACCGCGATCTGCGACGATTCGGGCGCGCTCGGCCTGGGCGGCATCATGGGCGGCCAATCGACCGGTTGCACGGCGGATACCAAGACCGTGTTCGTCGAGGCGGCGCTGTTCGATCCCTTGCGCACCGCCGCCACCGGCCGGCGCCACGGCATCCAGTCCGACGCGCGCTATCGCTTCGAGCGCGGGGTCGACCCTGCTTTCGTCGCCGCCGGCATGGAGTGGGCGACGCGGCTGACCATGCAGCTTTGCGGCGGCGAGCCATCCAACCTCGTCGTCGCCGGGCAGGCGCCGGATTGGACGCGCGCCTACGCGCTCAGGCCCGACCGGGTGGCGACGCTGGGCGGCATCGACCTGCCCGAGGCCGAGCAACGCCGCATCCTGGTGGCGCTGGGCTTCGCGGCCAAGCCGGGCGGGTGGCAGCCGCCCTCCTGGCGGCCCGACATCCTGGGCGAGGCCGATCTGGTCGAGGAAATCGCCCGCATCGCCGGCTTCGAGCGGATTCCGGCGCTGCCGATGCCGCGCGAACTCGACCGCCATCGCCCGGGCGTGTCGCCGGCCCAGCGCCGGGTGCGGATCGTCAAGCGCGCGCTGGCCGAGCGCGGCCTGACCGAGGCCATCACCTATTCCTTCGTTGCGCGCGCGCATGCGCGGGTCTTCGGCGGCGGCGGCGACGACCTGATGCTGCAGAATCCGATGTCGTCCGAACTCGACTGCATGCGGCCCTCGCTGCTGCCGGGGCTGATCGACGCCATGCGGCGCAATGTCGATCGCGGCCTCGGCGACGGCGCGCTGTTCGAGGTCGGCCCGCAATACGCCAGCGCCACCCTGGTCACCGGCCAGACCGTCGCCGCCAGCGGCATTCGGCTGGGCCAGGCGCAACGCGCCGGCTGGACCGGACCGGCGCGGCCGGCCGATGCCTTCGATGCCAAGGCCGATGCGCTGGCGGCGCTGGCCGCGCTTGGCCTGGGCGAAAGCGCGATCGGCATCGAAGCCGGCGCCGCCGCCTGGTATCACCCCGGCCGCTCGGGCACGCTCAAGCTCGGTCCCAAGACCGTGCTCGGCTGGTTCGGAGAACTTCATCCCGAGGTGCTGGAACGCTTCGACCTGGCCGGGCCGCTGGTCGGATTCGAACTGGTGCTGGACGCGCTGCCGCCGGCCAAGGCGCGGCCGGGGCGGGCGCGGCCGGCCTTTGCCCCGCCGCAATATCCGGCGGTCGAGCGCGATTTCGCCTTCGTGGTCGATCGCGCCGTGACCGCCGACCGGCTGGTCAAGGCGGCGCGCCAGGCCGACAAGAAGCTGATCGAACAGGCTGGCGTGTTCGACGTCTATGCCGGCCAGGGCGTGGCCGAGGGCAAGGTCTCGATCGCGCTTCGCGTGCGCCTGCAGCCGACCGAGCGCACGCTGACCGAAGCCGAGATCGAGGCGGTGGCGGCGCGGGTGGTCGAGGCCGTGGCCAAGGCCACCGGCGCGACCTTGCGCACCTGATTCAGGAGCGGCCGAACAGCCGCTCGATATCCGTCAGCTTGAGTTCGATGTAGGTCGGCCGGCCGTGGCCGCATTGGCCGGCGCGCGGGGTCGCTTCCATCTCGCGCAACAGCGCGTTCATCTCGGCATGGCTGAGCACGCGGCCGGCGCGCACCGAGCCGTGGCAGGCCATCGAGGCGCACACCGCCTCCAGCTTTTCGTTCAACGCTTGGGCCTGGTCGAGTTCGGCCAGCTCCTCGGCCAAATCGGCCAGCAGCCCCTTGGCGTCGAGCGTGCCGACCAGGGCCGGGGTCTCGCGCACCACCACCGCGCCCTGGCCGAAGGGCTCGATCAAGAGCCCGAGCCGCGCCAATTCCTCGGCCCGCGCCACCAGCCGCCGCGCCGCTTCCGGTTCCATCTCGACCACTTCGGGAATCAGCAGCACCTGGCGGGCCACGCCCGTGCCGGCAAGCTGGGCGCGGACGCGCTCGAACACCAGCCGCTCATGGGCGGCGTGCTGATCGACGATCACCAGCCCGTCCTTGGTGGCGGCGACGATATAGGTGCCATGCACCTGCGCCGCCGCCGCGCCCAAGGGATGCGCGCCGGGTTCGACCGGCGCCGGCTCGCCGCGGACCTGCGGCGCAAACGGCGCCTGGAACCTGGCGGCTTCTTCATACAGGCCGGGCGCCGCATGGGGCGCATCGGGCTGGCGGAAGGACTGCAGCGCGGCGACCGTTCCGGTGCTGGCGGCGCGGTGGCCGGCGCCTTCCAGCGCGCGCCGGATCGCCGCCACCACCAGCCCCCGCACCAGCGCGCCGTCGCGGAAGCGCACCTCGGCCTTGGCGGGATGGACGTTGACGTCGACCGCCTCGGGCGGCAGGTCGATGAACAGCGCCGCCACCGGCTGGCGGTCGGGCGCCATCACGTCGCGATAGGCGCCCTTGACCGCGCCCAGCAGCAGCCGATCGCGCACCGGCCGGCGGTTGACGAACAGCAATTGGTCGGCGGCGGTGCGGCGATTGAGCGTCGGCAGGCCTATGAAGCCCGACAGCCGCACGCCCTCGCGCTCGGCCTCGACCGGCAGCGAATTGTCGCCGAACTCGCGGCCCATGACCTGGATCAGGCGCTCGCGCGGCCCGGCCGCCTCGGCGCGGAAGGCGATGCGCTGGCCGTCGGACAGGCTGAAGGCGATGGCGGGATGGGCCAGCGCCAGGCGCTTGACCACCTCGACCGCGGCTTCCCATTCGGTGCGTTCGGTCTTGAGGAAATTGAGCCGCGCCGGGGTGGCGTAGAACAGATCGCGCAGTTCGACCCGCGTGCCGAAGCCGCCGGCGGCGGGCGTCACTTGGCCGACCGCGCCGCCCTCGACGGCGATGCGGCGGGCGCTGTCGGCGCCGCGCGGCCGGCTGACGATCGCAAGCCGCCCGACCGCGCCCAGCGAGGGCAGCGCCTCGCCGCGAAAGCCGAGGTGCTGGACCCGCACCAGATCGTCGTCGGGCAGTTTGGAGGTGGCGTGGCGCTCGATCGCCAGCGCAAGTTCCTCGCCGCTCATGCCGCGGCCGTCGTCGGCCACGGCGATCAGGCCGCGCCCGCCTTCGGTGACGGTGACGTCGATGCGCCCCGCGCCGGCGTCGATCGCGTTCTCGACCAGCTCCTTGACCGCCGCCGCCGGGCGCTCGACCACCTCGCCGGCGGCGATGCGGTTGACGGTCTCGGGCGGCAGGCGCCGCAGCCGCCCGCCCGGTTCGCGGATGCGGGCCGGCTCAGCCATCGACCCCGACCGGCTGGCCGACCACCACCGTCAGCAGCTTGGCCGGGTCCAGCAGCCGTTGCGCCACGCGCCGGATGTCGTCGACCGTCACCGCCTCGAACAGCGCGTTGCGGCGCGCCAGGAAATCGATGCCGAGGCGTTCGAGCTGGATCGCCACCAGCGTGCCCGAGATCTTGCTCGAACTGTCCAGTTGCAGCGGGAAATTGCCGGTGACGAAGGTCTTGGCGTCGGCCAGTTCGGCCTCGCTCAGGCCGTCGCGGCGCATGCGCTCCAGCTGTTCGCGCACCACCCCCAGCGCCTCGGCGACGCGGGCGTTCTCGGTGCCGAAGCCGCCGAGATAGACCCCGGCGCGTTCCATCGGCGACAGGTAGGAAAAGACCGAATAGGCCAGGCCGCGCTTCTCGCGCACTTCGCGATAGAGCCGCGAGACGAAACCGCCGCCGCCCAGCACGTAGTTCATCAGATAGGCGGCGTAGTAGTCGGGATCGTCGCGCTTGACGCCGGGCAGGCCGAACATGACCTGGGCCTGGGGCGCCGGGCGCCGCAGCACCTTGATGCCCGCGCCTTGGGGAACGGCGTCGGCGATCGGCGGCAAGGGCGCGGCGGTCGCCGGCAGATCGCCGAAAATCCGATCGAGCTGTCGCGCCAGTTCGTCCTTGCCGATATCGCCGACCACGCCCACCACCAGCCGATCGCGCGCCAGGCGCTGGCCCAGGAAGGCGCGCAGATCGTCGCCGCCGAGCGCCTTGACGCCGGCTTCGGTGCCGCGGCCCTGCCGGGCATAGGGGTGGCCGGGAAAGGCGGTCTCGAACCATGTCCGGCTGGCGGTGCCGCGCAGATCCTCGTCGCGCCGGGCCAGGCCCGACAGCACCTGGCGGCGCAGGCGTTCCAGCGGTTCTGCATCGAGCCGCGGCTTGGTCAACGCCAGCCGCATCAACTCGAAGGCGCGTTCGCGATGCCGGGTCAGGGTACGCAGCCGGCCGGTGAAGTGATCGCGCCCGGCGCCGAAGCCGAGTTCGATCCCCAGCGCCTCGGTCGCGCGCTTGAAGTCCTGCGAGGACAGATCGCCCGCGCCCTCGGACAGCATCGCCGCCAGCAACTCGGCCAGGCCCTCGCGCCCGTCGGGATCGCGGCTCGACCCGGCGTCGCGCAGCGCGAAGTCGAGGGTCAGCATCGGGATCGAGCGCTCCTCGACCAGCCAGGCCTCGATGCCGCCGGGCGAGACCACGCGCTCGATCTTCTGCGCCGCCGCCGGCCAGGCGGTGAGCAACAGCAGCACGGCGGCGAGCAAGCGCCGCATCAGCCGGCCTTGCGCGGCAAGAGGATGCCGGTGACCGCGCGCTCGGGCACCAGCACCGCCCGCGCCGCTTCCAGGATTTCGGCGGCGGCGACGGCGGCGATGCGCTCGGGGAATTGCCTGATGTCGTCCAGCGTCAGCCCCATCGACAGCGCCAGCGCCACCATCCGGCCGGTGCCTTGGGCCGAATCGCGGGCATAGACCGCGGCGGTCTGGAACTGGGTCTTGGCGAGGTCGAGTTCGCCCTGGTTGACGCCTTCGGCCAGAAGCTTGCGGATCTCGGCCAAGGCCGCGGCCTCGACTGCCTCGACCGAATGGCCGGCAGTGGGCTGGGCGTAGACCGAAAAGCGGGTCGCATCGAGCGACAGGCCGGCATAGAAGGCGCCGGCGGCGTCGGCGATCTTGGCCTCGATCACCAGCGCGCGGTAGAGCCGGCTGGTGGCGCCGCCGCCCAGGATCTCGGCCAAGAGCGTCAGCGGCAAGGCG
>VGDZ01000096.1 GCA_016869515.1 Alphaproteobacteria bacterium | reverse complement strand
ACAAATGGCTGCAGACGCCTTATGACTGCGGCTTCGCCATCGTCCGCGACGCGGAAGCGCATCGCCGCGCCATGGCCTTCGGGGCGAGCTACCTGCCGCCGGTCGCCGAAGGCGAGCGCGATCCGACGCATTACGTGCCCGAGCTGTCGCGCCGCGCGCGCGGCTTCACCAGCTGGGCGATGCTGCGGCATTTCGGCCGCGACGGCATCTCGCGCATGGTCGAGCGGCATTGCCGGCTGGCGAAGCTGATCGCGGACAAGGCCGCCGAGGAGGCGGGCATCGCCGTGCTCAACGAGGTCGTGCTGAACCAGGCCGTGCTGCGCTTCGGCGACGACGACCGGAAGACCCTGGCGACGATCGCGCAATTGCAGAACGACGGCATCGCCTTCGCCGGCGGCTCCAAGTGGCGCGAACGCTGGATGATGCGGATCTCGGTCAGCGGCTATTCGACCAGCGAGGCCGATGCAGAGCGCACCGCCGAGGCGATCAAGTCGGCTTGGCGTCAGGTGCGCGGCCGGAACGAATGATCCGCACTCAAGCCGGCCGACATCCCGTCAAGCATCTCCGGCTTCGCGCCAGACTCACGGATTCGGGCCTCCTAGGCGCCAGGGCATGATCGATCCGTCTTGAACCATGTGGTTTGAGACAGATCGCGGATCATGCCCTCGCATCCTGCTCTGGACCGCGACCCGCGGTTCATAGGGAATCGCGGCCGCGATTCCCTATGAACCGATCGCGGTCTAGGCAGGACGTAGACCAAATATCCCATTCGATGACCAAGCCGATCCGCCTGGAGCATCCGCGAAAAAACCGTTCTTAAGATCGCAACATCGCAAATGGCCCCGGACCCGACGGACTTCAGACAGGCCGGGTCTTGCGGGTGGACTGACACGGCTCCTCCACCCCGGGGCGATGCAGCATAGAAATGGCGGGCGAATTCGGCAAATTGCGCCGGAGGGATTTTGTGGCGTCAGGGTCTTGAATTGGATTTCGTGAACCCCATATGTTCCGTCCCGACGATCCGGCCTGTTTGGCTGGGGCGTGGCGCTGATGGACAGGTGAAAGACGGTGTAAGCCGGGCCGCTGGTGAGGCGGTCCGGGTGGTATCAAATTGCTCTCAATGCTTTGACTATTTGCTTGCCAACCGCCATTAACCTTCCGATGGCAGCCGCGCGCAGCGACATATCTCGATTGCCGTTTAGAATCAACGGACTAGATAGTTACAAATTGGCCATTTGCGCGCATTTGCGCGCCCAATTGGCTCGGATGCGCGCATTTGGGGCTCGACTCCGCGCCGGGCTGGCCTTGGCTGGCCCGGGCGCGCTCGAAAGCGCGCGATCGTTTCTCCGCGGCCCGCCGGTCAGCGCCGCCGGGCGCAACGCCAAAGGGCGCGAGGAACTTGCTCGGCGCTTTGCTTGCCTCGAAGGCGCGACTGAACGGTCGGGCGCTACGGCCGGAGGGGAGCCGACGCCCGCCGCGATCAGGGATGCAATTCGAGATGGCGCGTGATCAGTGCCGACTTTCTGATGCCGAAGCCTTCGATGTCCAGCAGCACGAAATATTCGACTTTGTCGCTCCTGGCCTGGGCCACGCTTCCGATCTGGGCCAAAACGGCCGCGGTCAGTGTCGGCTCGGTACAGCCAAACTCCAGCGCGATCAGGCCTTTGGGGCTCTCGATCAGGGACAATTTCACCTCGGGCGGCCCGGCGTGTAGCTCGATTCCGACAAGCTTGAGGATTCGGTTCCTGCAATCGCCATACACCCAATAATGGGTCGAAAGCGAGACGCTCTTGCCGGCCTCCAATTCGAGCACGCGCTTGGGGTGCAGTTCGATGCTTCGCGCCACGCTCACGCGTTCCCGGTCGCCGTACGATTCTTTGCCGTAAACGATATCGAGCACGACATCGTATTCGATCTTGCCTTTCCACGCCTGTGACACGGCCCCGGCCTTGGCGACGACCATGCTTCCAGGCACTGATTGATTTTTGCATGTAGCGCGGGTCGGTATCACGCCTTCCGGTTTGTGGGCGAGCGACAAAGCAATTTCCGGCGGTCCGGAGGTAAGCTCGACCGCGACAACTTTTCTGAGCGAACTGAAACAGGCTTGGTTGATCCAATAATGGGTCGAAAGCTCGATGCTCTCGCCGCTCCAGAGCCTGGAGACTCTCCCCGGGGCCTGCTGGGTGCCCGCCTCGCCCGCGGCAAGCAGCACGGCGCCGACAGCGGCGCAGGCGACGAAAGCCGCGCGCTTGCGGAAACCTCTTAGGCCAAGCATGGCAATCCCCTCCAAGTTCGGCTCAGGACAAGCATTCACTGCCGTGCGATATCGATTGGCTGCCTTCGTAACGAATTCGCAAGAATAGTAGCCGCAGTTTCGGACAATTCCAATACGCGACGCCGAAACATAATATTGTCAGGCGACTTTATTTGCTTCCTGGGCTCACGGCTTGCCGATGAAGGCCCGGATTTCGCGATTGACGCGATCGGAGGCCTGGTGCGTGACCCAATGCGTCACCTCGTCCAGCCGCACCAGGCGCAGATCGGGCACGTAGTCTTCAAGCCCCTCGATCAGCCGGGGCAACAGCGCGGTGTCGCGCATGCCCCACAGCACCAGCGTCGGCACCTTGACCCGGCTGTTGGCGAGGACATCCTTGCGCATGCGATAGCCGCGGTAATAGTTCAGCCCGCCGGTCAGCGCCCCCGGCCGCCGCCAGGCCTCGAGGTAGGCCTCGCGGTCCTGGTCGCTGAACTGGCCCTTGCGGTGCAGGCCGGCGAAAGTGAACTTCCACAGAAAGGCGAAGTCGTCTGCGGCGATCTTGGCCTCGGCCTCCGGGGTACGGAAAAAGCCCATATACTCGCTGGCCTTCTGCTGCTGGGGATCGGCTTGGAGGTCGCGCCGGAACAAGGCCGGATGCGGCGCGTTCAGGATCACCAATTTTTCGACCAGTTCGGGATATTGGATGGCGAACTCCCAGCAGGCGGCGCCGCCCCAGTCATGGCCGACCAGGATGCAGCTCTTGTGGCCGAACTGGCCGACCATGGCCTTGAGGTCGCCGAGGATGGCCTCGATGGCGTAGTCCTCGAGCCGCTCCGGTTTGTCCGAGAGATTGTAGCCGCGGGTGTCGTAGGCCACGGCGAGGTGGTCGCGGCCGAATTCCGGCAACTGCCGCTGCCAGCAGCGCCAGAATTCGGGAAAGCCGTGGACGAACAGCATCAGGGGATTAGATGCCTCGCCGGCGGCGGCGTAATGCAGCCGGATACCGGGCAGCTGGGCATAGCCGAAGCGGATCGCGGCTGGTGCGGTCATCGGCCGAGAGTAGGTCGGGTGAGATGCGTGTCTGTGGTATTAAAATACCACATAAATCGAGCTTGACTTGCCGGCCGCCGGTCGGCATAAGCGCGCGGCTTTCGGAGTGGTGCCATGAAGACCCTGATGCTCAAGGCCGGCGAGATCGACAAGAAGTGGGTGTTGATCGACGCCGACGGCGTGGTGCTCGGCCGGCTGGCCTCGATCGTCGCCGTGCGGCTGCGCGGCAAGCACAAGCCCAGCTTCACCCCGCATCTCGATTGCGGCGACAACGTCGTCGTGGTCAACGCCGCCAAGGTGCGGCTGACCGGCAAGAAGCTGAAGCAAAAGGTCTATCACCAGCACACCGGCCATCCCGGCGGCATCAAGGAACGCAATGCCGGCCAGATCCTGGCCGGACGCTTTCCCGAGCGCGTGATCGAAAAAGCGGTCGAGCGCATGATCACCCGCAACCCGCTCGGCCGCCGGCAGATGCGGAACCTGCGGGTCTATGGCGGGGCCGAACATCCGCATGCCGGCCAGAACCCGGCCAGGCTGGACGTGGCGGCGATGAACCCCAAGAACAAGCGGAGCGCCTGACATGGCCGAGCCCTCCAAGCGTACCTTCGCCGAGCTGCGGCCCAGCAAGGCCCGCCAGGCGGCCGAAGCCCAGGCCGCGGCCCAGTCCGCCAAGCCCGAGCGCAAGCTCGATCCCTTGGGTCGCGCCTATGCCACCGGCAAGCGCAAGAACGCGGTGGCGCGGGTCTGGCTCAAGCCGGGCAAGGGCCGCATCCAGGTCAATCAGCGCGAGCAGACCGAATACTTCGCGCGGCCGGTGCTGCGCATGCTGATCAACCAGCCCTTCGCCGCCGCCAATCGCATCGGCCAGTACGACGTCATGGCCACCGTCACCGGCGGCGGTCTCTCGGGCCAGGCCGGCGCCGTGCGCCACGGCATCAGCCGGGCGCTGGTGTCCTACGAGCCCGAGCTGCGGCCGGCGCTCAAGCAGGGCGGCTTCCTGACCCGCGATCCGCGCGTGGTCGAGCGCAAGAAGTACGGCCGCGTCAAGGCGCGCCGCCGCTTCCAGTTCTCCAAGCGCTAGAGGACGAACGCATACCCGCAGTCCAGCGGGGCGTCCTCGAAAGGGGACGCCCCGTTTCTGTTATGATGACCGGAGTCGAAGGAGCGGTGTCATGGCGAAGTTCGCCAACAAGGTTCGGATCGGAATTCTCGGCGCCTCGGGCTATACCGGCGCGGAATTGCTGCGGCTCTTGGTGCGCCATCCCGGGGTCGAGATCCGCGTGCTGACCGCCGATCGCAAGGCCGGCGCCGCGGTCGAGACCGTGTTCCCGCATCTGGCCGGTCTCGGCCTGCCGCCTCTGGTGACGATCGAGCAGGCGGATTGGAGCCAATGCGACGTCGTCTTCTGCGGCCTGCCCCACGGCACCACGCAGGAGGTCGTCGCCAAGCTGCCGCGCCATCTCAAGGTGCTGGACCTCTCGGCCGATTTCCGGCTGGCCGACATCGCCAGCTACGCCGAATGGTACGGCCACGCCCATCGCGCGCCCGAGCTGCAGAAGGAGGCGGTCTACGGCCTGACCGAGCTGTGGCGCGATCGGATCAAGGACTCGCGGCTGGTGGCGGTGCCGGGCTGCTATCCGACCGCGGCCCAGCTGCCGCTGGTGCCGCTGGTCGAGGCCGGGCAGATCCTGGCCGACGACATCGTCATCGACGCCAAGTCGGGCGTCTCGGGTGCCGGTCGCACGCTCAAGGAAACCAGCATGTTCGCCGAGGTGTCCGAGGGCATCAACGCCTACGGCATCGCCAAGCACCGCCACGCGCCCGAGATCGAGCAGGGTATCAGCCTCGCCGCCGGCCGGCCGATCGTGGTCAACTTCACGCCGCATCTGATGCCGATGAACCGCGGCATCCTCTCGACCATCTATGTGCGGCTGTCGAACGGAGCCCAGGCGGCGGATTTGCGCGGCACGCTGGCCAAGCGCTATGCCGACGAACCGTTCGTGCGGGTGGTGGGCGAGGGGGTCGAGCCGGCGACACGGCATGTGCGCGGCTCGAACCTCTGCCTGATCGGGGTGTTCAAGGACCGCGTCAAGGGAAGGGCGATCGTGATCTCGGCGATCGACAACCTGGTCAAGGGCGCCTCGGGCCAGGCGGTGCAGAACATGAACCTGATGACCGGGCAGCCGGAGACGCTGGGCCTCGATCAGGCGCCGATGTTCCCGTGAGCCATCGCCCGATCGTCCTGCCCTGGCGCGGAGTCGTTCCGACCGTCGCCGCCGATGCCTTCGTCGCGCCCGGCGCGACGGTGATCGGCGACGTCGTGATCGAGGCGGAGGCCAGCATCTGGTTCGGCTGCGTCTTGCGCGGCGACGTCAACGTCATCCGCGTCGGCGCCCGCACCAACCTCCAGGACGGCACCGTGGTCCACGTCACGCGCAAGAACTTCGGCACCTATATCGGCCGCGACGTCACCATCGGCCATGCCTGCCTGATCCACGGCTGCACGCTGGAGGACGGCTGCTTCATCGGCATGCACGCCACCGTCACCGACGGCTGCGTGGTCGAAAGCGGCGCCATGCTGGCGGCGGGCGCCTTGCTGCCGCCCGGCAAGCGCGTGCCCAAGGGCGAACTGTGGGGCGGCAATCCGGCCCGCTTCATGCGCGCGGTCAAGCCCGAGGAGGCGCGCTATTTCGTCGACCTGCCGCCGCATTACGCCGAACTCGGCCGCGAATACCGCGAGGCGCTGAAGACCGCGTGAGCCGCCTGGCCGCCTTCGCGGGGCTGTGGGCGCTGGCGGCGGTGGCGCTGATGGCGCTGTCCTTGCCGCTGGTCGCGGCCGGCACCATCGGGACCTTGATCCTGGGCGCGGCGTGGCGGGCGGGCAAGGGCGCCGGCGCCGGACTGGTCGCGGGCTCGCTGGTCCTGGCGGCGGTCGCAGTCGAACTGGCGGCACGCATGGCAGGCGAGGCCGCGGTCTACTACCGGCCCGAGGAGAAACTCTACGCCGCCGAAGACCGGCTGCACTTCAAGCCCGGCGCGCGCGAGGTCGGCTTCGCGATGCCGCATGGCGATCTGGTCGCCATCGCCGGGCGCGATCTGCCGGCGATCGCCCAGCCGCGGCGGATCGACTTCGTCACCGATCGCCTGGGCTATCGCAATGCCGCCGACTATGCCGGGCAACGCTGGGTGACCGTCGGCGACAGTTTCGCGGTCGGCTCGGGCAATACCCAGGACGAAATCCTCGCCGCGCAGTTGTCGCGACGCCTGGGCGAGGGGGTCTACAACGCCTCCTATCCGACCGATCCCGAAGGCTATGTCCGCATCCTCGAACGCCTGGCCGAGGCCGAACCGGGACCGTGGCGGGCGGCGGTGCTGTTGTTCGAAGGCAATGACTTCGTCTGTTCGGGCGAAGCCGAGTCGTGGTTGCGGCCTTGGTACGCCTATGTCCCGGGCGAGATCCGCAAGCTCAAAGGCTATCGCCTGGCCTTCGGGCTGACCCGCGGCGCGCAGGCCAGGGTCATGGCGTGGTTCGGAGCGGGGCAGGTGTCGGTGATCGAGATCGCCGGACGGCCGGCGGGTTTACACCTTCTCTACGATCGCCGCGTGCGCCGGACTTCAGGCTGCGACTGGAGCGATCTTGTGCCGCTCTATCGCCAGATCGCGCCGCGCGTGGCGGTGTTGGTCTTCGTGCCCTATCTGACCCGGCTCTATGCGCCCGACCGCGATCGCTTGCCCAATGTCGCGCTCGATTTCGTCCATAGGCTCGGGCGCGACAGCGGCATTGCCGTGCTCGACCTGACCCCGGCCATGGTCGCCGCCGCCGATCGCGCCTTGCCCGAGCTGCTTTACTGGCGCGACGACAGCCATTGGAACCCGGCCGGCATCGCCGCCGCGGCCGAAGCCATCGCCGCGAGGTTGCAATGAGCTGGGCCTGGATCCCGATCACGCTGTCGGCGGCGCTGTTCCAAGCCCTGCGCACCGCGCTGCAACGCCGGCTCAAGAGCCAGCTCTCGACCAACGGCGCCACCTTCACCCGCTTCCTGTTCGGCCTGCCGCTGGCGGCGATCTATCTGGTGGCGTTGCGCGCGGCGTTGGACGAAACCATGCCGACGCCCAATCCCGAGTTCTGGGCCTGGCTGGCGATCGGCGGGTTGGCGCAGATCCTGGCGACCTCGGCGCTGATCCTGTCGCTCAGCCTGGGCAATTTCGCCGTCGGCACGGCCTATTCCAAGACCGAGGTCATCCAGGTGGCGGTGTTCGAGGCGCTGTTCCTGGGTCTTGCCGTCAGCATTGCCGGCGCCGGCGCCATCGCCGTCGCCAGCATCGGCGTGATGCTGATGTCGCTGGCCAGACTCGATCGGCCGCTCGCGGCCTTGCGCCAGGGGCTGACCCAGCCGGCGACGCTCTACGGCCTCGGCTCGGGGGCGCTGTTCGCCATCGCCGCGGTCGGTTTTCGCGGCGCCTCGCTGTCGCTCGGCCACCCGCAGCTTTTCCTGGCCGCCGCCTTCACGCTGGCTTTCGCCAATCTGTTTCAGACCCTGGTGATGGCGGCGTGGTTGAGTTGGCGCGAACCCGGCCAGATCGCGCTGGTGCGCCGGCATTGGCGGCCGGCGGCTCAGGTCGGCGTGCTCAGCTTCCTCGGCTCGGGCTGCTGGTTCACCGCCATGGCGATCCAGCAGGCGGCCTATGTGCGCACCCTCGGCTTGGTCGAACTGGTGTTCTCGCTGGCGATCTCGTTCCTGGCCTTCCGCGAGCGCCCGCGCCGGGCCGAGATCGCCGGCATGGCGCTGATCGCCGTCGGCGTCGCGGTGGTGCTGAACCAGCGCTGATATTGTTTGCCGCGCCTATTTGTGTCACAATTTACAAAGTGTGACACAAGGGAAGCCGATGCAAGCGCGTTACATGAGCATCCGCGAGACGCGGGCGGCGATGGGCCGCATCGACCGGGTCCTGGCCGAAGCCGGCGAGATAATGGTCACGCGGCACGGCAAAGTGCTGGCCCGCATGGTGCCGGCAACACCGGTGGGACCTCGCCCCAGCCATGACCGCTTGCGACGGTCGCTGCCCAAGCTGGGGGTTAGGGTTGCTGCCCTGTTGCGAGCGGAACGG
Organism: Alphaproteobacteria bacterium; assembly: GCA_016869515.1. GTDB lineage: Bacteria > Pseudomonadota > Alphaproteobacteria > VGDZ01 > VGDZ01 > VGDZ01. The sequence goes on along the minus strand of VGDZ01000096.1, from coordinate 3,119 downwards.
GATCGCCGCTGATGGCGGCGACCTACATCGACACCACCGCCCTCGCCAAATGGTACTTGCCCGAGGCCAAGTCGGAGGCGTTTCGGGATTTCATCCTCGCCGAGCGCGAGCCGGCGATCGGCAGCCTGGTCAGCCTCGAATTGCGGTCGGTTCTCGCCAAGTACCGCCGGCGGAAGCTGCTCGGCCCGGCAGCGGCGCGGCGCGTCTGGGAGACCCATCGCCGCGACATTCGTGACGGCCATCTCGCGGTTTGGAGGTTTGAGGAGCGCCATCTGGAATCGGCCGCGGACGCGCTTGACCGCGCCAGCCGCAGCGGAATCGGAACCTTGAGTGCGCTGCATTTGGCGATCGCCCGCGACGGCGGCGCGCGACGTCTTGCGACCGCCGACCGGGCCATGGCGACGGCCGCCCGGAGTCTGGGGCTGGCGGTTACCGCGTTCTACTAGACCGCGCGCACTTTGACGTAGCGGCCGGGCGCGTCTTCGATCGGCTTCAGCTTGCCGCCGCCCGGCTTGCGCGCCGGCACCAAGGAATCCGAACGCTTGGCGATCCAGTCGTTCCATTCCGGCCACCAGCTTCCGGCATGCGCCGTGGCCGAGGCCAGCCAGTCCTGCGCTTCAGCTGGGTTCTCGGCGTTGGTCCAATAGCCGTATTTCTTGGCCGCCGGCGGGTTAACCACGCCGGCGATGTGGCCCGAGCCCGCCAGCAGGAAGCGGGTCTCGCCGCGATAGATCTGGGTGGCGCGATAGACCGCCCGCCAGGGCGCGATGTGGTCTTCCTTGGTCGCGATCAGCATGGTCGGCGTGTCGATCTGGTGCAGGTCGATCGTCCGGCCGGAGAGGGTGACGCCGCCCGGCTTGGACAGCCGATTCTCCTGGTACATCTTGCGCAAATAGAACCGGTGCATGGCCCTGGGCATGCGGGTCGAGTCCGAGTTCCAATACAGCAGGTCGAACGGGAACGGCTCCTTGCCCAACAGGTAATTGTTGACCACGAACGACCAGATCAAATCGTTGGCGCGCAGCATGTTGAAAGTGGTCGCCATCGCCTTGGCGTCAAGCACGCCTTCCTTTTCCATCTTGGCTTCGAGCGATTTGAGCTGTTCCTCGTCGATGAACACCAGCAGGTCGCCGGCTTCGGCGAAGTCGACCATGGCGACGAAATAGGTCGCGCTGGCGATGCGCTTGTCCTCGCCCTTGGCCTTGAGCCAGCCCAGCGTCGCGCCCAGCAGCGTTCCGCCCAAACAGTAGCCAATGACGTTGGTCGCCGCCTCGCCGGTGGCGGTCTCGACCGCATCCAGCGCCGCCAACAGGCCTTCGTGCATGTAGTCCTCGAAGGTCTTGTCGGCCAAGGCGCGGTCGGGATTGACCCAGGACACCACGAACACGCTGTGGCCCTGGTCGACCGCCCATTTGATGAAGGAATTGTCCGGCCGCAAATCGAGAATGTAGAACTTGTTGATCCAGGGCGGCACGATCAGCAGGGGACGCTTGAGTACTTTCTCGGTGCTGGGGGCGTACTGGATCAACTGCATCAGCGGCGTCTCGGCCACCACCTTGCCGTGAGTGACGGCGACGTTGACCCCGACCTTGAACTTGTCGAGATCGGTCATCTTGATCATGAGTTGGCCATCGCCGCGTCGCAGATCGGCCAGCATGTTGTCGAGGCCCTTGACCAGGTTCTCGCCGCTCGAATCGAAGGTCGCCTTGAGCACTTCGGGATTGGTCAGCACGAAGTTCGACGGCGCCATGGCGTCGACCATCTGCCGCGTATAGAACTCGATCTTGCGCGCGGTGCGATCGTCGAGGCCCTCGACCGTCTGCACCTGCTTCTGCACCCATTGCGCCGACAGGAGGTAAGACTGCTTGATGAAATCAAAGATGGCGTTTTCGCGCCAGGCCTGGTCCTTGAAGCGGCGATCGGCCGGATCGGCTTCGATCGCGGGCGCGGTGTCGTGGCCGAGCCAGCGCATGGTGGCCGACTGCCACAGCCCGGCATAGGAGCGCCACAATTCCATCTGCGCCTCGACCAGGCGCATCGGATTGGCCATCATCCGGCCGGTCATTTCGACGAAGGCATTGGCCAGGTTGAGCGGATCGGGATTGGCGGGATCGACCTTGCCGGCTTGGCTGCGCGCAAAATCCATCACCAGCTCCTGGCTGCGGCTGGCGATGCGGACCCAGTTGCGGGCCAAGGCTTCCGGGTCGGGAAGCTTGATGTCGGTAGTACGATCGGTCATGGTGCGACGCCTTGCAAACCCGGCCGGTCGATCCGCCGGGAGGGGCGGAAATTAGGCGAAAAGGTAGGGCATGCCTAGTCGGCTTGGTGTCTCGGTCTTGAGTTGCGTGGCGCTACTGATGGTAGGCTGCGATCCGCCGCCGGTATCGACGACGCCCGAAAGCGAGAACCGCATGGGCGCCGTCCGGCCGCAGCGGGAAATCGCGGCGGGCCTAACGCGCGACCGCGACAACTCGCGTTACACCGACGAAGTCCTGCGAGCGGGGCCGGTCGATCCGCCGCCCCGGCTGGCGGCATTGCCGCCGATCGTTCAGCCGCCTCCGCCACCTGTGCCCGCTTCAGCGCCGCCGACGCGGACGCCGCCACCGGCCCAGGCTCCGGCGCGCGTGGCCACGGTCGCTCCGGCGCCTCGGCCGCCGACCGTTCCGGTCGCGACGCCCGCCGCCATCGCGCAGTCGGGCGATCCGGCCACCCAAATATTCGCCCGCGCGTTCGCGCAGTCGGGCGCATCGGCCTATCAGGCGCCCGCGATCTATCAGCCGATGCCGCAAGTCCAGCCCGCGGTCGCGGTCCAGCCGGCCATGGCGGTCCAGCCGGCGGCCGCCAGCCAGGATACGGTGGTGCGCGACGTCTACGCCGCGACCCTGGCCCGTGCCTTTGGCGGCCAGCCGGTGGCGGCGATTCCGGCCGTGGTCCAGACCGCGCCAAGGGCGCCGGCGGTCTCAAGCATTACGGCGCCGATCGAGGTCGAATTCGCGGCGCGCAGCGCGCGGCTGACCGAGGCCCAGCGCAATGCGCTGCGGGCCGTGGTCGAGCGCCAGCGCCAGACCGCCGGGCCGGTGGCGGTGACCGGTCACGCCACGCCGCTGGAGGTCGCGGGC
>VGDZ01000095.1 GCA_016869515.1 Alphaproteobacteria bacterium | reverse complement strand
GCGCAACGGCCCCCTGGTCAGCGCCGCCACGCTCGCCCCCCTGGCGGCGGCCGAGCGCACCCGGTTGCTGGCGCTGCTGGCGCGCATCGGCTGAGGCCCGGCTTGCCGTCGCCATGATCGTTCGTATACATACGATCCGCTCATGCTGAAGCTCGCCCACGATCTGAGTTTCCGCGACCTCCACGCCCGTGACGGGCTGGTCAAGCTCGACCGCGCCTTCCGCCGCGAACTGGCCGCCGCCGACGTGGCGCTGGCCGGGCGGCTGGAAGAGGCGCGGGGCATGCCAGCGGCGCTCGGCCGCGACGCCGAGGCGGCGCTGCTGATCGCGCTGGCGCCCAAGGTCGAGGCTTTCGTCGCCCGGCTGTTCGGCATCGAGACCGAGGTCGCGGCGCTGGCCGCGCGGCATCGCGCCCTCGACGCCCTGTTCGCCTGCAAACGGCAATTCGTCCAGCGTATCGCCATCAAGAAGTATCGCGCCGAGGACGCGGCCTGGTTCGATCCCGCGGCCCTTGTCCAAGGCCTGGGCGATCCGTCCGACGAGCCGGCCTTCGCCGCGCGGATCATGGGTTGGCTGGCGGGCGAGGCGGCGCACGCGGCCGAACTGGACCGCGCCGCGCGCTATGCCGCCTGGGCGACGCTGACCGAGGCCGGGCGCAAGCGCCACGGCGCGGGCGTGCTGTTCCAACAGCCGCACAAGCTCGATCCGCTGCGTCTGGTCGCGACCGATTTCGTCGACGGCGCTCATCGCGCCGCGGGGCCGCATCGTCACCGCGAGGGTTTTGCCCTGACCGATGCCGGCGCCGACCTGACCCGCGCCCTCGATCAGGCCAATTACTGCATCTTCTGCCACGAGCAGGGCAAGGATAGCTGTTCGCGCGGTTTGACCGAAAAGGCCAAGGGCGCGACGCGCGCGCCGTTCCGCAAATCGGCCTTTGGCGTGCCGTTGGCCGGCTGTCCCTTGGAAGAGCGCATCTCCGAGATGCACAGCGTCAAGGCCCAGGGCCTGGCGATCGGCGCGCTGGCGACGATCTGCATCGACAATCCGACCGCGGCGCTGACCGGGCACCGCATCTGCAACGACTGCATGAAGTCCTGCATCTACCAGAAGCAGGAGCCGGTCGACATTCCCCAGGTCGAGACCCGCATCCTCAAGGACGTGCTGGCGCTGCCCTGGGGGTTCGAGATCTATGCGCTGCTGACGCGCTGGAATCCGCTCGATCTGCGCCGGCCGTTCCCGCGCCAGCCCACCGGCAAGCGGGTGCTGGTGGCGGGGCTGGGGCCGGCCGGCATCACGCTGGCGCATCACCTGCTCAATGACGGCCACGCCGTGGCGGCGATCGACGGCCTCAAGATCGAACCCCTGCCGGCGGAATTGGCTGGCCCCGATTTCCAGCCGATCCGCGACGTGACGGCGCTCTACGAACGGCTCGACGACCGGGTGATGGCGGGCTTCGGCGGCGTCGCCGAATACGGCATCACCGTGCGCTGGGACAAGAACTTCCTCAAGATCGTGCGGCTGCTGCTGGAACGGCGCGGCGAGTTCCGGCTGTTCGGCGGCGTGCGCCTGGGCGGCACGGTGTCGGTCGATCGCGCCTTCGCGCTGGGCTTCGATCATGTCGCCTTGTGCATGGGCGCGGGCAAGCCGACCGTGCTGGACCTGCCCAACGGCTTGGCGCGCGGCGTGCGCGCCGCCTCGGACTTCCTGATGGCGCTGCAGCTGACCGGCGCCGCCCGCATGGGCTCGGTCGCCAACCTGCAAATCCGCCTGCCGGTGGTCGTCATCGGCGGCGGCCTGACCGCGGTCGACACCGCCACCGAGGCCCTGGCCTATTATCCGGTCCAGGTCGAGAAGTTCCTGCGGCGCTACGAGACCCTGGCCGCCGAACGCGGCGAGGACGCGGTGCGCGCGGTCTGGGACGAGGAGGAACGCGGCATCGCCGACGAGTTCGTCGGCCATGCCCGCGCCATCCGTGCCGAGCGCGAGCGCGCCGCGCGCGAGGGCCGCGCGCCCGACCTGGTCGGCCTGGTCAAGTCCTGGGGCGGGGTCGCCGTCGCCTATCGCAAGCGGCTGATCGACTCGCCGGCCTATACCCTCAACCACGAGGAAATCGCCAAGGCGCTGGAAGAAGGCATCGTCATCCACGAGGGCCTGACGCCGGCGGCGATCGAGCTCGATCGCCACGGCCATGTCGCCGAAATCGTGCTGCGCCGCCAGATCCGCGGCGAGGACGGAAGCTGGCGCGAGGGCGACGGCGTCACCTGGAAGGCGCGCTCGGTGTTGGTCGCGGCCGGGACCCAGCCCAACACCGTGCTGGCGCGCGAAGAGCCCGGCTTCGCGCTCGACGGCAAGTATTTCCGGGCCTTGGACGACGATGGCCAGCCGGTCAAGCCCGAACCCGGCGTCAAGCCGGATAGGCCGCAGGTGTTGACCCGCATCGGACCCGATGGCCGCGGCGTGTCGTTCTTCGGCGATCTGCATCCCAACTATGCCGGCAACGTGGTCAAGGCGATGGGCGGCGCCAAGCAGGGCTATCCGTTGCTGACGCGGCTTCTGACCCAGGTCGAACGGCGCGATGCGCGCGGGCCGGCGGCGTTCTTCGCCGCGATCGAGGCCGAATGGCGGGCGCGCGTGCACGCCGTCAATCGCCTGACGCCCAACATTATCGAAGTGGTGATCGAGGCCCCGGCCGCGGCGCGGGCCTTCCGCCCCGGTCAGTTCTATCGGCTGCAGAACCTGGAAGCCCACGCGCCCACGGTCGACGGCACGGTGCTGGCGACCGAGGGCCTGGCGCTGACCGGGGCCTGGATCGATGCCGAGCGCGGGCTGATCTCGACCATTGCGCTCGAAATGGGCGGTTCGTCCGATGTCTGCGCGCACCTCAAGCCGGGCGAGCCGGTGGTGCTGATGGGCCCGACCGGCACGCCGACCGAGCTGCCCCGGGGCGAGACCGTGCTGCTGGCCGGCGGCGGGCTTGGCAACGCCGTGCTGTTCTCGATCGGCGCCGGGCTGCGCGCGGCCGGATCGAAGGTGCTCTACTTCGCCGGCTACAAGCGCGCCGCCGACCGCTACAAGGTGGCCGACATCGAGGCCGCGGCCGACGCCGTGGTGTGGACCTGCGACGAGGGGCCGGGCTTCGTGCCCACGCGGCCGCAGGATCGCGCCTTCGTCGGCACCATCGTCGAGGCGATGCGGGCCTATGCCGAGGGGCGGCTCGGCCCGCAGCCGATCCCGCTCGATGCGGTCGAGCGGCTGATCGCCATCGGCTCGGACCGGATGATGGACGCGGTCGGCCAGGCGCGGCGCGGGGCGCTGGCGGCCTGGCTGGGCCGCTGCCGGCGCGCCATCGGCAGCATCAACTCGCCGATGCAGTGCATGATGAAGGAAATCTGCGCCCAGTGCCTGCAGCCGCACCGCGACCCGGCCAGCGGGCGGGTGACTTACGTCTTCTCCTGCTTCAACCAGGACCAGGAACTGGATCGGGTCGATTTCGCGGCGTTGGCCCAGCGCCTGCGCCAGAACTCGACCCAGGAAAAGCTGACCCGGCTATGGATCGACCGCTGCCTCAGGCGGCTCGAACTGCGCGACCGCGCCGCCTGATCGCGGCCTTCGTGCCGGTCCCGCCGGCGCTGCCTTGACTTGCCGCCGCGGCGGCCATTTCATATGTGTACGAACGATCGCGGAGGGCGGAAGATGGCGGCCTATGCCAGGCCGACAAGTCTGCGCGAGGCCCTGGCGGCGCTGGCCGAGGGGCCGGCCGTGCCGCTGGCCGGAGGCACCGATCTCTACCCGGCGCGGGTCGGCCGGCCGCCGCCCGAGCGCGTGCTCGATCTTTCGGCCGTGGCCGAACTGCGCGGCGTGACGCAAGACGCCGACTCGATCCGCATCGGCGCCGCCGTCACCTGGACCGAGTTGATCGAGTCCGGCCTGCCGGATTGGTGCCGGGCGCTGGCCGATGCGGCCGGCGAGATCGGCGGCCCGCAAATCCAGAACCGCGGCACGCTGGCGGGCAATGTCTGCAACGCCTCGCCCGCTGCCGACGGAGTGCCTTGCCTCTTGGCGCTGGACGCGCGCATCGAGATCGACGGTCGTCGGACGCTGCCCATCGCCGAGTTCGTGCTGGGGTCTCGACGCACGGCGCTGGCGGCGGGCGAGATCGTCAGCGCGATCCTTCTGCCCAAGCCCAGGCAGGCGGCGCGCTCGGCCTTCCTCAAGCTGGGGGCGCGCAAATATCTGGTGATCTCGATCGCCATGGTCGCGGGCGCGGTCGAACTGGCGGAGGATGGAAGCGTGGCCGCGGCGCGGATCGCGGTCGGCGCCTGCGGTCCCGTGGCCCAGCGTCTTCCGGCGCTGGAGAGGCGCTTGGTCGGTGGGCGCCTCGATCCGGACTTGGTGCGGGCCGAGGATTTCGCCGCGCTGGCGCCGATCGACGACATGCGCGGCTCGGCCGTCTATCGCCGCGACGCCGCAATGACCCTGGTGCGGCGCTTGATCGGCAAATTGAGGGACCCGGGATGAGCGCGCCGGTCTCGCTTACGGTCAACGGCCGCACGGTGACGTTGGCGACCGCGTCGGCCGCGCGCCTGTCCGAGGCGCTGCGCCACGAGTTGGGACTCACCGGCACCAAGATCGGCTGCGATGCCGGCGATTGCGGGGCCTGCACCGTGCTGCTGGACGGAAGGCAGGTCTGCGCCTGCCTGGTTCCGGTCGGCCAGGCGGCGGGGCGGTCGGTGGTCACGGTCGAGGGCCTCGACGACCAGGGCCTGCGCGCGGCCTTTCTGCGTCATGGCGCCGCGCAATGCGGCATCTGCACGCCGGGCATGCTGATGGCGGCGAGCGATCTCTTGCGCCGGGTGCCGCGTCCCGACGAGCAGCAGATCGAGGCGGCGCTGTCGGGCGTGCTGTGCCGCTGCACCGGCTATCGCAAGATCGTCGCCGCGGTGTTGGATGCGCGCCGGGCATCGCCAGCGGGCGATGTCGAGACCAAAGCGATGGGCGCGCGCCGGCCGCGCATCGACGGCCTCGCCAAGGTCGAAGGCCGCGAGGCCTTCGGCGCCGACGCGGTTCCCAAGGACGCGCTGTGGCTGCGCGCCATCCGCTCGCCGCACCATCACGCGCGCTTCGAGATCGGCGCCTGGACGCCGCCCGCGGGCGTGGTGCGGGTGCTGACCGCGCGCGACGTTCCCGGCCGCAACGGCTTCGGGATCTATCCCGACATCAAGGACCAGCCGGTGTTGGCCGAGGGCGTGGCGCGCTATCGCGGCGAGCCGGTGCTGGCGCTGCTGGGCGAGCGCGCGGCGCTGCGCGCGGTGGACGAGAGCGCCATCCCGATCCGCTGGACGCCGCTTCCGCATTTGCACGATCCGGCGGCGGCCTCGGCGCCGGGGGCGGCGCTGTTGCACGCCGACCGGCCGGGGAATCTGCTGACCGAGGGCAAGCTGGCGCGCGGCGATGCCGAGGCCGCGCTGGCGGCTGCCGTCCATCGCGCCGCGGTCGAGATCGAGACCGGCTTCGTCGAACACGCTTACATCGAGCCCGAGGCCGGCTGGGCGGTGCGCCGCGGCGATCGGATCGAAGTCACGGTCTCGACCCAGACGCCCTACATGGATCGCGACGAAGTGGCGGGCGTTCTTGGCATCGCGCCCGAGCAGGTGCGCATCGTCCCCAGCGCCTGCGGCGGCGGCTTCGGCGGCAAGCTCGATCAGTCGGTCCAGCCCTTGATCGCCATCGCCGCCTGGCTGACCAAGATGCCGGTGGCCTGGGTCTACGACCGGCCGGAATCGATGGCCGCGACCACCAAGCGGCATCCGGCGCGGATCCAGGCGCGCATGGGCTGCGATGCGGACGGGCGGCTGGTCGGCTTCGCCTTCGAAGGGACGTTCAACACCGGCGCCTATGCCTCCTGGGGTCCGACTGTGGCCGGGCGGGTGCCGGTCCACGCCGCCGGACCCTATCGCGTGCCGGCGGCCAGCGCGCGGGCGCGGGCGATCTTCACCCATCTGGCGCCGGCCGGGGCGTTTCGCGGCTTCGGCGTGCCGCAAGCCGCCATCGCGCACGAAATGCTGATCGACGATCTGGCGCTGGCCAGCGGCATCGACCGGCTGGAGTTTCGTCGCCGTAACGCGCTCAGGCCCGACGATCTCACGGTCACCGGCCAGGCGCTGGGGCCAAGCGCCGGGCTGGTGGCGTGCCTGAACGCGCTCGAACCGCATTGGCGGGCGGCGCTCGAACGCGCGCGGCCGGGCAGGGGCGTCGGCATCGGCTGCATGGTCTACGGCATCGGCAACACGGCGATGAGCAATCCCTCGACCATGCGCATCGGCCTCGCCGCCGACGGCCGGCTGACGCTCTATTCCGGCGCGGTCGACATCGGCCAGGGCTCGAACACGGTGCTGGCGCAGATCGCGGCCGAGGCGCTGGGCGTGCCGGCGGATCGCATCCGGCTGGTCGCCGGCGACACCGACCTGACCGCCGATGCCGGCAAGACCTCGGCCTCGCGCCAGACCTTCGTCTCGGGCAAGGCCTGCGAATTGGCGGCGCGCGATCTGCGGGCGCGCCTGGCGCGCCTGGCCAACGCCTCGCCCGAGGCCCGCATCGCGCTCGGGGCCGGGATCGCGGTCGAGGAAGGCGGGCGGCGCACCGCGCTCGATCTCGGCCATCTCGCGCCCGATCGCAACGGCGATGCGCTGGCGGGCGAGGGCCGCTTCGATCCGCCGACCGAGCCGCTCGACGCCAACGGCCAGGGCGCGCCCTATGCCAGCTACGCCTTCGCCGCCCAGATGGCCGAAGTCGCGGTCGATCGCGACCTCGGCACGGTCAAGGTGCTGCGCATGGTGGCGGCGCACGATGTCGGCCGCGCCGTCAATCCGACTTTGGTCGAGGGCCAGATCGAGGGCGGCATCGCCCAGGGTCTCGGCCTCGCGCTGATGGAGGAATGGTGGCCGGGGCAGGCCGACAACCTGCACGACTACCTGATTCCGACCGTGGGCGACGTGCCGCCGATCGAGACCGTCCTGATCGAAAGCCCCGAACCGCTGGGCCCGTTCGGCGCCAAGGGCGTGGGCGAGCCCGGCCTGGTGCCGACCGCGCCCGCCATCCTGGGCGCCGTGCGCCACGCCACCGGCGTGCGGCCCAAGCGGGTGCCGCTGACGCCGGCGCGATTGCGCGCCCTGATCGCCGGGAGATCGTCATGACCGAGAAAGCCGAAAGCGACGTCATCCGCTGCGATGCCTGTCCCGTGCTGTGCCGCATCCGCCTGGGCCAGGCCGGGGCCTGCGATCGCTACGGCAATGTCGGCGGCAGGCTGGCGCGGCTCGATCCCCTGGTGATCCAGGCCGCCAAGCCGCCCGAGACCCTGGTGCCGTTCCTGGCCGCGGGCGACGGCGCTGCCGGCGAGGACGACGCCCGGCCCTTCGTCACCGGCATCGGCGCCGGCACGACCTATCCCGACTACAAGCCTGCGCCCTTCATCGTCGCCGGCCGCCATCGCGGCGTCGACACGGTGACCGTGGTCAGCGAAGGCATCTTCAGCTATTGCGGCCTCAAGGTGAAGATCGACACCGACCGCTTCCTCGGCCCCGAGCAGGCCGCGGTCCGGGTCGAGGGCGAGCCGATCGGCCATGTCACCACCGCCGAATACGGCTCGCAGATGTTGTCGTTGGGCGGGGTGCGGCATCTCACCGGCGGCTCGAAGAAGGAAGGCACCGTCACCTGCGAGGCGCTGCTCAAGCTCTGCAACAAGCAGCCGGTGACGATGGCGATCGACGGCGGCTCGACCGTCACCGTCCAGGCCGACCGGCCGCCGGTGGTCGACGGCAAGCTCGAACGGCGCATGCGCGTCGGCTGCGGCTCGGCCACCATCGGCATGTTCGCCAAGCAATGGGCCGGCAAGGTCGACGAGGTGATCGTGGTCGACGACCACATCACCGGCGTGCTGACCGAGCATCAGGCCGGGCGCTTTCTCGATCTGCGGCCGGCCGGAATCCGCGTGCGCGGCCGCAAATCCACCCCCGGCCGCTATTTCCAGGTCGCCGAGCCGGGCCAGGGCTGGGGCGGCACCGACGTCACCGACCCCCTGACCATCATCGACAGGATCGACCCCAAGCGCGCCTGGCCGGGCTTGCGGCTGTTGATGGTGTCGACCACGGGCGAGGACGCGCTTTATGCCGTGCTGGACGAGAAACTGCGGCCCGAGGCGAGGCCCTTGCCCGAGACACTGCGGCCGGCGGTCGAGCGCATCGCCGAGAACTGCGAACCGGCGCTGTGCTCGGTGGTGTTCATGGCCGGCGCCGGCGGCTCGCTGCGCTCGGGCGTGACGGAAAACCCGGTCAAGCTGACGCGCGCCATCAAGGCCGGTCGGGTGACGGTGACTTGCGGCGGCGTGCCCTGCCAGATCTGGCCCGGCGGCGGCATCACGCTGATGGTCGACGTCGCGCGCATGCCCGACAATTCCTTCGGCTACGTGCCGACGCCGGCGCTGGTGGCGCCGATCGAGTTCACCCTGACCCGCGCCGACTACGCCGCGCTCGGCGGCCATGTCGACAGCGTCGTGGCGTTGGAACAGGTCTTGGCCGAGACCAAGACGGTGGGGCCGTGAGTCACGAGGCGGGACGCCTGCCGGGCGGACGGCTCGGCCTGCGGCATGGGCCGATCGAATTGGCGATCGGCGCCGAGGGCGCGGCCGAGGACGTGGAGCGCGCCTATCGCGCCGCCGAGGCCTGCTTCCCGGACATCCTGCCGCGTCTGGTCGAGGAATTGCCGTTGCTGCGCGCGCCCATGGGTTCGAGCCGGCCGCGGGCCAAAGGCCCGGTGGCGCGGCGCATGGTCGAGGCGACCTGGCCGCATCGCGCGGTCTTCGTCACGCCGATGGCGGCGGTGGCCGGGGCGGTGGCCGAGCATGTGCTGGATGCCATGACCGGCGCGGCACGGCTGGATCGGGTCTACGTCAACAACGGTGGCGACATCGCCATTCACCTTGCGCCCGGGCAAAGCATCGCCGTCGGCGTGGTCGACGACATCGCCCGACCGGCGATGGACGCCACCGCCAAGCTGACCCACGCCAGCGGCGCGCGCGGCATCGCCACTAGCGGCTGGCGCGGGCGTTCCTTCAGCCGCGGCATCGCCGATGCGGTGACGGTGGTGGCGAAAGCTGCGGCGGACGCCGATGCCGCCGCGACCCTGATCGGCAACGCGGTCGACACCGATCATCCCGCCATCCGCCGCCGCCCCGCGCGCGATCTCCAGATCGACAGCGATCTGGGCGCGATTCCGGTCACGGTGGCGGTCGGCGATCTGCCCGAGGCGGCGATCGAAGCCGCGCTCGAATCCGGCCTGGCCGAGGCGCGGCGCCTGATTGATCGCGGTACGATCCTTGCCGCTTATCTTTCGCTGGCGGGAAGCCGCCGCGCCGCCCTTTCGCCGGGAGCGTTTCCGGCTATGATTGCCGCTTGAACAGGAGGGACGCATGACCATCGAACGCAGAACCGTGCTGCTGCTGGCGGGCGCGCTGGGGGTTGCCATCGGCGCCGGCCAGGCCGTCGCCCAGGACAAGATCCGGGTCGGCGAGCTCAACAGCTACAAGACCTTCCCCGCCTTCCTCGAACCCTACCGCAAGGGTTGGCAATTGGCGCTGGACGAGACCAACGCCGCCGGCGGCCTGCTCGGCAAGCAGGTCGAGATCGTCTCGCGCGACGACAACGGCAATCCGGGCGAGGCGGTGCGCGTCGCCGAGGAACTGCTGTCGCGCGAACGGGTATCCTTCCTGATCGGCACCTTCCCCTCGAACATCGGCCTGGCGGTGGCCGATTTCGCCAAGCAGAAGAAGGTGCTGTTCATCGCCGCCGAGCCGCTGACCGACAAGATCGTGTGGGAGCAGGGCAACCGCTACACCTTCCGGCTGCGGCCCTCGACCTACATGCAGACCGCGATGCTGATCCCGGACGCCGCCAAGCTGCCGGCCAAGCGCTGGGCGATCGTCTATCCCAACTACGAATACGGCCAGTCGGCCACAGCCGCCTTCAAGCGGCTGCTGAAGGAAAAGCGCGCCGATGTCGAATTCGTCGCCGAGCAGGCGCCGCCCTTGGGCAAGATCGAGGCCGGCGCGGTGGCCGAGGCGCTGGCGGCGGCCAAGCCCGACGCCATCTTCAGCTCGCTGTTCGGACCCGACCTGCAGAAGTTCGTGCGCGAGGGCAATCTGCGCGGCCTGTTCAAGGACCGCGCCGTGTTCAACCTCTTGGCGGGCGAACCCGAATACCTCGATCCGCTCAAGGACGAGACCCCGCCCGGCTGGTACGTCACCGGCTATCCGTGGGAGGCGATCGACACCCCCGAGCACAAGAAGTTCGTCGCCGCCTATCGCGCCAAGTGGAACGACTATCCGCGGCTGGGCTCGATCGTCGGCTACGCCACGGTGCAGAGTTTTGTCGCCGCGGTGAAGAAAGCCGGCTCGGTCGAAACCGAAAAACTGGTCGAGGCGATGAAAGGCCTCCAGCTCGGCACGCCGATCGGCGCCATCACCTACCGCCCGATCGACCACCAGGCCACCATGGGGGCCTATGTCGGCAAGCTGGCGGTCAAGAACGGCCAGGGCGTGATGGTAGATTGGTACTTCGCCGACGGCGCCAAGTTCCTGCCATCCGACGCCGAAGTGCTGAAGCTGCGTCCGCGCGAAGGCAGCTAGTCTCAAGCACGGCCCGCCCGTCGCCTGGACCGGCGGCGGGCGGGATTTTTGCGTCATGGCAACCATCGTCCTGATCCAGGTTCTCAACGGCCTGGCCTCGGCTTCCGCCCTGTTCCTGGTGGCGGCCGGGCTGTCGCTGATCTTCGGCGTCAGCCGGATCGTCAACTTCGCCCACGGCTCGTTGTTCATGCTCGGCGCCTATATCGCGGTGTCGCTGACCCAGGCCATGGGCAAGCCCTATTTCTGGCTGGCGGTGCCGTTGGCGGCCTTGGCGGTGGCGGCGATCGGAGCCGCGATCGAGATGCTGCTGCTGCGGCGCATCTACCGGGTGCCGGAGCTGTTCCAGCTTCTGGCGACCTTCGGCCTGGTGCTGATCGTCAAGGACCTGGCGCTGTGGATCTGGGGGCCGGAAGAAATCCTTGGACCGCGCGCGCCCGGCCTGACCGGGGCGGTGCGCATCGCCGGCAAGGCGGTGCCGGAATACGATCTGGCGCTGATCGCGCTCGGTCCCTTGGTGCTGGGGGCGCTGTGGCTGCTGTTGAACCGCACCCGCTTCGGGGTGCTGATCCGCGCCGCCACCCAGGACCGCGAGATGGTGGGCGCGCTGGGAGTCAACCAGGCCTGGCTGTTCACGCTGGTCTTCGCGCTCGGCGCCTTCCTGGCCGGCCTGGGCGGCGCGGTGCAGTTGCCGCGCGAGCCGGCGCATCTGTCGCTCGACATCACCGTCATTTCGGATGCCTTCGTGGTGGTGGTGGTGGGCGGCATGGGCTCGATCGGCGGGGCCTATCTGGCGGCGGTGGTGATCGGATTGATCAAGGCGTTCTGCATCGGCCTGGGCGAGCAGACGCTGTTCGGCATCGGCGTGTCGTTTTCGAAGATGACGCTGGTGATCGAATTCGTGGTGATGGCGGTGGTGCTGGTGGTGCGGCCCTGGGGGCTGTTGGGCAAGCCGCAGGCCC
>VGDZ01000094.1 GCA_016869515.1 Alphaproteobacteria bacterium | reverse complement strand
CCCATCCCGACAGCCCCAGCCGCCGCGCGGCCGCTTGGGTCCAGGCGCGATAGCCGACGCCCTGGACACGGCCCGTCACCCGCGCCAGCACCGCGCGCTCTGGTCCCCGCGCCTCGCCGGCGCGCTCGGGTCCCCGCGCCTCGCCGGCGCGCTCGGGTGCGCTCACTCGAATTCCAGGATCGGCTGGTCGACCGCCAGGCTGTCGCCTTTCTTGGCGTGGATCTTGGCGATCTTTCCGTCGCGCGGGCTTTGCAGCACGTTTTCCATTTTCATGGCGTCCAGCACGCACAGCTTCTGGCCGGCGCTGACCGACTCGCCCGGCTTGACGTCGATCGACACCACCAGCCCGGGCATGGGCGAGAGCAGCATGCGCGAGCCGTCGGCGGCCTTCTTCTCGGGCATGCGCGCCGCCAGTTCCGCCGCCCGCCGGCTGCGCACCGAGACCGTGGCCTCGAAGCCGCCATGTGCCATGCGGAAGCCTTCGCTCAGCGGCTCGACCTGCACCGCCATCTCGCGACCGTCGACCTTGGCCACGGCCAGCGGCTGGCCCGGCCGCCAAGCGGTCTCGACCAGCGAGGCGCGGCCGTCCAGCGTCACCGCCAGCGCGCCGTCGCGCTTGGCGACCTTGGCCGACCAGCTCGCACCCGGCAGATCGACCGCGAATTCCCGGGTCGGTGCCGTGCCGCGTTCGCGTCCGCGCCGCATCGCCATCAACGCCGCGGCCAACGCCCCCAGCCGGCGCTTGGCGCCGTCTTCCAGCACGTCGGCCTTGTATCCGTCGGGATATTCCTCGGCGATGAAGCCGGTCGAGATCGCGCCCGAGGCGAAGCGCGGATGAGCCAGCACCGCCCGCAGGAAGGAGACGTTGTGGCTGATGCCGCGGACCACGAACTCGTCCAGCGCCTCGCCCAGCCGGGCGATGGCGTCGGCGCGGTTCGCGCCATGCGCCACCAGCTTGGCGATCATCGGATCGTAGTACATCGAGATCTCGGCGCCCTCGAACACGCCGGTGTCGAGACGAATGCCGTGCTCCTCCTTGGGCGGACGGAAGCGGGTCAGCCGCCCGATCGAGGGCAGGAAGCCGCGGCGCGGGTCCTCGGCATAGACCCGGGCCTCCATCGCCCAGCCCTCGCGCTTGAGGTCCTGCTGGCGCAAGCTCAGCTTCTCGCCGGCGGCGATGCGGATCATCCATTCGACGATGTCGAGGCCGGTGATCATCTCGGTCACCGGATGCTCGACCTGGAGCCGGGTGTTCATTTCGAGGAAGTAGAACTTGCGGTCGGGGCCGACGATGAACTCGACCGTCCCGGCCGAGTGGTAGCCGACCGCCTTGGCCAGCGCCACCGCCTGCTCGCCCATCGCCTGGCGCGTCGCTTCGTCGAGGAAGGGCGAGGGCGCCTCCTCGATCACCTTCTGGTGGCGGCGCTGGATCGAGCATTCGCGCTCCCACAGATAGAGCGTGTTGCCGTGCTTGTCGCCCAGCACCTGGATCTCGATGTGGCGCGGCTGCTCGATGAACTTCTCGATGAAGACCCGCGCATCGCCGAACGCCGCCTTGGCCTCGTTGGCGGCGGATTGCAGGCCCTGGGCAAGTTCGGAATCGCCATAGGCGATGCGCATGCCCTTGCCGCCGCCGCCGGCCGAGGCCTTGATCATCACCGGATAGCCGATCTCGCGCGCGATCTTGGCGGCGGCCTGGGCATCGGAGACCTCGCCGAGGAAACCGGGCACGGTCGAGACCTTGGCCTTGGACGCCAGCTTCTTGGATTCGATCTTGTCGCCCATCGCCTTGATCGCCGGCACGTCGGGGCCGATGAAGGCGATGCCGGCCTGTTTCAGCGCATCGGCGAAGGCGGCGCGCTCGGAGAGGAAGCCGAAGCCGGGATGGACCGCCTCGGCGCCGGTCGCCTTGCAGGCCTCGACGATGCGCTCGATGCGGAGATAGCTCTCGGCCGCCGGCGGCGCGCCGATCGGCACCGCGACGTCGGCCATGCGCACGTGCAGCCCGCCGGCATCGGCCTCGGAATGGACCGCGACCGTGCGGATGCCCATCCGCCGGCAGGTCTTGACGATGCGGCAGGCGATCTCGCCGCGATTGGCGATCAGGATGGTCTTGAACATCGGCGGCCTCGATCGCTCACAACGGGATGTTGGCGTGCTTCTTCCAGGGATTGGACAGCTGCTTGTCCTTCAGCATGCGCAGCGCCCGCGCCACTCGCCGCCGTGTCGAGTGCGGCATGATGACGTCGTCGATGAAGCCGCGCTTGCCGGCGACGAAGGGGTTGGCGAATTTCTGCCGGTACTCCTCGGTACGGGCCTCGATCTTGGCGCCATCGCCGATCTCGCCGCGGAAGATGATCTCGACCGCGCCCTTGGGTCCCATCACCGCGATCTCGGCGGTGGGCCAAGCATAGTTGATGTCGCCGCGCAGATGCTTGGAACTCATCACGTCATAGGCGCCGCCATAGGCCTTGCGGGTGATCACGGTCACCTTGGGCACGGTGGCCTCGGCATAGGCGAACAAAAGCTTGGCGCCGTGCTTGATGATGCCGCCATATTCCTGCGCCGTGCCCGGAAGGAATCCCGGCACGTCGACGAAGGTCACCAGCGGCAGATGGAAGCAATCGCAGAAACGAACGAACCGCGCCGCCTTGCGCGAGGAATCGATGTCGAGGCAGCCGGCCAGCACCATCGGCTGGTTGGCCACCACCCCGACCGGCATGCCGCCGATGCGGGCGAAGCCGATGACGATGTTCTTGGCGTAATTGGGCTGGATTTCCAGGAAATCGCCGTCGTCGACCGTCTTCTCGATCAGCTCCTTCATGTCGTAGGGCTTGTTGGGCGAGGGCGGCACCAGCGTATCCAGGCTTTCGTCGATGCGCTCGACCGGATCGATGCAGTCGCGTTCGGGCGGCCGCTGCCGGTTCGACAGCGGCAGGAAGTCGACCATGCGGCGGATTTCGGCCAGGGCCTCGATGTCGTTCTCGCAGGCCAAGTCGGCCACGCCCGAGCGCGTGGTGTGGGTGACGGCGCCGCCCAGCTGCTCCTGGGTGACGGTCTCCTGGGTCACGGTCTTTACCACGTCGGGACCGGTGACGAACATGTAGGAGCTGTCCTTGACCATGACGATGAAGTCGGTCATCGCCGGCGAATAGACCGCGCCGCCGGCGCAAGGCCCCATGATCACCGAGATCTGCGGCACCACGCCCGAAGCCAGGACGTTGCGCTGGAACACCTCGGCATAGCCGGCTAGCGAGGCGACGCCTTCCTGGATGCGGGCGCCGCCGGAATCGTTGAGGCCGATCACCGGCGCGCCGACCTTCATCGCCTGATCCATGATCTTGCAGATCTTCTCGGCATGGGCCTCGGACAGCGAACCGCCGAAGACGGTGAAGTCCTGGCTGAAGACGAAAACCTGGCGGCCGTTGATGGTGCCCCAGCCGGTGACCACGCCGTCGCCCGGGATGGTCTGCTCGGCCATGCCGAAATCGGTCGAGCGGTGCTCGACATACATGTCGAATTCCTCGAACGACTCCGGATCGAGCAGCAATTCGATGCGCTCGCGCGCCGTCAGCTTGCCCTTGGCGTGCTGGGCCTGGACGCGTTTTTCGCCGCCGCCGGCCCAGGCGCGGGCCCGCTTGTCCTGGAGCTGCTTGAGGATGTCCTGCATGCCTTCGGCTCTCCTTGTCTTGGGCCGATCCTAGGGCATGATCGAGCTGTCTTGAACCAAGCGGTTGAAGACAGATCGATCATGCCCTGGTATTTGGCTCCGGACCGCGATTCACGATCTGCATGGATTCGCGACTACGATTCCATGCAAATCGATCGCGGTCTAGCACGATCCCGACTGGGTCGCCACCAGACGGGTCAAGCGTCCGGCGGCGACGATGTCGACGCGTCGCGCGGCCAGGACGCGCTCGGCCTCGGCGTCGCTGCCCCATTTTTCGCGCTGCCAAAGATCGTCGACCGCCGCGACTTCGAACGCCGTCTCGGCCGGCCAGTCGCCCCCGACCACGGCCAGCGCGATCGCCAGCGAACCCAGCGGCCCGACCAGCGCCTGCAGCGCGGTCAGCCGCCAGGTGTCGAGCCGCGTCACGGCCTTTGCCAATGCCGCGACGGCATCGGCCGATTGTTGCGCCGGCATGATGCCGGTCACGACCGCAAGCTTGGCGCCAAACTTGCCTTCCACCCAAGCGACGAACGGATCCCAGGCCAGTTTTTGCCTGGCCACCAGTTCGGGCGGCTCGGCCGCGCGATGACAGATCAGATCCGTTTCGGCGTATTTCATGGTCTCGGCGACGATGGCCTCGCGAACCTCGGCAACGCGATCCAGCGCCGTGCAGGCAAGCTGCATCACCGGCATGGTAGAGGGCCTGACGCGCTCGCCTTGGCCTTGCCACTCCTCGGCGATAGCTTCGGCCAAGGCCCGCGTCGGCAGCGACAGCACCCTTCCCGCCGGAGTTCGAATCGGCTTGCCGTCCAACACCACCCGGCAGCCGCCTTCGGCCACCTCCACCCCGGCCTGGCGATAGAACCGTTTCACGGCCGGCGACGTTGGGGGGCCTGGCCTTGCGGCGGCGGTGCGGGGGCGGGTCGCGGCGGCGACACGCCGGGCCGCACCGAGACGATGCGCGCGCAAGGGTTCTTGTCTTCGGCGCCGGCCTTGGCGGTGGTCCCCAACAGCGCCAGCGGCCCGATCACGGTCGACAGCGCCAGCGCCGCCCCGGCCTTGGCCAGCGCCGTTTTTTCGACGGCAATGCCGGGACTGGCCAAGGTTCCCGACAGGATCACCGGCACCGCCAGGCTGAGCAGGCTGGCCTCCTTCGGACGCGGCTCGATGCGCCCGGCCAGCGCCTCGTTGGCAAGAGTCACTGCGAACCCGCCGCTCACGGTCACGGTCGGGGTGTCGAGTAGCAGCAGTTGGGAATCGATCCGGCCCTGCTTGGCTATGACCTGGACCGCGGCGCAGTTCAGCACCATGCGATCGCTTTTCCCGCCCGACACCAGCTTCGCCACCAGATCGGCCGCGATCAGATCGAGCCATTGGTTGGCGATCTCGCCCTTGGGCACCAACGCGCCGAAACCGCCGTCGAGCGACGCCGCCATCTGCCGAAGCGTCGCCCCGCGGCCGCGCAGATCGAACTCGACATCGAGCGTTCCGGCGAAAAGCTCGGTCACGCCCCCAGCCTTGAGCGCCTGGCCAAGATCGAGACCGCGCGTGCCGCCGCGCAAGCCCAATCGCGGCGCGCCGCCGCCGACCTGGTACTCGCCATTTGCCGAGACCTGGCCGCCATGAACCCGCGCTTCGAGCTTGCGCAGCGTGACCTTGCCCCCGCCCAAGGTGACTTGCGCGGCCAGATCCCTTATCTCCGCGCCCGCGCCGATGACTCGTCCGATCGCCAGATCGACGAACAGCTCGACTTCGTCCGGCAATTGGTTCGGCAATGCATGGTCGGGAATGACGCGACCGTTCCGGGCCGGAGCTGGCGCAGGCTTGGCGCCGGTCGGAGCTTGCAGCGGCGCCAAATCGAACACGTCGGCCTTGAGCCGCGCGCCGACATAGTGCCGCGCGCCGGGATTGATTTCGACCGATCCGGTGACGGTGCTGGCACCCAGTTTGAGCGCGAGGCCGTCGAGCACATAGCCCTGCGCCGTGTCCTTGAGCCGGGTCTTGACCGACAAGGCGCCCAGCTTGCCCGGCGGCGCGGCTCCGACGAGGCGCGCCAGCTCTCCAGCCTCGCCCGCCTCGGCCGACAGGCCGAAGTCGAGACCGCGCGCGGCATGCGGTTGGCCGATGGTCCCTTGGATCGCAAGCAGCAGCGGCCCGACCTGGCCGTTGAGGTTGAGCGCATAGGGCTTGTCGCCGGCCATCAACTGCGCCGGCGGATCGAGCCGGGCCAACACTCTGAGCCGATGCCCATCGAGCGTGCCCGCAAGCTGCACGTCGACCGGGGCCTCGGCACCTTCACCCGAGGCCTCGAGCCGGTCGAGCACCAGCGTGCGGCGCGTCCGGTCTTGTCCGACCCAGGTCACGCGGACATCGGTGGCGACGATGCCGCCGATGTCGATCGGCGGCGGCGCGGCCGGCTTTTCGCCGGCAGGTCGCGCTTCGGTCGAGAACAGCCAATTGCCGCGCCCCTGGGCGTCGCTTTCCAGCCAGAGATCGAGCCCGCGCAACGCGACCCGATCGATCCGCAGCCTGCCGCTCAGCAAAGGCACCAGATCGGCCGCGGCCGAAACTTCGGCCACCTTGACCATCTCCGGCCGCGTGCCCCATGCGGCGTTGGCCAGGACGATGCCGTCCAATTCGAGTCGGGGCTTGAGGCCGATCGCCAGCCGGATCGGCCGGCCGATGGTGAGCTTGCGCCCGATGGCCTGGGTCACCGCCGCTTCGATCTCGGGACGAAAGCGATCGGCATCGAAGGTGGCGAGAAACACCGCCGCCCCCGCGACCGGCAGCGCGATCGCCACGATGACCGCGATCCCAAGCCAGCGCCGCATCATGCCCCCCAGGCGAAGCCGCGCAGCGCCGGCAACAGCCCGGCGTAATCGGCGACCACCAGATGCGCTCCCTCGGCACGCAAGGCGTCCGCCGCCTGATAGCCCCAATCGACGCCGATGGCGGCGCTGCCGGCGGCGCGCGCCATCGCCATGTCGTAGCGGCTGTCGCCGACCATGGCGGTCTCTTCCGGCGCAACCCCGGCCTGGTCCATGGCTTGTTGCAGCATGGCGGGATGGGGCTTGCCCGGCGCGTCGTCCGAGGTTTGCAGCGTGACAAAGTGCCGGCCGAGGTCATGTCGTTCCAACACGCCGCGCAGCCCGCGCCGCGACTTGCCGGTGGCGACGCCAAGCAGCACGCCGGCGCCCGCCAATTCGGCAATCGTCTCGACCGCGCCCGGATACAAGGGCTCGGGCAAGTCGCCGCGCGCGCGCCAGGCCTGAAACAGCCGTCTGTAACGTTCGGTCAGCGACTCGGTCGCACTGCCCCCGCCCAGCTGCGCGATCGCCACTCCGAGATTGAGTCCGATCACGCCCCGCACCGCCGCCGGCGAGGGCTCGGCCAGGCCATGCTCGCGGAAGGTCGCCGCCATGCAGCCATGAATGGCGTGCTGGCTGTCGACCAGCGTGCCGTCGCAATCGAACACCACCAGGCGAAAGGGCCCGATCCGGCTCATGGCCGAAGCGTGACACGGGGCGCGGCTTGGGGCAACCTCGCGGGCCATGGCCCCACGCGCGCTCACCATGCTCGGCCGCAAGACGCGGCTGGCGCGATCGCCCGCCGAAGCGCGGCTGGAATTCGTGCCCAATCCCGAACCGGGGCTGGTCTATTTGGTGCGCTTCACCCAGCCCGAGTTCACTTGTCTCTGCCCGGTCACCGGCCAACCCGATTTCGCCCATCTGGCGATCGATTACGTGCCTGGCCGCCGGTTGGTCGAAAGCAAGTCGCTCAAGTTCTATCTCGCCAGCTTTCGCGATCATGCCGGCTTCCACGAGGCCACCACCTTGTCGATCGCGCGCCGTCTCAAGCGCGAACTGGCGCCGCGCTGGATCCGCATCGGCGGCTATTGGTATCCGCGCGGCGGCATGCCGATCGACGTCTTCTGGCAGTCGGGGCCGCCGCCGAAAGGGCTGTGGCTGCCCGATCAGGGCGTGGCGCCCTATCGCGGCCGGGGTTAGGGCATGATCGATCTGTCTTGAACCATGTGGTTCAAGACAGATCGTGAATCATGCCCTCGCGTCCCGCTCTGGACCGCGATTCACGGTTTGCATGGAATAGCGTCTGCGATTCCATGCAAACCGATCGCGGTCTAGTCGAACGCGGCGAACGGATCGCCTTTGGGTTCGGCCGGCAGGCCGAACAGCGCCCAGCTTCGCGCCATGTGATCGGGCAGCGGCGCCACCACCTGCAGCCGCCCGCCGGCGGGATGGGCGATGTCGATGGCGCGAGCGTGCAAGTGCAGCTTGCGGCTGACCTGGCCGGTCAGCGTCGGATGGCCCGCACCGTACTTTCCGTCGCCGACGATCGGCGTACCCAGGGCCGCGGCGTGGGCGCGCAGTTGGTGCGTGCGGCCGGTCACGGGCGACATGGCCAGGAACGCAGCCTTGCGGCCGAAATGCTCGACCACGCGATAGCGGGTGATGGCGCGCTGGCCGGTTTCCTCGTCGGCCGCGACCATCTCGCCGCGTTCGCCCGGCAGCTTGGCCAGCGCCAGGTCGATGGTGCCCGCCGGCGGGTGCGGCACGCCCGATACCAGGGCCCAATAGAGCTTGCGGGCGTCGCGGGCGCGGAAGGCCCTGGTCAGGGCCTGGGCAGCGGCGCGGCTGCGCGCCAGCACCAGCACGCCCGAGGTGTCCTTGTCGAGGCGGTGGACCAAGCGCGGCTTGTCGGCCGCATCGAAGCGCAGCGCATCGAGCATGCCGTCGAGATGACGTTCGTGCCCCGAGCCGCCCTGCACCGGCAGGCCGGGCGGCTTGTTGATCGCGATCACCTCGGCATCGCGATGCAGCACCGCCGCCCGCAGCATCGCCGCATCGGCCTCGGATACCGGGCGTGGTCCGGCCGAGACCGCCGGCGTCGCCGGCAAGGGCGGGATGCGCAGCACTTGCCCGGTCTCGATCCGGTCCGAGGCCTTGGCGCGCTTGCCGTCGACCCGCACCTGGCCGGTGCGCAACAGCTTCTCCAGCCGGCCATGGCCCAGCTGCGGGAAGCGCCGCTTGAACCAGCGATCGAGGCGCTGCCCGGCCTCTTCGGCGGCGACAGTGTGGTGAGCGACGCTCATGCCAGCGCGCGCACCGTCCACAGCCCGCCGAACAGCGCCAGGATGGAAAGTGCTACCGAGCCGATCACATACCCGCCGGCGGCGGTCCAATCGCCACGACCGATCAGCACCGCGACATCGGCCGAAAACGCCGAAAAGGTGGTGAAGCCGCCGAGAATGCCGACGGTCAGGAAGGCGCGCCATTCCGGCGTCACATCCCATTTGAGGGCCATGGCCTCGACCAGCACGCCCATGATGAAGCTGCCGAGGATGTTGACCCCCATCACGCCCCAGGGGAATTCGAGGCCCAACAGGCGCCCGGCTTGGCCGACGAACCAGTACCGCGCGATCGAGCCGATCGCGCCGCCGATCGCCACCGCCACTACCTCGTTCACGCCCGCTCCTGCCTCTCCGAGCGCAGCTTGGTCCAATATTCGAGCCGCTTGCGGATCTCGCGCTCGAAGCCGCGCTCGGCCGGATCGTAGACCGTCGCCCGCGCCAAGCCATCGGGAAAGTAGTTCTGGCCCGAAAACGCATCGGGCGCCTCGTGATCGTAGTCGTAGCCCTTGGCGTATCCCAATTGCTCCATCAGCTTGGTAGGCGCGTTGAGGATGTGCTTGGGCGGCATCAGCGAACCGGTCTTGTGGGCCAGGGCCTTGGCGGCCTTTTCGGCGCGATAAGCGGCGTTCGATTTGGGCGCCGTACCGAGATAGATCACGCATTGCACGATCGCGAGTTCGCCCTCGGGCGAACCCAGGAAGTCGTAGGCGTCCTTGGCCGCCAGCGCCTGCACCAGCGCCTGCGGATCGGCCAATCCCACGTCTTCGACCGCGAAGCGTACCAGCCGCCGAAGGATGTACAGCGGGTGTTCGCCGCCGATCAGCATCCGCGCCAGCCAATACAGCGCGGCATCGACGTCCGATCCCCGCAGCGATTTGTGCAGCGCGCTGATCAGGTTGTAGTGCGCCTCCTGGCTCTTGTCGTAAAGCGGCATGCGCTTCTGCACGGCTTTGGCCAGGCCGGCGGGGTCAAGCGGAACGCCATCGGCCGGAAGTTGGAACAGTTCCTCGGCCAAATTGAGCAGATAGCGCCCGTCGCCATCGGCCAGATCCTTGAGGCGCGTACGCGCCTCGGCGGAAACCGGCAGCTTCCGGCCAAGCAGCGCCTCGGCCCGCGCCAGCAGGGTCTCGAGCGCGGCATCGCCCAAGCGCTCCAGCACCAGGACTTGGCAGCGCGATAGCAGCGCGGCATTGAGCTCGAATGACGGATTCTCGGTGGTGGCACCGACCAGGATGACGGTGCCGTCCTCGACCGCCGGCAGGAACCCGTCCTGCTGCGAACGATTGAAGCGGTGGATCTCGTCGACGAACAGCAGCGTGCCTTGGCCGGATTGGCGCCGGGCGCGCGCCGCCTCGATCGCCTTCTTGAGATCGGCCACGCCCGAGAACACCGCCGACAGCGCCACGAAGGCGTGGTCGACATGCTTGGCCAAGAGCCGGGCAATGGTGGTCTTGCCCGAGCCAGGCGGACCCCACAGGATCAGCGAGGCGAGGCGCCGTGCCGCCAGCATGCGGCCAAGCGGCCCATCCGGGCCAAGCAGGGCCCCCTGCCCGACGACATCGGCGATGGTCTCTGGCCGCAGGCGGTCGGCCAAAGGACGCGGGGCACGCTCGGCCAAACCCGCCGCCTGGAACAGCGTGCTCACCGCCCGATATCCAAGGTGGTGACCTGCTCGCCGCGCTGGATCTGCAACCGCCAGCGCGTGGTCTCGGTACGCACCGCCGCCCGCACCTGTGCGACATCGGCCACGTCGCGACCGTTGATCTGGCGGATCAGGTCGCCCGGGCGCAGGCGGATGGCGGCAGCCGGGCTGTTGGCGGCCACGCCCAGCACGATCACGCCCCGCCCCTGGGCGTCGATGCCGATCTCCTCGGCCAGGGCCGGAGACATGTTGGCGACCGTGGCCCCGGCCAAGGGCGATGCGCCGGCCAGAGCGGTCGCTTCCCGCGGCGGGTTCTCGGGCGGCGCCCGCAAAGCGATCTTGAGATCCATCGCCCCGCCGGCGCGCTGGACCGAAAGCTTGGCGGTACCGCCGACGGCGCGAGTGGCGAAGCGGAAGCGCAGCTGTTCGGGGTCCTCGACCGGCTTGCCGTCGACCGCACGCAGCACGTCGCCGACTTTGAGTCCGGCCTGCTCGGCCGGCCCGCCGCGGTAGACCGAGTTGATCAGCACGCCCCCCGGCCGGCCCAGCCCCATGGTGGTTGCCAGCTCGTGGGTCACGGCCTGGCCGCCGGCGCCGAACCAAGGCCTGACGATCTTTCCGCCGGCGGCGGCGGCGCGCACGATCACCGCCACCATGTTGGCCGGCACCGCGAAACCGATGCCGATCGAGCCACCGGATTGCGAGAATATGGCGGTGTTGATGCCGGCCAGGCGACCGTCCATGGTCACCAGCGCGCCGCCCGAATTGCCCGGATTGACCGCGGCGTCGGTCTGGATGAAGGAGCGGAAGTCGGTGATCCCGACCTGGGTCCGCGCCAGGGCCGAGACGATGCCCGAGGTCACGGTCTGACCGACGCCGAAGGGATTGCCGATCGCCAGCACCAGATCGCCGACTTCGAGATCGTCCGAGTCCATCAGTTCGAGCGTCGGCAGCTTTTCGTCCTTGAGCGCGATGCGCAGCGCCGCCAGATCGGTGCGTTCGTCGGCCAGCACCAGCTCGGCCGCGAATTCGCGCCGATCCGCCAGCACCACCGTGATCGCGTCCGAGCCCTTGATGACGTGGTTGTTGGTGACGATCAGCCCGTCGGCACCGACGATCACCCCCGAGCCGAGCGAGTTCTCGATCCGCCGCCGCGGCAAGGGCGAACCCAGGAACTCCTCGCCGAAGAAGCGCCGGAAGAAGGGATCGTCGGCGAAGGGCGAACGGATGCCGCGGCTCTCGACCACGCGCTTGGTGTAGATGTTGACCACCGTCGGCGCCGCGCGCTTGACCAGGGGTGCGAAGGATT
>VGDZ01000093.1 GCA_016869515.1 Alphaproteobacteria bacterium | reverse complement strand
GGTCTATGGCGATCGGCGGCGGGCGCCGCTGCGGCTGGCGGCGCTGATCAACGGCACCGCCTCGCACCTGGTCGAGTTCGACGACATCTTCCGCGACGCCATCTACCACCCCGGCAGCCCGACCATCGCCGCGGCCATCGCCGCCGCGCAGGAGCGCGGCGCCTCGGGCGAGCTTCTGCTGCGCGCCATCGTCGTCGGCTACGAGATTTCGACCCGCATCGGCGTCGCGGTCAATCCGGCGCATTACCGCTTCTGGCACACCACCGGCACGGTCGGGACTTTCGGCGCGGCGGCGGCGGTCGGCACGGTGCTGGGCTTGGATTCAAAACAGATGGCCCATGCCCTGGCCAATGCCGCCACCATGGCGGCGGGGCTGCAACAGGCCTTTCGTTCCGACGCCAACAGCAAGCCGCTGCACGCCGGACATGCCGCCGAGGCTGGGGCGCTGGCGGCGATGCTGGCGGGCGAGGGCTTCACCGGCGCGCTCGACGCGCTCGAGGGCGAGGCCGGTTTCGGCGCCGCGCTGGGCGGCAAGCCGGATTGGAGCCGCGCGACCGCGGATCTCGGGCGGCGCTACAACGTCACCGCCATGACCTTCAAGAATCATGGCTGCTGCGGCCATGCCTTCGCCGCCATCGACGGCGCGTTGTTGCTGGCGAAACGCCACGGTCTTGGGCCGGAAAATATCCGCGCCGTCCGTGTCGGCAGCTATCGCGCCGCGCTGGAAGTCGCCGGCATGCGCGATCCGCGCACCGCCTTCCAGGGCAAGTTCAGCGTGCCCTATGTCGTCGCCAGCGCGCTGGTCCATGGCAGCGTGCGGCTGGACGCCTTCGCTCCCAAGCGGCTGTTCGATCCCCCGACCCGGGCGCTGATGGCGCGGCTGACCTTCGAACTCGATGCCGAGGCCGAGGCGGCCTTTCCCGGCCGCCGCTCGGCGATGGTCGAGATCGAGACCGCGGACGGCCAGCGCTTTCGGCATCGCCAGCTTCACCGCAAGGGCGATCCCGAGGAGCCGCTGAGCGACGCCGAGCTGGAAGCCAAGTTCCACGAACTGGCGGTTCCGGTGCTCGGGCGCACCAAGGCGGCGCGGCTGTTGGCCGAGATCGAGGCCATCGACGGCGCCAAGCGGGTCGGGCTGGCGCCGGCATTCGCGGTCGGGAGCGGTCGATGAAGAAGAAGGGGCGGGGCAAATCGGTGCGGGCGCGGGTCAGCGCGGCCGAGTGGAAGGCGCGGGTCGAACTGGCTGCGGCCTATCGGCTGGTGGCGCTGTTCGAGATGAACGACCTGATCTACAACCACATTTCGGTGCGGGTGCCGGGCGAGGAGGGGCATTTCCTGCTCAATCCCTACGGCATGCTCTACGAGGAGATGACAGCTTCCTGCCTGATCAAGGTCGATCTCTCGGGCAAGGTGCTGTTCAACCCGAACCGGGACTACGACATCAACCCGGCGGGTTTCGTCATTCACGGCGCGATCCACGAGGCGCGGCCCGAAATCGACTGCGTGGTCCACACCCACACCCCGGCCGGCATGGCGGTGTCGGCGCTGAAATGCGGCCTGCTGCCGTTGACCCAGACGGCGATGCGCTTCGCCGAGGTGGGCTATCACGACTACGAGGGCGTGGTGCTGGAACTGGACGAACGCAAGCGGTTGCTGGCCAATCTCGGCCAGCGCGACGTCATGATCCTGCGCAATCACGGCCTGCTGGCGGTCGGCAGCAGCGTGGCCGAGGCCTTCAACAACATCTATCGCATCGAGCGATCCTGCCGCGCCCAGATCCTGGCCATGTCCTGCGGCAGCGAACTGGTCATTCCCTCGCCCGAGGTGGTGCGCAAGACCAACCACGTCTACAAGCCCGAGGTGCGGCGGCGCTATGGCCTGCTGGAATGGCCGGCGATGCTGCGCATGCTGGATCGCCGCGATCCCAGCTACAGGACCTGAGGGCGTTACGGCCCCATTTCAGAAGTCACGATAGCGGGCGAACGGGTTGGCGCTGCAAGGCCGCGCCTGGAACCCTCGACCCGCAACAAGCTGTCACCCATGTCCCCGGGCCGGACATAACTTCGCTGGAGCGGGCGAAGGGATTCGAACCCTCGACCCCAACCTTGGCAAGGTTGTGCTCTACCCCTGAGCTACGCCCGCGGCGCCAGCGCGGCGCGCATAGTAAGTTGCGTCGAACGAAAAGCAAGCGCCAATGTGCGCGATACGGCGCTAGCTTGGCGCGCTCAAGTGGGATGCCGCAGCGTAAGGCGGGGTCATGAATATCCAGCGACCTTTGCGCGGGTCCACCGACGCGGTCTCGCCTCGATCGATTAAGTCGCAGCCATGCGGCCGCTTGACGTCATAGATCACCAGATCGCCCGGCCGCGCAATGTCATCGACCGAGTACTTGTCACTACCAAGTCGGATGAACAATCCGCCACTGCGGTAATCAAGACCTTTTTGGCTCAGCAAGAGGATCAGTTCACAGCGGGTCGTGAGTCCCTGTCGAACATGGAAAGCGCCGTCGGTGTGTTCCGACAAAAAGCCGCTTCCCGGGCGATAATGCTGGACATGAAATACTGTGAAATAGCCCGAGCGCAAATCGCGGCCGTATTCGGGAGCGACGCCATAGACCGCATTGCGCATGGCCAACATCCTGTCGCCAACATTGCGGATGGCGTCGGATCGAGCGTTCCAGGGCATGAATTTGTAGGAGCGGATGTCGCGAAAACGCAAGGCGCGGCCTTCCAGACGGGCACGGATGCGATCCCGCCAAGAAAATCGGGGCACGTCCTCGTGAACCACATCGGGACATTGCGGATAATAGCGGGAGCGCTCGACTTTGGCCGCGCTCATGCCGAACGCGATTGCCTCGTCGCGTACTGCCGAGGCCGCAGCGGGATCGATGAAGCCGCGCAACAACACCAAGCGGCCGTCATCGACCGCCTGATGGACTCGAGATATGGCGTCCGGGGCCGCGACGTCGCATTTTGTCGCGTCGATTTCGACCAGGTAATCTGCCGGCAGCACAGTCATGTCGTCACTGACCTTTCTTGCGATCGGCGGAGCCGTGAACGGGTAGCAGAACCGATCCCTTTGCACACTATACACCAGCGGGATTGCCGATCATCCGGGCACGCCGCTTCTACACTCTGGTTGCGGCAATCCGCCGCACCGAAAAGCGGGTCATGGCACCCGCCGAATGGGATTTTGCGCACATCGGTTTCAGGTGTAGAAGCTAGGCCGCCATGTGCGGCGTTTTCGCCCTTTTCCTGCGTCGGCCGCTGAGCGAGGCCGACATCGCGCTCGGCCGCGCCGGGACGCGCGCGCTGGCGCATCGCGGGCCCGACGCCGAGGGCGAGTGGATGGACCGCGGCCGCGGCGTCTATCTCGGCCACCGGCGGCTGGCGATCATCGATCTTGCGCCCGAGGCCAACCAACCGATGCTGCGCGACCGGCTGGCGATTTCCTACAACGGCGAGATCTACAATTACCGCGCGCTGCGCGAGCGCCTGGCGGCCAAGGGCGCCACCTTCTCGACCCGCAGCGACACCGAAGTGCTGCTGCGCGCCTGGCAGGAAAAAGGACCGGAGGCGCTGGACGATTTCGACGCCATGTTCGCGTTCGCGCTGTGGGACGGCGAGGCCGGCTATCTCGCCTGCGATCGCTATGGCGAAAAGACGCTCTATGTCGCCGAGACCGCCGACGGGCTCTACGTGTCCTCGGAGTTGACGCCGCTGGTCAGACTGCTCAAGCCCAAGCGGCGCGAGGAGCCCGAACTGGTCACGGCCTTCATGACGCTGGGTTACATTCCGGGGCCGGACACGATCTGGCAGGGCATCAGCCGGCTGATGCCGGCGACTTGGCTGAAGATCGTGCAGGGCCGCGGCCAATCTGCGCGCAGCTATTGGACGCCGCCTTTCGGCGAACCCGGCCGCGGGCGCGTGCGGCCGTTATCCGAACGCGATCTCGACCGCATCCACGAGACGCTGGTGGAAAGCGTCAAGCTGCGGCTCGAGGCCGACGTTCCGGCCTGCCTGTTCCTTTCGGGCGGAGTCGATTCCGGCCTGATCGGAGGCATCCTGGCCAAGGACCTGCGCCGGCCGGTGGAGGCGATCACCATCGCCTATCCGCAAGATCCGAGAATCAACGAATCCGACATCGCCGCCGCTTTCGCCAAGTCGCTCGGCCTGACGCATCGTGTGGTGGCTGATCCTGGCGCGGACGAGCCCGTGACCCCCGAATTCCTGCTCGAATTGTTCGGTCAACCCAATATCCACATCACCACCAAATCGATCCTGCGCATGGCGGCCGCGGCACGGACCAATGGCTTCAAGGTCGGGTTGACCGGCATGGGAGGCGACGAGCTGTTCTACGGCTATCAAAAGCACGCCTTTTTCTTTCGGCACCGGCTGTTCTTTTCTCTGCCGGAAGGCGTCCGGATGGCGCTCGGGACGCTGGCCAGCCCGCTGGCGCGGATCAGCGGCAAGGCATCGGCTCTTTCCCAAGTCGGCGGGGTGCGGGATCGCGAGCGCTATGTCGCGTTGAAGAACGTCAATCTCATCGCCATGCTGCGACGCCTGCCGGGATTTGCCGATTGGTGCGATCGCCATTACGGCGGACCACGAGGTCGGATCGCCTACCAAGTGCCGATCCTCGATTTGGTCGACACCTTGGTCAACAGCCAGCTGGTTGCTTACGATCTTGCCAGTATGCGGGCGAGTCACGAGCTACGAACGCCGTTCTTGTCCGGTACATTGCAGTCGGTCATGGCGCAATTCGATCCGAGATCGTTGATGGCGTTCGGTCAAAAGTCGGTCTTGCGCAGAATCCTGGCCCGCTATGCCGACCGCAAGCTCGCATCGTTGCCCAAGCGCGGCTTCATCTACCCGACCTCGGCGTTCTTGAAAGGCCTGCAGCCTCCGTCGGCGGTCGCTGGGGTCGCGCCGGAGTGGCAGGCAGAAGTCTGGTCGCAGCGCAATCGTGGCGATTGGCAGAACTTGGCCGCGCGCCTGATTCTCTTCGATCGGTTCCAGTCGCCGTCAACCTAGGGCATGATCGATCTGTCTTGAACCATGGAGTTCAAGACAGATCGTGAATCATGCCCTCGTATCCTGCTCTGGACCGCGATTCACGGTTCATAGGGAATCGCGGCCGTGATTCCCTATGAACCGATGGCGGTCTAGTTGCCCGGCTGAGGCCGGCATGGCCGAAAGCAGTGTCTGTCTGACGGCGGCTTCGATACCTTGCGCAAAGGGCGCAGCCAGCCCGAACGTGCTCAGGCTGCGAACCGGCTCGTAGCCGCCCTCCTGCAGCGCCCGATCGGTCACGACGTAACCCACCATGCCGTTGCAGCATCCTGCCGGCAGCAGGTGATGATCGGGCCATTGCGCGCGAAGCCAATTCGCATAGCCCGAAAATATTTCGCCGTTGAGAGCGAGGATGTGGTGGCGAGCGGAGAGCGATACGCGCTGCACCCGGAGTTCTGGCCCGGACGAAAGCGCCCCATCGCGCAATGGCAAGACCGCGCGACGCTCGACCGCCTCGAGGCGCGTTGTCGGCAAGGTATTTCGCGCCGCCGCCGCCATCCGCTCGGCCATGCGCTCGGCGAATTTCGCCATCGCCTCGGCTCCCGGATGGCGAACGAACAGCGCGCGGTCGAATACGCCTTCGGCCAGGGCGCGGGGCGGCCAAAGCCGGAAGGGGCGTTGGGCCAGGATGCGTGGACGCGCATCGCCGGAAAACCCTTGCAGGAAGACGACGCCGACGGCATGGCCGGCCTGTCGCGAAAGCAAGCCCGCAATCCGCCCGCAATACTCGGCGGAGACGACTTCCTCGCTGAGAAAGGTCGGATGGCAACCGAAAGTCGCGATCACCACGCTGCGCCGGGGTTGGGGCCAGGTGAGCCACAACATGGCGATCCGATCGTCGGACTCGCCTTTGGCATTGGGACGATTGGCAACCTGCCGTCGCAGCCGGCCAAGTCGCAGGGCGTCGACATCCAGCACCGAAAGGCGGCGGTTGATAACCAAATCGGGCGCCGAGGCCTGGGCCTCGGCGATCTCGACTTCGGCAAGATCGGCCGCGGCGACCCGCATTGCCTCGGCCGCTTGCCGTTCGACCTCGGCGGCATAGTCTGCGGCGACCTTGGGGCCGTATTGCAGGCGCTGGTTGATCTCGGGCGCGCTGTGGGTATGGGTACAGGATACCAGCAGCGAGTCCGAAGGTACGCCCTGAGCACGAGCACTGTCGCGCAGCCTGTCGACCAATTCCTCGGGAACCCAGATCAGGTCGAAATTGAGGATGGCGGCGCGTCTTCCGGCCTTGTCCTCGCACACCAGGGCGCGAACGGACAGGGGATCGAGAACGCTCTTGCCTTGTCGCCCGACGCTGTTGCCCGCCAAGTCGATCGGCGTTTTCGGCGTGATGTCGAGCGACGCATAACCGGCGCGCATCGCTATTTCTCGAGCCGGAGAATCCAATACGCGCCGGCGTGCGTCACCAGCCAGTCGCGCACGGCGCGCGGCAGCAGCCAGTTGGTCAGCGGCAGGCGGTGCGCCGGCAGGTTGTCCCATTCGTGGCGGTTGCCGCAGATCTCGGCGCGGACCGACTTGAAGCGCCGGAACAGTCGGTCGATGTCGGCGCGCACATAGTGCCGCGAGATCGGCGCGCCCGGGCTGTCGGCCTCGTAGGCATCGGTGACCGAATAGATGAACTTCTCGACGTTCCAGCCATGCCGCGCCAGGCCGCCGCCGAGCAGGCCCTGGCGCAGCATCTTCCAGTACCAGTATTTCGGCCCGCCCTTGCGATAGACCATCAGGAAGCAGCGTCCGCCCGGCTTGAGCACGCGATGCACCTCGTCGTAGCAGCGCTGGTCGTCGGCGGCGTGGTGCAGCACGCCATAGGCCGAGACGAAATCGAAATGATTGTCGGGGAAGGGGATGGCCTCGGCGCTGGCGATCTGCAGCTTGACCCGCGGATTGTCCCGGAAGCGGTACGAGGAATACTGGAAATGCGAGCGGCTGAGATCGATGCCGTGCACCTCGGCCGCGACTTTCTGCAACTCCTCGACCAGCCAGCCGACGCCATAGCCGATGTCGAGCACGGTCTTGCCGCGCAAGGCTTCGTAATCGATGAAGCGCGACAACAGCGGCTGCCCCTCGGCCTGCATCCAATTGTCGTGGCGCATCAGGCGTTCGACATGGGCGAAGATCTGCTCCGGCGTCGCGGTCTTGCGATCGAAGCCGAAGCCGGGATGGATCATCGGCCGCTCGGACCAAAAGTCCTGGACGGCGGTCTCGTCGGGGCGCGGGGCGGGGGCGGACATGGCGGGTCTTTTGGCCAGCCGCCGCCGTAAAGTCAATCGCGGTTGGCTACAGGATGAACTTCGACAGATCGGCGTTGCGGGCCAGGGCGCCGACCTGGGTTTCGACATAGCCGCGGTCGATGGCGACCCGCTGGCCTTTGCGCTCGGGGGCATCGAAGCTGAGGGTTTCGAGCAGGCGTTCGAGTACGGTGTGCAGCCTTCGCGCGCCGATATTCTCGACCCCGGCGTTGATCTCGACTGCGAGATCGGCCAGCGCATCGATGCCGTCCTCGGCGAATAGCAGCGTCACCCCCTCGACCTCCAGCAGCGCGGTGTATTGCCGGACCAGGCTCGATTCCGGCTCGGTCAGGATGCGGCGCAGCGCGGCGCGGTCGAGCGCCTTCAGCTCGACCCGGATCGGCAAGCGGCCTTGCAGTTCGGGCAGCAGGTCGGCGGGCTTGGAGAGATGGAACGCGCCCGAGGCGATGAACAGCACGTGGTCAGTCTTGATCGGCCCGTACTTGGTCGAGACCGTGGTGCCTTCGATCAGCGGCAGCAGGTCGCGCTGCACGCCCTCGCGGCTGACGTCGGCGCCGACGCGACCTTCGCGCGCGGCGATCTTGTCGATCTCGTCGATGAAGACGATGCCGTGCTGCTCGGCGGCCTCGCGCGCCTCGCGGGCGACGCGATCGGCGTCGATCAGCTTGTCGCTTTCCTCTTGTGCCAAGGACTTGAGGGCGGCCTTGACCGTCATGCGGCGCGCCTTGTGGCGCGGCCCGAAGGCCTTGCCCAGCATCTCGTTGAGATTGATCATGCCCATCTGCGCGCCGGGCATGCCGGGAATGTCGAAGGTCGGCAGGCCGGCGCCGGCGGGCTCGGCGACGCTGACCTCGATCTCCTTGTCGTCCAGCGCGCCCTCGCGCAGCTGCTTGCGGAATTTCTGGCGGGTGTCGGGGGTGGCGGTCTCGCCGACCAGGGCATCGAGCACGCGCTCCTCGGCCGC
Organism: Alphaproteobacteria bacterium; assembly: GCA_016869515.1. Classification (GTDB taxonomy): domain Bacteria; phylum Pseudomonadota; class Alphaproteobacteria; order VGDZ01; family VGDZ01; genus VGDZ01. The sequence continues at coordinate 3,508 of VGDZ01000093.1, read as the reverse complement.
CAGCCCGGCGCGGCCGGCGACTTCCTTGCGCAGCCGTTCGCGCACCATCGATATCGCCACCTCCATCAGGTCGCGCGCGATCTGCTCGACGTCGCGGCCGACATAGCCGACCTCGGTGAAGCGGGTGGCCTCGACCTTGAGGAAGGGGGCCTGGGCCAGCTTGGCCAGCCGCCGCGCGATCTCGGTCTTGCCGACGCCGGTCGGGCCGATCATCAGGATGTTCTTGGGCAGCACTTCCTCGCGCAGCGCCTCGGGCAGCTGCTGGCGGCGCCAGCGATTGCGCAGCGCGATCGCCACCGCGCGCTTGGCCTCGTCCTGGCCGACGATGTGGCGATCGAGTTCGGCGACGATCGCCTTGGGGGTCAAGGCCAGCATCACAGCTTCTCGATCAGCACGTTGGCGTTGGTGTAGACGCAGATGCCGGCGGCGATCGCCATCGCCTTGCGCGCCACCGCCTCGGCGTCCATGTCGGAGCGGTCGACCAGGGCCCGCGCCGCCGCCAGCGCGTAGGACCCGCCCGAGCCGATGCCGATCAGCCCGTCCTCGGGTTCCAGCACGTCGCCATTGCCCGACAGCACCAGCGCCACCTCCTTGTCGGCCACCGCCATCATCGCCTCAAGCCGCCGCAGATAGCGATCGGTCCGCCAATCCTTGGCCAGCTCGACGCAGGCGCGGGTCAATTGGCCGGGATGTTTTTCGAGCTTGCCTTCCAGCCGTTCGAGCAGCGTGAAGGCGTCGGCGGTGGCGCCGGCGAAGCCGACCAGCACCTTGCCGTCGGACAGCCGCCGCACCTTGCGGGCATTGGATTTGACGACCGTGGCGCCCATCGACACCTGGCCGTCGCCGGCGATCACCACCTGGCCCGCCTTGCGGACCAGAAGGATGGTGGTGCCGTGCCATGAAGGGGTGGGTTCGGACATGGTCATGCCATATGGTGCGGGTTTGACACCGATCAAGTGTCAGAGGTAATGGCCGCTCTTGCGGCGCTTGGTGGCAAGATAGCGTTCGTTGTGGACATTGGGCGGAAAGGCGTGCGGCACGCGTTCGGTCACGGCGATGCCCTCGGCCGCCAGGGCGGCCACCTTCTCGGGATTGTTGGTCATCAGCCGCACCTGGCCGATGCCGAGCGTGCGCAGCATGGTGGCGGCGATGGCGAAGTCGCGCTCGTCGGCCTCGAAGCCCAGCCGCAGATTGGCCTCGACGGTGTCGAAACCCTGATCCTGCAACGCATAGGCGCGCAGCTTGTTGACCAGGCCGATGCCGCGGCCTTCCTGGGCGAGGTAGAGCAAGACCCCGCCGCCGGCCTGGGCGATGGCGGCGACGGCGCCACGCAATTGCGGCCCGCAATCGCATTTGAGGGAGCCCAGCACGTCGCCGGTCAGGCACGACGAATGCAAGCGCGTCAGCACCGGCCGCGAGACCGCGACCTCGCCGATCAGCAGCGCCAACTGCTCGGGGCCGCCGTCGTCGGGGCGAAAGGCGACGATGCTGGTGTTCTCGGCCTCGGCCAAGGGGAGTTTCGCCGTCGCCACTTGGCGCAAGGCCGGCGCTCCGCCGTCGACCTCGTCCGCGGTCACGGACAGCGCGCCGTCGTCCGCCGCGCCATCGACCAGAACCGCCGCCGGCAACAGCCCGGCGCGCTTGCAAAGCTGCAGCGCCGCCTGGATGCGCGGCGGCTGGCGCTGCTTGATGCGGCGGAAAGGTCCGCGCAAGGGCTGGTCGAGATCGGTGGTGGCGTCGGCCAGGCCGCGGATCAAGGCGGCGTCGGCCCGCGGTTCGATCACGATCGCAACCGCATCGCCTTCGCCCGGCAGGACCCGCAACACCGCCGCGCGGCGCAGCGGCAGCACCAGCAACGGCTGACCGCGTTGGCGCAAGCCGGCGAGGTCGCCTTCGCTCACCGCTTCGGCGGCATGGACCAGGGCCGTGCCCTCGCCATCGTGCAGGACGACGGCGCGGCCGGCACGCAGTTCGGCGGCGGCACGGGACAATCGGACGGCGGGGGCGGGCGCAGGCATGGTCGCCGAGCCTAATCCGCCGTCGCCTTCAACGGAAGCGGGCTTGCAACCACGCGGCCGCTTTGGGAGACTCGGCCGCCATGAGCAAGCGCCTATTGCTGTTGGTCGACGACGACCAAGTCCTGCGTCAAAGCCTGGCCGAACAACTCGCAGCCGAGGCCGATTTCGAGGTGATGGAAGCGGGGACCTGCGCCGCCGCCCGGCAGGCGGTGGCGGCCGGCCGGCCGATCGATTTGGTGCTGCTGGATGTCGGCCTGCCGGACGGCGATGGGCGCGAGCTGTGCCGGGAACTGCGCCAGGGCGGGCTCAAATCGCCGATCGTCATGCTGACCGCCTCGGGCGCCGATGCCGACACCATCGTCGGCCTCGATTCCGGCGCCAACGACTACATCGCCAAGCCGGTGCGCTATGGCGTGCTGGCGGCGCGCATCCGCGCCCAGCTGCGCCAGGCCGAGCAAAGCGAAGATGCCATCCTGGCGATCGGGCCCTATCGCTTCCAGCCGGCGCGGCGCGTGCTGTTCGACGATGCCCGCAAGAAGCGCATCCGCCTGACCGACAAGGAGGCGGCGATCCTGCGTCATCTGCATCGCGCCGGCTCCAAGCCGGTGCCGCGCGACACGTTGCTGACCGAGGTGTGGGGCTACAACCCCGAGGTGACCACCCACACCCTCGAGACCCATATCTATCGGCTGCGGCGCAAGATCGAAAAGGACCCGTCCAAGGCCGCGATCCTGGTGACCGAACCCGGCGGCTATCGCCTGATTCCCTGACCGCAAGCGGGCGCCGTCACTCCAGCCCGCCGTCGATGCGCAGCACTTGGCCGGTCATGTAGCTGTTGTCGGCCGAGGCCAGCCAGGCGATCGGCCTTGCGATTTCCTCCGGCCGGGCGCGGCGGCCGAGCGGGATTTCGGCTTCCAGCCGCGCGATCTGCTCGGGCGTCAGCTTGGAAGGATTGTCCGGGTCCTTGACGACGAAGCCCGGCGCGACGGCATTGACCAGGATTCCCTTGGGCGCCACTTGGTGGGCCAGCGCCTTGACCAGCGCTTCCAGCCCGGCGCGCGCGGCGGCGGTGGCGGGGAAGGGGCCCAGCGCCGCGCGCTGGGTGTGGGCGACGAAGGAACTGACCGCCACGATCCGACTGGCGGAACTTTTTTCCAAAAGCGGCAGCGCCGCCGTGGTCAGGCCGAGAAAGGCGCCCGCGGCCAGCTTGAAGGCCTGGTCCAGTTCGGCTCCGGTCACTTCGCCGATCGGCTTGCGCAGCGATTTGCCGGCATTGCTGACCAGCGCATCGAGCCGTCCGAAACGGGCCCTGGCGCGCGCGACCAGATCGGCCGCGGTGCCGGTCTCGGTCAGATCGCCCAGCACGGTCTCGACTTCGGCCCCGGCGGCGCGCGCGGCTTCGGCAACGCGCGCCAGGCCGGCGCGATTGGCGCGGGCATGCAGCACCAGCGCCGTCTCGGCCGAGGCCGGCGCGGCGGCGGTGGCGCGGC
>VGDZ01000092.1 GCA_016869515.1 Alphaproteobacteria bacterium | reverse complement strand
CGCAGCGACACCGCGAAACTTCTGTTGCCGCCGACGCTGGACGGCGCCCAGTTGAAGCTCAATGCGCGACGCCTGGGCGGCGGGCCGGCCGAGACGCTGGTGGTGCGCGCGGTGGCCGATCGCGGCGAGGTGCTGGCCCGCGAGCGGCTCGAATTCGTCGCCGATGCGGTGATCGCCACCGCGCCGCTTGCGTTGCCGACCGAGCTGCGCAATCGCGTGGCGCGGATCGAGGTCGAGGGCGAACGCTCGGCCGGCACCACCGTGCTGCTGGACGAGCGCTGGCGCCGCCGGCCGGTCGGACTGGTGGCCGGCGGCACGCTCGAGACCGATCAGCCACTGCTGTCGGACCTCTACTATCTCACGCGCGCGCTCAATCCCTTCGTCGAGTTGCGCGAGGGCTCGGTCGACGCGCTGCTCAAGCGCCCCTTGGCCGTCATGGTGCTGGCCGATGTCGGCCAGGTGGTGGGGGGAGATTTTTCGGCGCTCGAAAACTGGGTCGAGAAGGGCGGCGTGCTGCTGCGCTTCGCCGGCCCCCGCTTGGCGCAATCGGCCGACGCGCTGGTGCCGGTCAAGCTGCGCGGCGGCGGCAGACGTTCGCTCGACGGCGCCATGTCCTGGGCGCAGCCGGCGCGCATGGCCGAATTCCCAGCGGAAAGCCCGTTCTTCGGCCTGGCGGTGCCGGACGACGTCGTCGTCCGCCGCCAGGTGCTGGCCGAGCCGGCGCGCGATCTGGCACGCAAGACCTGGGCTCGCCTGTCGGACGGCACGCCGCTGGTGACCGGGGAAAAGCGCGGCGCCGGCTGGGTGATCCTGGTTCACACCACCGCCAATACCGCCTGGTCGAGCCTGCCGCTGTCCGGCATGTTCGTCGAGATGCTGCGGCGCGTGGTGGCGCTGTCGCAAGGCGTCGCCGGGCAGGAGGGCGCGGGCGGAGCGATGCCGCCCTTGTCGATGCTGGATGCCTTCGGTGTGTTGGGCCCACCCAATTCCGGCATTTTGCCGTTGACCGACAGCGTCGAAGGCACGCGGGTCAGTCCCAAGCAGCCTCCAGGTTTCTACGGCACCCAGGACGCGCGCCGGGCGCTCAATCTGGGACCCTCGGTGGGCGAGCCCCGGCCGCTGCCGCCGATGCCGAGCGGCGCGCTTTCCGCCGAGTATTCGGGCGCGCGCGAACTCGATCTTCTGCCCTGGCTGCTGGTGGCGGCCTTGAGCCTGGGTTTGATCGACCTGATCGCCAGCCTGGCCTTGCGCGGTCTCCTGCCCTGGCGGCTGGGTGTCGCCGGCGCCGCCATGCTGGCCTGCATGGTCGTCTCGCCGCCCAGGCCGGCCGCGGCCGACGACAAGGCCGCGCTGCTGGGCACGCTCGAAACCAAGCTGGCCTATGTCCTGACCGGCAATCGCGAGGTCGACGAGATCAGCCGCAACGGCATGCGCGGACTTTCCGACATGCTCAATCGCCGCACCTCGATCGAGCCGACCGAGCCGGTCGGACTCGACATCGAGCGCGACGAGATCCTGTTCTATCCCTTCGTCTACTGGCCAGTGATCGCCGAGCAGAAGGACCTTTCGCCCGCGGCCCTGGCCAAGCTCGACCATTTCATGAAGACCGGCGGCACGGTGCTGTTCGATACCCGCGACGCCGGCCAGATCGTGCCCTTCGTCGAAAGCGGCGGCCAAGGCGCGCGGCGCCTGCGGGCATTGCTTTCCAAGCTCGACATCCCGCCGCTGGTACCGGTGCCGCCCGATCACGTCCTGACCAAGGCGTTCTACCTGCTGCAGGAATTCCCCGGTCGCTATGCCGGCGGGCCGCTTTGGGTCGAGCGCCATTCCGAAAACGTCAACGACGGCGTCGCCAGCGTCATCATCGGCGGCAACGACTGGGCGGCGGCCTGGGCCACCGACACCGAGGGACGGCCGCTCTATGCCATCTCGCCCGGCGGCGAGCGCCAGCGCGAGACCGCATTTCGCTTCGGCATCAATCTGCTGATGTACGTCATGACCGGAAACTACAAGGCCGACCAGGTCCACGTGCCGGCCATCCTCGAGCGGCTGGGACAATGAGCGAGTCGCTGCACTTGGCCTTCGCGCCGCTGATCCCGACCGGGCTCTTGGTCGGGCTGACCCTCGTGACGCTGGCGTTGCTGCTGTTCGGCGCCTGGCGCCGCGCCGGTGGACTGGGGTGGCGGCTGTTGGGCGCGGGCGCCATCCTGGCGGCGCTGGCCAATCCGATCCTGGTCGAGGAACAGCGCCAGGCGCAATCCGACATCGCCTTGATCCTGGTCGACCGTTCGCCCTCGATGCGCATCGGCGAGCGTCGCGCCGATGCCGACCGCGCGGTCGAGCAGCTCAAGGAGCGCCTGGCCAAGCTCGAGGACATCGAGACCCGCGTGCTGTCGGCCGGCGGTGCCGAGGACGGCAGCGAAGGCACGCGCCTATTCGGCGTGCTCGGCCGGGCGCTGAGCGACGTCCCGCGCGGACGCCTTGCCGGCGTGATCGCCGTCACCGACGGCCAGGTCCACGACGTCCCGGCCGGGCTGCAGGAACTGGGCGCGGGCGTGCCGTTGCACGCCCTGATCGCCGGCAGCCGCGAGGAGGGCGATCGCCGACTGGTGATCGAGGAAGCCCCGCGCTTCGGCATGGTCGGCGGCGAGCAGTCGATCGTGGTGCGGGTGGTCGACACGCCGGCGCGTGCGGCGGGATCGACCGCGCGGCTGACCATCAGTCGCGACGGCGAGCCGCCCCAGACCATGACCGTTGCGGTCGGCGAGTCCTATCGCTTCCACTTCAACCTCGCCCATGGCGGCATCACCGTGCTCGACGTTCAGGTCGATCCGGGCCCGCGCGAGCTCACGCTCGCCAACAACCGCGCCCTGCTGTCGATCAACGGCGTGCGCGATCGGCTGCGGGTATTGCTGGTCTCGGGCGAACCCCATGCCGGCGAGCGCATCTGGCGCAACCTGCTCAAGGCCGACCCGTCGGTCGACCTGGTCCATTTCACCATTCTGCGGCCGCCCGAGAAGCAGGACATGACGCCGGTGCGCGAGCTGTCGCTGATCGCCTTTCCGACCCGCGAGCTGTTCGAGCAGAAGCTGCACGAATTCGACCTGATCATTTTCGATCGCTATCGCCGGCGCGGCCTGCTGCCTCAGGCCTACCTCGAGAACATCGTCGATTACGTGCGCAAGGGCGGAGCCGTGCTGGATTCCTCGGGGCCGTCCTTCGCCACCCCGCTGTCGCTCTATCGCTCGGCCCTGGGCGATGTCCTGCCGGCGCGGCCGACCGGCACGGTGATGAACGACGGCTTTCTGCCCAGGCTTTCGCAGATCGGCCGCCGTCATCCGGTCACGGCCGCCCTGCCCGGCAGCGAAGGCGATCAGCCGAGCTGGGGCCGCTGGTTCCGCTATGTCGAGGCCGAAGTCACTGCCGGCGCCACGCTGATGGTGGCGCCGGGCGAACGGCCGCTCTTGGTGGTGGAACGCATCGGCCAGGGCCGCATCGCCCAGATCATGTCGGATCATACCTGGCTATGGGCCCGCGGATTCGAAGGCGGCGGACCCCAGGCCGAGCTGTTGCGCCGCATCGCGCACTGGCTGATGAAGGAACCCGAGCTGGAAGAGAACGACCTGCGCGCCACGGTCGAGGACGGGACGCTGATCGTCACCCGCCACAACCTGACCGAAAGCGGCGGCGAGGCGGTCGTCACCCTGCCCGACGGCAGCGACAAGCCGCTCGAACTGCAGGCCCGCGAACGCGGCCTGTCGATCGCCAGCCTGGCGGTCGAGGAGGCCGGGCTCTACCGCGTGTCGGATTCCGGCCGCAGCGTGGTGGTGGCGGTCGGCCCGCCCAATCCGTTGGAACTTGCCGATCCGCGCGCCACGGCCGAGGTGCTGGAGCCGCTGGCGGCTTCGACCGGCGGCGCGGTGCGCTGGCTGCAGGCCGGTCTGCCGGACCTGCGCCAGATCCGGCCCGGCCGCGACGTGGTCGGTCGCGACTGGCTGGGCCTACGCCGCAATGGCGATTTCGTCGTCGCCGGCGTGCGTCAGATTCCGTTGCTGCCGGCGCTGGCGGTGCTGATGCTGGCGTTGGGAGCCTTTTTGCTGGCCTGGCGGCGCGAGGGCCGCTGAACCGGGCCTCGCGCCTGGGCCAGCGCGCCCGGCACCAACTCCAAACCCAGAAAGCGCGCCGGATCGACCCAGCCCGGCAATTCCAGATTCAGCGCCAAGGCACGCGCGAAACCGAATTGACCGTAATAGGGCGCATCGCCCACCAGGATCGCGGCGCGATGGCCGAGCGCACGCGCACGGGCAAGGCCGTCGCCGATCAACCCCCGGCCGATGCCCTTCCCCTGCCAATCCGGATCGACCGCCAACGGCCCCAGCAGCAGCATGGCCGTGCCGCCGGCTTCGACGGCGTGAAAGCGGATCGATCCGACCACGCGTCCGGCCCGCCGCACGACGCGGGACAGTGCCGCGATCGGCGGGTTGTCTTCGCGCAAGCGATAGGCGGTCTTGGCGAGGCGATCGGGACCGAAGGCCCGATCGTTGAGGTCTTCGATGGCGGCGGCATCGCCCGGAAGTTCGGGCTCGATTCTGATCGGCATGACGGTCTCGCGACGAAACGCAACAAGACGAAAAGGCGATTCGCCCGGAGCGGTCCCGGGCGCGGTCTCAGGCTCGTCGTCGCTGCATCCGCGTCATGGCGACGCGCCCTATAGCACGATTCCCGCCGCCATGTCACAGTTTCCGTCATGGGGCGCCTGATCGAAGGCCGGTGGAGCACGGACGATGCGCGGCATGTCGATGCCGCCGGCCGCTTTCTGCGCAGCACCACGACCTTCCGCCGCGAACTCGGCTCGGCCCAATTCCCATTCGTGCCGGGCCGCTATCGGCTTTATGTCTCGCTGGCCTGTCCCTGGGCGCATCGCACCCTGATCGCACGCAAGCTCAAGCGGCTGGACGACGCCATCGACGTCGTCACGGTCGATCCCCTGCTGGGCCAAGACGGCTGGACTTTGACGGCGCCGGACGAGAACGGCTTTACCAAGTTGCGCGAACTCTATGTCGCCGCCGATCCCAGTTGCACCAGCCGGGTCAGCGTGCCGGTGCTGTGGGATCGCGTCGGCAAGACCATCGTCAACAACGAGTCCGCCGAGATTCTGCGCCAGTTCGACCGGCTCGGCCGCGGCCCGAACCTCTACCCCGAAACGCTGCGCATCGAAATCGATGCCCTCAACCAAGCAATCTACGATGCGGTCAACAACGGCGTCTATCGCGCCGGCTTCGCCGCCAGCCAGGCCGCCTATGAGGAGGCGATCGGGGCGCTCTATGCCTGCCTCGATCTGCTGGAGGCGCGGCTAACCGACCGGCGCTATCTGTTCGGCGCCGCCATCGTCGAGTCCGATATCCGCCTCTACACCACCCTGGTGCGCTTCGATCCGGTCTACGCCATCCATTTCAAATGCGCCCGCAAGCGCATCGCCGATTACCCGGCGCTTTCGGGCTATTTGCGCGATCTGTTCCAGACCCCGGGTTTTGGCGATACCACCGACATCGCGCAGATCAAACGCCACTATTACGCCAGCCACCGCCACCTCAACCCCGGCGGCCTGATCCCGCTCGGCCCCGACCAGGACCTGAGCGCCCCCCACGGGCGCGGGAGTCTGGGCGGTTGACAGCGCGCGGCGCGCTGCCTATGGTCCGCGCCGCTTTCGACCCGGGATCCGCGCCATGAAAGTCGTCAACTCGCTCAAGTCCTTGAAGAAACGGCACCGCGACAATCGCGTCATCCGCCGCAAGGGCCGTACCTACGTCATCAACAAGAAGAACCCGCGCTTCAAGGCCCGCCAAGGCTGAGGCTGCGGGCGCCGCGGCGGTTTACAAGCCGCCGCACCTCCCTCTAGATAGCGGCATGGTGGACGGCTCGCCATGCTGATGCCCAAACCCGATCCGGCCACGCTTGCGCGCCGGGCCGAGATCGTCGCCGCGCTCCGCGCCATCGTTCCCGGCGAGGGCGTGATCGATGCCGCCGCTTCGCTGCGCGCCTACGAAAGCGACGGCCTGACCGCCTATCGCCAGCCGCCCTTGGTGGCGGTGCTGCCGGAGACGGTCGAGCAGGTCGCCGCCGTGCTGCGCTATTGCCGCGACCACGACGTCAAGATCGTGCCGCGCGGCGCCGGCACCTCGCTTTCGGGCGGCGCCTTGCCGCTAGCCGATGGCGTGTTGTTGGGTCTGGCCAAGTTCAACCGCGTGCTGGAGATCGATTGGGACAATCGCGCCGTTCGCGTCCAGCCGGGCGTGACCAACCTCGCCATCACCCGCGCCGTCGAGCATCGCGGCTTCTACTATGCCCCCGATCCTTCCTCGCAGATCGCCTGCACCATTGGCGGCAACGTGGCCGAGAACTCGGGCGGGGTGCATTGCCTCAAATACGGCGTCACCGCCAACAACCTGCTCGGGCTCGAATTCGTCACCATCGACGGCGAGGTGCTGCGGGTCGGCGGCAAGCACCTCGATTCGGGCGGCTATGATTGGCTTGGCCTGTTGACCGGGTCGGAGGGGTTGCTGGGCGTGGTGACCGAGGTCACGGTACGCATCCTGCAAAAGCCCGAGACCCAGCGCGCCATGCTGCTGGGTTTCCCCAGCGTCGAGGCCGGCGGCGAATGCGTCGCCGCCATCATCGCCGCCGGCATCATCCCCGGCGGCATGGAGATGATGGATCGCCCGGCGATCAACGCCGCCGAGGATTTCTGCGCCGCCGGCTATCCGCGCGATGCCGAAAGCCTGCTGATCGTCGAACTCGACGGACCGCGCGCCGAGGTCGACGAGCTGATCGGCCGGGTCGAGGCCATCGCCCGCCGCTGCGGCGCCGACCATCTCCGCATCTCGCGCGACGAAACCGAGCGGCTGTCGTTCTGGGCCGGCCGCAAGAACGCTTTCCCCGCGGTCGGCCGCATCTCACCCGACTATTACTGCATGGACGGCACGATTCCGCGCAAGAAGCTGGCCGAGGTCCTGGCCCGCACCCGCCAGCTTTCGGCCGAATACGGGCTGGGCGTGGCCAATGTCTTCCATGCCGGCGACGGCAATCTGCATCCGCTTATCCTCTACGACGCCAACCGCCCGGGCGAGCTGGAAAAGGCCGAGCGCTTCGGCGCCGATCTGCTGCGGCTGTGCGTCGAGGTCGGCGGCGTGCTGACCGGCGAGCACGGCGTCGGCGTCGAGAAACGGGACCTGATGCCGACCATGTTCGATCCGGTCGACCTTGACCAGCAGCAGCGCGTCAAATGCGCTTTCGATCCCGCCTGCCTGCTCAACCCCGGCAAGGTGTTCCCCAGCCTGCACGCCTGCGCCGAGCTTGGCCGCGTGCACGTCCATGGCGGCGCTCTGCGCCATCCCGAGCTGCCGCGGTTCTGATGACGCCGGCGCCGGCCGACGAAGGCGAGTTGATCGCCGCCTTGGCCGATGACCAGGGACGGTTCGAATTGCTGGCCGGCGGCACCAAGCGCGATTACGGCCGGCCGGTCGCCGGCGCCACACCGCTGAGCCTGGCCCGGTTTTCCGGCATCCGCGCCTACGAGCCCGAGGAACTGGTGCTGACTTGCGGCGCAGCGACGCCGCTGGCCGAGATCGAGGCCCTGCTTGCCACCAAGTCGCAGATGCTGGCCTTCGAGCCGCCGGATTGGCGCGCGCTGTGGGGCGCTTCCGGCCGGCAGACCTTGGGTGGCGTGCTGGCTTGCAACTTGGGCGGCCCGCGTCGCATCAAGGCCGGCGCGGCGCGCGATCATCTGCTGGGTTTTCGCGCCGTGTCGGGTCATGCCCAGGCGTTCAAGGCCGGCGGGCGCGTGGTCAAGAACGTCACCGGCTACGATCTGTGCAAGATCATGTGCGGATCCTTCGGCACGCTGGCGGCGCTGACCGAGGTCACGGTCAAGGTCCTGCCCGCGCCCGAGACCGCTCGCACCCTGGCGGTCGAGGGCCTCGACGACGGCGCGGCCATAGCGCTGTTGGCCAGGGCCGCCGGCTCGCCGCTCGATGTCTCGGGCTTGGCCCACCTGCCGCGCGGCATCGCCGACGTCCGTGCCCTGACCGCACTACGCCTCGAGGGCACAACGGCTTCGGTCGCTGCGCGCCTGGAGAGCCTCGAGCGCCTGGCGGAACCGCACGGTGCGCTCGCCAGGCTCGACCACGCCGCCTCGCAGGCGCTGTGGCGAAAGATCGGCGATGCCGAGTTCCTGTGCCGCCATGTAGGTCCGCTCTGGCGCGTATCGATCGCCCCCAGCCATGGCCCGAGATACGTCGCGGCCCTGAAGATCGCTGGCGCGCGCCATTATTACGACTGGTCCGGCGGACTGGTCTGGCTTGCGCTGCCCCCCGCGCCCGGTGCCCACGCGGCCATGGTGCGCGGCGCGCTGGCGCCGCTCGGCGGTCACGCCACGCTCATCCGTGCCGAAGCCGCGATCCGGACGAAAGTGCCGGTGTTCGAGCCCGAGGCGCCCGGCCTTGCGGCATTGGCGCGCCGGCTCAAGGACTCGTTCGATCCCGAGCGCAAGCTCAATCCAGGGCGGATGACGTCGGACGCCTGACCATGCAGACCGGCTTTACCCTCGCCCAGCTGGCCGATCCCGACATCCGCGAAAGCAACGCCGTCCTGCGCGCCTGCGTGCATTGCGGCTTCTGCACCGCCACCTGTCCGACCTATGTGTTGCTGGGCGACGAATTGGATTCGCCGCGCGGCCGGATCTATCTGATCAAAAGCATGCTCGAACAGGACGGCCCGCCTCCGGCCGATGCCGTCACCCATGTCGACCGGTGCCTGTCCTGCCTGTCCTGCATGACCACCTGTCCCTCGGGCGTGCACTACATGCACCTGGTCGACCATGCGCGCCACCACATCGAGACCAGGTTTCAACGAACCGTGACCGAACGTGGCTTGCGCTGGCTGTTGGCCCGGTTGCTGACCAATCCCATCTGGTTTCGATTGGCATTGCTCGCAGCGAACCTGGCCCGGCCACTGGCGCCGGTCTTGCCCGCGCGCCTGGCAGCGATGCTGAAACTTGCCCCGCCCACATTGCCCGCACCCTCGCCGCTCGAACGTCCCCGGACCCATCCCGCCATCGGGCCGCGTCGCAAGCGAGTGGCTTTGCTGGCGGCCTGCGCCGAAACCGTGCTGGCGCCCGAGATCGCGGAGGCGACGGTCCGATTGCTGACGCGCCATGGCTGCGAGGTGACGATCGCCGCGGATGCGGGTTGTTGCGGCGCGCTGGCGCACCACATGGGCCAGACCGAGCGCGCCAAGCGCCAAGCCCGCGCCGCGATTGATGCCTGGAGCGCGCTGGGCGAGATCGACGCCGTGGTGGTCACCGCGTCGGGCTGCGGCACGCCGATCAAGGACTACGGCTTTTTGCTGCGCGAGGACCCGGCCTACGCCGACAAGGCGCGCCGGATCTCGTCCTTGGCCCGCGACATTTCCGAGATCCTCGCCGAACTGAAGATCCAGGCCCGCGCGCCCGAACCGCTGCGCATCGCCTATCACGCCGCGTGCTCCTTGCAACACGGCCAGAAGCTGGTCGATGCGCCCAAGGCGCTGCTGCGCGGCGTGGGCTTCGAAGTGGCGGACGTGCCCGAAGGCCATCTCTGCTGCGGCTCGGCCGGAACCTACAATGTCATGCAGCCCGAAATCGCCGACCGCTTGCGCGCCCGCAAGCTCGGGCATATCGCCGGGCTCGGCGCCGAGGCCGTGGCGCTGGGCAATGTCGGCTGCCTGATGCAGTTGCGGTCCGGCACCAAAACGCCGGTGCTGCACTTGGTCGAATTGCTGGATTGGGCCAGCGGCGGACCGCGGCCCGCGGCGCTCGATCCGCATTGACTCGGGCGCCGCTTCGCTAGAAAGGTAGCCTGGCTGCGATCGAAGCATCGGACCGGCGGCAGGGGCGCATGGCGAACGAGAGCGACGGCCATTTTTGGCAGATAGTGATGCTTCTGGCCGCCAGCATTGTCATGGTGCTGGCGGTTCACCGCTTTCGTGCCAGCCCGGTGCTGGGCTTTCTGCTGACCGGGATCGTCATCGGCCCGCATGGGCTGGGGCTGATCCGCCAGACGCCCGAGATCGCCACGCTGTCCGAGCTAGGCGTGGCTTTCCTCTTGTTCTTGATCGGGCTCGAATTGTCGTTCGAGCGGCTAAGATCCCTGCGCGTGCTGGTGTTCGGCTTGGGCGCGGCCCAGGTCGCCATTTCCGCAGCGGCGATCGGCGCCATCGCCTTCGCTTGGGAAAACGGACCCGGAGTTTCGATGGTGCTGGGCCTGTGCTTCGCCCTGTCCTCGACCGCGCTGGTGGTACAGTTGCTGGTCGAACGCGGCGAAATCGCCTCGCGGCTTGGACGGGTGTGCTTTTCGGTGCTGTTGTTCCAGGACTTGGTGGTGGTGCCGCTTCTGGTCCTGGTCACGCTTCTGGGCGAAAGCACGGATTCCGTTTTGGCCACGGCTGCCGTCGCCTTCGGACGTGCGGTGTTGGCAATAATCCTGATTCTGGTCATCGGGCGCTACGCGCTTCGCCTGCCCTATCGCTGGGTGGCGGCCACCGGCAGTCCCGAACTGTTCATGGCCCTGACCTTGCTGATCATCTTGGCCACGGCGGGTGCCACTCATGCCGCCGGCCTGTCGCTCGCGCTGGGCGCGTTCCTGGCCGGCCTGCTCCTGGCCGAGACCGCGTATCGGCATCAAATCGAGGTCGACATCAAACCCTTCAAGGGGCTGCTGCTCGGCCTGTTCTTCATCACCGTCGGCCTTGGCATCGATTTGCCGGCGGTGGCCGCGCAGACCGGCTGGATCGTCGCCTCGGTGATCGGCCTGATCGCCATCAAAGCCACCATCGCCGCCGCGCTGTGCCTGGCTTTCGGCCAGCCTCGCGATGTCGCGGTGCGCGCCGGTCTGCTGCTGGCCGAAGGTGGCGAATTTGCCTTCGTCGTCATCGCCGCCGCCATGACGATCGACGTCATTCCAAGCTATGTCGGTACCTTCATGTTCGCCGTCACCGGCCTGAGCATGCTGACCACACCGCTGCTCGCTTCCCTCGGACCCCGGCTGTCGTCATGGCTGGATCGGCGCTGGCCGCCATTGGCTCGCGCCGCGCCGGATGCGTCGCAGGCGCAGGAAGGCCACGTCGTCATCGCCGGCTTCGGCCGGGTCGGACAGACCATCGCCAAGCTGCTCGAAGCCCAATCCGTGCCCTATGTCGCGATCGACCTGCGTCCGGAGCACGTCGCCCAAGCCCGGGCCCGCGGGCAATCGGTGCATTTCGGCGATGCCAGCCGGCGCGAGATTCTCGAAAGCCTTGGCGTTGCCAACGCCGCCGCCATGATCGTCACGCTCGACGATCCCGCGGCCGGCGCCCGCTCCTTGCAGACCGCGCGCGAACTGCGGGCCGATCTCAAGGTCTTCGTGCGCGCCCACGACACATCGCATTTGGCGGACCTGACCGCCTTGGGCGCGGATGGCGTGGTGCCGGAGACCTTCGAATCGAGCCTGTCGCTGGCGCGGCTGGCGCTCGAATCGCTCGGCACGCCCGAAGAGGCGGCGACGCGACTGGTCGACGACGCACGGCAACGACTGCATGCCGATCGCACGGGCACTCCGGCCCCGCCCGACCCTCAAAAACCAGTCAGTCGATAGAAATCTGCGCCTGGGCCGCGACTCGCGTCCATTTGGCGATTTCGGACGAAACGAAGGCACCGGTCTGTTCGGGAGTCAGCACCCAGGGGTCGATGCCGAAACGCTCGAGCTCGGCCAGCCCGCCCTGACTCGTGGCGCGGCCCAGTTCGGCGTGCAGCCGGTCGATCGCATTGCGCGGCGTCCCGGCGGGCGCCAGCAACGCGCTCCAATAGGCGGCCTCGACCCCGGCCACTCCCGTTTCGGCCAGGGTCGGAACCGCGGGCTGGCGGGCCGAACGCCGCGCCGCCGCCACCGCCAACAGCCGGACTTGGCCGTTCGCCAAACTGCCAGCCAACGTCGCCGCTTGTTCGAACAGAATATGGATATGGCCGGCAATCAAATCGCTCACTGCAGGTCCGGTCCCGCGATAGGGCACATGCACAAGGTTGGTTTGCGTCGACAGGCCGAATAGGGCCGCCGCCATGTGCGACATCGAGCCCGTACCCGCCGTCGCGTAGGTGATCCGGCCCGGATTGGCCCGAGCCGAAGCCACCACATCGGCCAGGCTGCGGAAGGGCGAATTGACCGGAACTGCAAGGTAGTAGGGCGATATCCCGATCATCGCCACCGGCACGAAATCCGCAGCGCGGAACGGCGGTGATTTCATCGCTGCCAGCGAGATGGCCATCGGAGTCCCAGCCGCCAACAGCGTATGCCCGTCGCGAGCGGTTGCGGCGACATAGCTGGTGCCGATATTGCCCGCTGCGCCGGGACGGTTTTCGACAACAACAGCCTGGCCCAGGCCTAGAGCCATCTTCGCGGAGATCGTTCGTGCGACCATATCTGCGCTGCCGCCGGGCGGGAACGGAACGACCAGGCTGATCGGTCTGGATGGAAACGCGCCAGTAACGGCACCGAAGCTGCCCATCGCCCATTGCACCGAGGGCGAAGGTGCGGGCGGTGGCTGGACAGGCGGTCGGACTACGGCTGGCTGGGTCGGTATGGGAGCGGGTTGAGGCGCCGGCGGCGGCGTCACCGCCGCAACCCGCGGCCGCATTTTGGCGATCGCGATCTGGGCTAGATCGACAAAGGCTCCCTGCGGATAGCGCCTCACATAGGCTTCATAGGCTTCGACCGAGTCCGCCTTGGTCGCCGATTCCCAGAACGCGCGCTCGGTGTTGCTGG
>VGDZ01000091.1 GCA_016869515.1 Alphaproteobacteria bacterium | reverse complement strand
GATCTGCCGCAGCTTCGTGACGATCTGTTCAGCGCTATGTCGTTTCCTGGGCATCGTCTTGGGTTCCTTTCCAAACTGATTATCTCAATCAGCCTGGCTCAAGAAAACCCGGTCAGGTCAATGACCGCGCGCGAGTTCGGCGCCGGCCGCCAGCGCCTGCAGCTTCTGGCGGGCGAGATAGCGCGGCAGCGCCGAGAAGCCGCAATCGGCGGTGGCGATCAGGCGCTCGGCCGGGGCGTGCTTGAGGCAAAGCGCAAGCCGCTCGGCGACGTCGGCCGGGGTTTCGAGCCGGAAATTCTTCACGTCGATGACGCCGGCGGCGACGATGTAATCCTTGGCCAGCGTCGCCAGCAGTTCCGAATCGGCCATCTGGCGGTTGGCGAATTCCAGCATCAGCACGTCGCAATCCAAGGCCGTCATCGCGTCCATCAGCGGCCCCAGCCGGCGATCCGCCATCGGCCGGCCGGCATTGTTGCCGAAGCAGACATGGACCGCGCGCTGGGCCTCGACGCCCGCCAGCGCGCGGTTGACGGCCAGCGCGCCGTCCTTGGCCGAAAGCCCGTGCGGGGCGCGGCTGATGCCGGGTTCGTCGAGCTGGACGAAGGCGGCGCCGGCCGCGGCCAGGGCCTTGAGCTCGGCGTTGACGATGGCGATCAGCGTCTCCAGCACCCCCGGCGCCGGCGCGATCGACATGGCGAAGGTCAGCGGCCCCGGGATCGCCACCTTGAGCGGCGCGCTCGCCGGCGCCAAGCGCTTCAGCGCCAGGAACTCCTCGACCGCGCCCAGGCCCTTGGGTGCCGCGATCGGCTCGCGGGCGACGAAGCTGGGCGCCATGTCGTAGCCGGCGATGCCGAGGCGCCGGCGCGGCGCCTGGCGCTCGAGCCCGCTCAGGCGGTCGAACATCTCGTAGACGAAGCGCTGGCGGCGCAGCTCGCCGTCGCTGAGGATGTCGATCCCGGCCTCGATCTGATCGGCCAGCACGATGCGGGTGGCGTCGTCGAGCAGTTCCTCGACATCGCCCGCGCCCCAGCCGCCCTTGCGGACTTCGCGCCAGGAGGCAAGGAACCAGCCCGGCGCGGCGTAGGAGCCGACCCCCATGGTCGGCAACAATGGCGTCGCCTTGGGGCTCATCCGCGGCTCGGCTGCGCCGCGGTCAATTGGCGAAGGGATCGGCTACCGCCACCGCCGGCGGCGGAGCCGAGGCCGCACCGGGCGCCATCGGCTTGGGCTGGCCCGGCGCCGCCGCCGGCGCCACGCCCGAGGCGCGCTTGTTGGCGTCCTCGACCCGCTGCACCAGCACCAGCGCCAGGTTGAACAGCACCCGGCTGCTGATCTCGGGCAGCGCCTTCATCGCCTTGGTCAGGAAGTCCTGCGACATCACCAGCAATTCGACGTCGGAGGCGGCGATGACGTCGGCGGTGCGCGGCCGCGCCGACAGGAAGGCCATCTCGCCGAACAGCCCGCCCTTGCCGAACTTGGCCAACAGCTTCTGGCCGTCCTTGAGCGGGCTGCGCACTTCGACATCGCCGGTGAGGATGATGTACATCTCCTTGCCGATGGCGCCGGCGCGGACGATGACGTCGCCGCGCTTGCCGCGCAGCATGGTGCCGTATTTGAGGAACTTCTTGGCGTCGCGGTATTCCAGCCCGGCCAAGAGCGGAATGCCGACCAGCGGCGTCTGGTGCATCTTGTCGGTCAGCAGCTTCCAGAACTTCTCCTCGTCCATGCCGCCGGATTGCTGGGCGGCGGATTGGGGGAATTTCTGCAGGAACCAAGCCGAGGTCTCGCGGCCGTTGGGGAAGCCCTGGGCCAGGCGCGCCAGGGGCGAACCCATCGTACTGAGGTGCTGGACGTCCTCCAGCACCATCACCAGCGGCACCTGGTATTCGTCGACCTCGTTGACGAAATTGTCGCCGAAGCGGCGATAGCCCAGCGCCTCGTAAAGCGCGACATGCGCCGGCTGGCAGTGGCAGAAGTCGAACTTGCTGCCCTGGCCGCGCACGGTCTTGTAGGCCGCGCCCAGCAGCAGCGCCGGCGCGTTGGTGGTGCGGTAGTCGCGCGAGACGATCACCGGATCGGTGAAGGAGATGGCGTCCTTGACCACCGCCTTGAAGGTCTCGACTTGGTAGGCCTTGGCCAGGCGCTCGGGCAGGGGGCCCAGCTTCAGCAGGTTGATGCGCACCGCGCCGGCCACCGCGCCCTGGCGTCCGGTGACGAAGAAATGATAGGCGCGGTCGTCCATGGCGTCGCGCACGGTCTTGGCGGTGGCGTCGGCGCCGGGCGGCGACAGCCCCAATTCCTCGACCAGAACCTTGTAACGGAATTCGTAGATCCGCTTCCGATCGGCCTCGTTCTGAGCGATCTTGAATTCGAGCTTGATGGCTTCGCCGGGGGCAGCGCTCATGGCGTAAGTGTAGACCGAGGGGCGGAGCCGGGGGAAGGTGGAATCGACCGGCCGCACTCGGCCGGCAGGTCGATTCGCCGGACGCGTTCATGATCGCAGTCCAATGTCGTAACGTGACAGGATCGAGGGCTTGAAAGGAGCCAAGGCCATGGCCGAACCGGCTGCGCCAGTCAAAGCCAAGTTGACCGCATCGGCGCCGGTGCTGTTGGTGCGCGACGTGGTGGCGGCGGCAAATCATTATCGCGATGCGATGGGCTTCGGTTACGACAAGATCTGGGGCGATCCGCCGGGCTTTGTCATCCTCGGCCGCGACGGCACGTATCTCATGCTCAAGCAGGTCGACGATGCGTCGGCGATCGTGCCGCGCGGGCGGGTCTCGCAAGGGCTGTGGGACGCCTATTTCTGGGTCTCGGATGCCGACGCGCTCCATGCCGAGTTCCGGCGCCGCGGCGCCGTCATCGCCTACAAGCCTTGCGATCAGCCCTATGGCTGCCGCGAATTCGGCCTGCGCGACCCCGACGGCCACGAGATCGGCTTCGGACAGGTGATGGGGTAGTTGGCGCTCTGGACGTCGTCATTAGCGGCTGTTGCTATCCGAACCGAGATGCCGAGGCGCATCCATCGATTGATGAAGCACGCGGACGACGAAAATGCCCGGCTGTTCGATCACGTAATATATCGCGTGCCGGCGGTGATGATGGCGCCGCAAGCCAGGATGAAGATCGTCCACTGCCTGTCCCATGCCTGGATTGTCCGCCAACGCATGAAGGCAATCGCGCAAGGATAGAAAGTAGACTTCGGCATTGGCCTCGCCGAATGTCTTAAGCGAATAGGCCAGGATCTCGTCCAAATCGGCATCGGCGCGATTTGACAGGACATAGGGCATGACCGATCCGATCTGACTTTTCAGCCTCAGATCGTATCTTGCATCATGTTCGCGCAGTCCGGTCAGGTGCCGCGATGACGTCTCTTGGCGGCGCTCAGTATGTCTTCGGCCTTGCGGCGGCTGCGGCCGCTGGCAAGGCCTTCGGCGATGGCGGCGCGCAGGTCGGAGCGGCGCTGCTGATCGTGGCGGATCAGGTCGCGGATGTAGTCGCTGGCATTGGCATATTCGCCGCCCTTGACCTGGGTCTCGACCCAATCGCGCATCGGATCGGGCAGGGATACGTTCATGGTCGCCATCGCAGCCTCCTGGGGTGATGGAATGATGGCATACTTTGCCAAATATTGCCATCGCGAACAGTGGGCAGCAATTCTTCCCCACATCCAAGGTCCGACGAGCAGGGGGTAGACAGGTGTTTGATTCGGTACTTTCGCGACTTAATATGGGATCGACGAAGGATTTAGACGAACTAGGCCAAATGCACCCTCAAAAGCCGGGCATCTACCTCGTTACGTTGAGAAACAGCGAGCCTATCTCGGTCAATGCCGATAGGCGGCGGATTGCCGATCGATGCATTAAGGTCAACAAATTGAATTGCAAAGTCGGTCGCGCAGTGAATTTGGCAGTGCGGTTTCGCAATTATCAGCGGACTTTCGGTAGCCATAACGTCCAAAAAGACAATTTCGAAGTGCTCGATGTCGTCGAGAGTCTTGCGGCTATCGTGCCAATAGAGAAAGAAATTCTGAGCGCCTTGGCGGATTATCGGATCAGGGGTTTGAATGGTCGGTTGAATGAATGGCTCGAACGAATTGAACCGCAGCAAGTCAAAGCTATCGTTTGTCCTATTCTCGCGACCTTCCGGAGATCGGACTCGGCTAGCGAGAAGCGAAAGGGGGCTCTCGTGAATCGTCAAACCGAAAATAGGGGGCTGGAATCATGCGACGGACAGGATCCGACGAAAACGATTTTGGCTCTGAACAAATTGAAAAAATTGGGATTCACGTACTCCCATTTCTTGAAAGTCCATCACTTCGAGTGAGAAACCATGGAAAGTCATCTGAGATATTGCCACAAGACAAGTCAATTCAGGCCTTGCAGCAGTAACGCCAAGGTTCAGAGGCGGCTGAAACACATTCTCGATCAAGTCGAGTCGAGGTCCAAGGACGGCGAGAAAATTGACGGCCGTACTTTTGATCTTCTTGTTGGCGAGGCTGCGAACAAATTCCCCTTCTCCAAGAAATGCGTGCCTGGCTGCGCCGCGGTGTCGCCAGTGGTGGCGCCTAGCACATAGGCTTGTCGGAACCGGTTGGCCGATCGACCGCCGCGTCAAGCTGCCCTGGCGAGTTTCCAGCCGGTCTTGGTCGCCGCATAGACCCTGCGCTTGGCGGTGCGTTCGTCCAGCCGATCCAGGGCCTTGAGAAACGCGCGCACGTCGACGTCGCCGCCGACATGATTGCGGTAGATCATGCGCAACAGCCGGTCGGCCGGCCCCGGAATGCGGTTTTCGCCCTTCTCGTAGCGCGCCACTTGCTGGCTGTCGCAGCCGAACATGCGCGCGAGTTCGACCTGCGTCAGGTCCATGTCAGCGCGCAGAAAGCGGATATCCTTGCCTGATAGCGGCTTGCGGCGGTCCACCAAGTCCAGGCCGATGGCCCGGTGCAGGCCGTCCAGATCGCGGATGGACACGGCCTTCCCATGCGGCGTTTCCTTCACCTCGAATCCGCTCACGAGGTAGACGTCGTCCAGGCCGCAGCCCCTGTAGCGGAACGACGGCCTTTCGCCATCGTTTCCGTGTTTCCAAATCTGCCCGGTCATTTCAGGTCCTCCCACTCCACGGTCTTGACGAACAGGCGGTCGCTCGCAAGCATGATGGTCACCACGCCGACATCGCGATTGCCCTGGGTCCGACGCACCATTTTGCATTTCCACTCGTTGCGCGGCAGCGGCTCCGGCTGACCCGAAAGCATGCCTTGCCGCAGCGCCCGCAGCGCGTCCTGAACGGTGATGCCGCGTTCGTCCATGCGCTCGAAGGCATGGATCGACCAGTCGATATTCGCGGAGTCGGCGGCGAGCGTCCGGATCCGCTGCTCGGCGACTCTGGCCGTTAGGCGGAAGTGTGTCACCGGACCACGGCCAAAACGATCCTTCATCTTTGCCTATCATTTTGATAGGTTACGGACTTGCTGTCAAGCAGGTAACAACGACAAGATGGCACGCTTTTTATACGTTTTAAGTTCTTGACATATTCCTTCATATAAACTATATGACAGCCACCGCCAAACCTCGGGTCGTGCCGGGGTTTGGCATGCTGATGGAATTGTGAAAGACGCTCGGTCCCGGGTCGCAGGCATGCGACCTGGCGGTTTTCTGTACCCAAATCCAGGCAAGCCACAATGAATGATCTATGCCGTTTGGCACGGCCGTTGCGGCCGTGCGCCTTATGGCGAATAAGGCAAGAGCGCGTTAACCATCCCAAATCGACCCTGCCACCCGACATGCCTGGATTACTGCTTAATATCAAAGCACTAGCTAGTTACAAATTGGCTATTTGCGCGCATTTGCGCGCTTTTCCGGCTCGACTCCGCGCTTTTGGTGACCGGCTCCGCGCCTACCTGGCCCGGATTGGTCGTTTTCCGCTCCGTTGCGCTTATACCAAGCTGCGATGAGCGTGTCTCATCGCAGCTTGGAACGGCCATTGAGGCCGCGCGCCTTTCGGCGCGTAAGCCAAGGGCGCGGATGCGCCCGCCCGGCGCCTGAGGGCGCGTTGACCGGCCAGGGTCAACGCGGACCGGTATTACGTGTTGGTCGGCCGCTACTTCGCCGCCAGCTCGGCCAGTTTCAGCACCGCCTCGCGCTGGGCCTGGCCTTCGCCGTCGCGAATCGACAGCCGCACCGTCCCCGCCGCCCAGTCGATCTCGATGGCGCCGAAATTGGGCTGGCCGAAGACGTTGCCGAGGCGGTTGGGTCCCGCCTCCAGCGCGTTGGGGAAATAGCGATTGATCCCCGACGACGTGATCTCGGTCAGCGGGTAGGGCACGCCCTCGGTCTCGCGGTAAAGCGCGCCGAGATGGCGATCGCCCGACAGGAAGACGACGCCGTTGGCCCGCGTCGCCGCGATCAGGTCGAACAGCCGCCGGCGCTCGCGCGGCAGGTTGCCCCAGCGCTCCCAGCCATGGCCCTCGGCCAGCACCTGGATGCCCGAGACGATCAGCCGCAGCTCGGCCGGCTTGCGCAGTTCCGCTTCCAGCCATTGCCACTGCGCGGCGCCCAGCATGGTCTTGGCCGGATCGTCGTCGGGCAGATAGCGTTCCCGCCCGCGCGCGCCGCGGCTGTCGGTCGGCTTGAGCGCCGAACGGAAATAGCGCGCATCGAGCAGGACCACCTGCACCCGCCGGCCCGGCGGGCCGTGGATGGCGGCGTGGTAGATACCCTCGCGGCCGCGGCGCGGATCGTCCGCCGGCAGGTTCCAGAACTCGGCGAACTGGCGCTGGGCATCGGCCTTGTGGGCGTATTCGACCCCGCCGTCGTTCTTGCCGTAGTCGTGATCGTCCCAGACGGCGTGATGCGGGATGCGGTTCTTCACCGCCATGAAGCCGGCCTGGCCGCGTTGCTTGCGATAGGCCGCGGCCAGGAAGTCCGGCCCGACGCCGCCGGTATCGCCATAGACATTGTCGCCGGCGAAAACGAACAGCTCGGGCCGGTAATCCAGCACCCGATCCCAGATCGGCTGCGGCCGCTCCTGGTCGATGCACGAGGCGAAGGCGATGCGGCCAAGCGCCTGGCCGGGCGCCAGCCGCGGGCCGTCCGAGGCCGCCGGTTGCGGCTCGGCGGTGCAAGCCGCGATCAGCGCCGCGGCCAGGACAAGCAGGGTTCGGCGCATCACCAGATCCCGATATGAATGCCGTGCTGGCGGTGGCGGTTGGTGCGTTGGGCGACGTAGTCGTCGCTGACCGTGGTGCGGCGCTTGCGCGTCGCCAGCCAGTCGAACAGCCGGGCATGCATGCGGGCGCGGATGCGGTCATGGCGCGGGCTGGTGCCCAGGTCGCCGCGCTCCTGCGGGTCCAGCTCGAGGTCGTAGAGCTGCGGCCGCAGGCCCTGCCACCAGACGTATTTCCAGCGCTCGGTGCGCACCGCCATCGCCCGGCACTCGCGCACGCCGCGCCCCAGCGCCAGCCGCGCCGCGCGAAAGCCGTAATCCAATTCGCCGAACACCGCCTCGCGCCAGTCGCTCTTGGCTCCGCTCTTGCTGCCCGCGCGCGTCAGCGCCAGAAGCGAGCGCCCCTCCAGCCGATGGCGATGCGGCGGGCCGCCCAGCGCATCGAGGAAGGTCGGGATCAGGTCGATGCCCTCGACCAGCCGGGTCTCGACCGCGCCCCTCCCGGCATCGGCCGCCGGGTCGGGATCGCGCAGGATCATCGGCACCCGCCAGGCCTCTTCGTAGAACAGCTCCTTCTCGCCCAGCCAGTGATCGCCCAGGAAGTCGCCGTGATCGGCGGTCAGCACGATCAGCGTGTCCTCCCAGCGGCCAAGGCGCTTCAGCCGCTCGATCAGCCGGCCGATATGCCGGTCGAGCTGGGCGATCAGGCCCATGTAGACCGGCTTGACCGTGGCCAGGGTCTCGTCGCGGGCGAAGGACAGCGACTCGTCGTGGCGGCGATAGGCCGCCAGCGCCGGATGCGGATCGATCCACTCGAAGGCGCTGCGATTGGCCGGCGTCAAGTGCTCGGCGCCGTAAAGCGCGTGATAGGGCGCGGGCGCGACGTAGGGCCAATGCGGCTTGACGTAGGACAGATGCAGGCACCACGGCCGCTCGCCCATGTCCTCGACGAAGCCCAGCGCGCGGTCGGTCATGTAGGCGGTCTCGGAATGCTCCTCCTTGATCCGCGCCGGATGGCGGACGTTGCGCATCTGCCAGCCGCTGGCCACCGTGCCGTCGGGCGCCACGGTCGCGACGACAAAGTCGTTCCAAGGATCGTTCGACTGGTAGCCTTGCTCGCGCAGAAAGGCCGGATAGCCGCTCTCCTCGCCCGGCGGCGTGTGGCCGTCATAGCGGTCCAGGCTCTCGAACCCGCCCTGGCTCATCAGCGCGTGCAAGGCGCTGCCGCCCTCGATGCCGAAACGCTCCAGCCCCTCGGCATCGGGCAGGACATGGGTCTTGCCGGCCAGCGCCACCCGCAAGCCCAAGGGCCGGAGGTAGTCGCCCAGGGTCCATTCCGCCGCCGACAGCGGCACCCGGTTCCAGCTCGCGCCATGGCTGGCGACATAGCGGCCGGTATAGAACGACATGCGCGAGGGGCCGCACACCGCGCTTTGGACATAGGCCCGCTCGAAGCGCGTGCCCGCCGCCGCCAGCGCGTCGATATGCGGGGTCTTGAGATGCGGATGGCCGGCACAGCCCAGATAGTCGGCCCGCAACTGGTCGCACATGATGAACAGGATGTTGCGGACCTTGGCCATGGGTACGGAACCTCAGGCGATCTTGACCAACTGCTTGCCGAAATTGCGGCCCTTCAGGAGTCCGATGAAGGCCTCGGGCGCGCTCTCCAGGCCTTGGCTGACGGTCTCGCGGTATTTCAGCTTGCCCTGGACGAACCACTGCGTCAGTTCGGTCAGCGCGTGGGGCCAGCGCTCGAGATAGTCCGAGACGATGAAGCCCTGGATCATGGCGCGGTTGATCAAGAGATGCCGGACGCCGCGGGTGCCGCGATCCTCGGTGTCGTTGTACTGGCTGATCAGGCCGCAAAGCGGAATGCGGGCGCGGAAGTTCAGGAGCCGCAGCACCGCCTCCAGCACTTCGCCGCCGACGTTCTCGAAGTAGACGTCGATACCCTTGGGGCAGGCGGCCTTGAGATTGGCCAAGAGATCGCCGCTCTTGTAGTCGATGCAGGCATCGAAGCCGATCTCGCGCACCCAGTCGCACTTTTCCTTGCCGCCGGCGATGCCGACCGTGCGGCAGCCCTTGAGCTTGGCGATCTGGCCGACCACCGAGCCGACCGCGCCCGAGGCCGCCGACACCACCACCGTCTCGCCCGGCTTGGGTTGGCCGATGTCGAGCAGCCCGACATAGGCGGTGACGCCCGGCATGCCCAGCACGCCGAGCGAGGTTTGCGGCGGCGCCAGCTTGGCATCCAGCACCCTCAGCCCCTGGCCGTTGGAGACGGCGTAGTCCTGCCAGCCGCCGAAGGCCGAGACGACGGTGCCCTTGGCCAGCTTGGGATGGCGGCTGTCGACGATCTCGGCCACCGTGCCGCCGACCATGGGCTGGCCCAGCTCGGCCGAGGCGGCATAGGACTTGGAGGCGTCCATGCGGCCGCGCATGTAGGGGTCCAGCGACAGCCAAGTGTTGCGCAACAGCACCTCGCCGTCCTTGATCGAGGGCAGCGGCGCCTCGACCAGCTTGAAGTCGCTGGGCTTGGGCCAGCCGACCGGGCGGGCGGCGAGTGTGATCTGGCGATTGACCGGCATGACGGACTCCCTGAATGCGGCGGGGGCGTCTTATAGCATGCGGCTTGAGCACCGGGCGCGCCAGGGGTAAACAGGCCCGGCCATGACCGACCGCCTGGTCCTCGCGCTGGCGCAGATCGACCCGACCGTGGGCGACATCGCCGGCAATCTCGCGCGCATCCGCGCCGCCCGGGCCGAGGCCAAGGGCGCCGATCTGGCGGTCTATCCCGAGCTGGTGACGATCGGCTATCCGCCCGAGGACCTGGTGCTGAAGCCGGCTTTCCAGGCGGCCGCACGCGAGGCGGTTGAGCGCTTGGCGGCCGACACCGCCGATGGCGGGCCGGCGCTGCTGGTCGGCGCGCCCTGGCTCGAGGACGGGCGGCTTTACAACGCCGCCCTGCTGCTCGACGGCGGCAAGATCGCGGCGGTGCGCTACAAATGCGACCTGCCCAATTACGGCGTGTTCGACGAGAAGCGGGTCTTCGCCGCGGGGCGCCTGCCGGGGCCGATCCTGTTCCGGGGCGTGAAGTTGGGCGTGATGGTATGCGAGGACTGCTGGACACCCGAAGCGGCGGAATGCCTGGCCGAGTCCGGCGCCGAAATCCTGATCGTGCCGAATTGCTCGCCCTTCGAGCGCGACAAGATCGACCAGCGGCTCAATCTGGCCGTGGCGCGCGTGACCGAGACCGGCCTGCCCTTCGTCTACGTCAACCTGATCGGCGGCCAGGACGAACTGGTGTTCGACGGCGCCTCGTTCGCGCTGGGCGCCGACCGCAGTCTGGTCGCGCAGCTGCCGAGCTGGCGCGAGGCGGTGGCCCTGACCGAATGGCGCCGCGGCGCCAAGGGTTGGAATTGCACGGCCGCACCGCGTGCGGTGCCGGCCGAAGGCCTCGAGACGATCTATCGCGCCATGGTGGTGGGCCTGCGCGACTATGTCGACAAGAACCGCTTTCCGGGCGTGGTGCTGGGCATGTCGGGCGGGGTCGATTCGGCGATCTCGGCCGCGGTCGCGGTCGATGCGCTGGGCGCCGAGCGGGTGCGGCTCCTGATGCTGCCCTCGCGCTTCACCTCGACCGACAGCACCGAGGACGCCGCGGCTTGCGCGGCGGTGCTCGGCACGCGCATCGACAGCGTGGCGATCGAGCCCGGGGTCGAGGCGCTGGATCGGATGATGGCCGGAGTCTTCGCCGGCCGCGGTCGCGACGTGACCGAGGAGAACGTCCAGGCCCGCCTGCGCGGCGTGGCGCTGATGGCGTTCTCCAACAAGTTCGGCCACATGGTGCTGACCACCGGCAACAAGTCCGAAATGTCGGTCGGCTACGCCACGCTCTATGGCGACATGTGCGGCGGCTATTCGGTGCTGAAGGACGTCTACAAGACCACGGTCTACGCGCTGTCGCGCTGGCGCAACCAGAACCGGCCCGACGATCTCAAAGGCCCGGCCGGGCGCGTCATCCCCGAGCGCATCCTGACCAAGGCGCCGACCGCGGAGCTGCGGCCCAACCAGACCGACCAGGACAGCTTGCCGCCCTACGACGTGCTCGACGCCATTCTCGAGCGCCTGGTCGAGAAGGAGCAGCCGGTGGCCGCGATCGTCGCCGCCGGCTTCGATGGCGCCACCGTGGCGCGGGTCGAGCGCATGCTCTACGCCGCCGAATACAAACGCCGCCAGGCGCCGCCCGGGGTCAAGATCACGCGCAAGGCCTTCGGCCGCGATCGCCGCTATCCGATCGTCAATGCTTTTCGTGACGCGCGATGAGCGCGCGCTGTCGTGACACGCGATGAGCGCGTCGCCTGAAATGGCTCCGGTGGTCCGCTTTGCGCCCAGCCCGACGGGCCTGCTGCATGTCGGCAATGCCCGCGTCGCGCTGATCAATTGGTTGCACGCAAAATCGGCCGGCGGGCGGTTCGTCCTCAGGCTCGACGACACCGATCCCGAGCGCGACCGTCCCGAATTCGTCGCCGCGATCGAGCGCGATCTGAAATGGCTGGGGTTGGATTGGGACCTGATGATCCGCCAGTCGGATCGGCTGGACAAATACGCCGCCGCGGCCGAGCGGCTGAAAGCCATCGGCCGGCTTTATCCCTGCTACGAGACGCCCGAGGAACTGGCGCTGTGGCGCAAGACCCAGCAGGCGGCCGGGCGCGCGCCGATCTACCGCCGCTTCTGCACTGGGGTCGACGACCGCTCGCGACCGCCGCATTGGCGCTTCGCGATCGAGCCGGGGGCGATCGACTGGCGCGACGCCATCCACGGCCCTCTGCACTTCGAGGGAGCCGCCATCGGCGATCCGGTCCTGGTTCGGGCCGACGGGCGGCCGCTCTACACCCTGTCATCGGTGGTCGACGATCTCGACCTCGGCATCGCTTCCATCGTTCGCGGCGACGACCACATCGCCAACACCGCGGTTCAGATCCAACTTTTCTCTGCCCTGGGCGGTCAGGCCGAAGCGCTGACCTTCGGCCATTTGCCGTTGCTGACCGATGCCGCGGGCCAGGGCCTCTCCAAGCGTTTGGGTTCGCTGTCGCTGCAGTCCCTGCGCGAGCAGGGCATTGAAGCGCTGGCGGTGGTGAGCTACCTGGCACGCCTCGGCAGCACCCAGGACATAGCGCCGCTGGCCGATCTGGCCGAGGCGAAACGGGGCTTTGGCCTTGGCATGTTCAACAAGGCCTCGCCCAAGTTCGATCCGGCCGAGTTGGCGCGACTCAATGCCAGGCTTTTGCACGGGCTGGCGTTCGAGGCGGTGCGGGCGCGGGTGCCGGGTCTCGACCCGGCGCTGTGGGACGCGGTGCGCGGCAATCTCGCCACCCTGACCGAGATCGCCTATTGGCAGATGGTCGTCGCCGGACCGCTGGCAGGCACGATCGAGGACCAAGCGCTGTGCGCCAAGGCGGCCGAGATCCTGCCGGCCGAGCCTTGGGATGGCGCGAGTTGGAGCGCTTGGACCAAGGCGCTGTCCGAGGCCACCGGCCACAAGGGCCGGGCGCTGTTTCATCCGTTGCGGCTGGCCTTGACCGGGCGCGAGCAGGGACCCGAGATGAAAGCGCTGCTGCCGCTGATCGGCCGCGGCCGGGCGGCGGCGCGCCTGGGCGGGCGCGCGGCCTGACGG
>VGDZ01000090.1 GCA_016869515.1 Alphaproteobacteria bacterium | reverse complement strand
CAGATCGACGGCCAGTTCCCCGCCATGCTCGCACTCGCCCAGGGCAAAAACCCGCGCCAAACCCCAGCCGCCGCCCTGCAAATTACGACCGGATCGGGGACGCTATTCCATGCAAACCGTGAATCGCGGTCTAAGAAAAAGCCGCCCGGGTGGTGGAGCCGATCGGGATCGAACCGACGACCTCCTCATTGCGAACGAGGCGCTCTCCCAGCTGAGCTACGGCCCCGACCCGGCGGCGGCGCGGATAATGGTGACGCCACCCCAGCCTGTCAAGGCGCGGCGCAAGGGCATGATCCGAATGGATCGCCCGCGCGATTCCTTTCAGGTCGATCGCGCTCCAGGATGCGCTGCCAGCGCTTGACGCGCCGCTTCAGCCGGCGCCAGGCGCCCGGACGCGACCTCGTCCTCGAGCCGTGCGATCAGCGCGGCGGTGTCCGGGTGCGCCTGCAACTCGGCCAGCAACAGCCCGGCCAATTCGGAGCGGAACCAGTCCTTGGCCTGGGCGGCGCGGCGGCTGGCGATGCCCGCGGCGCCGAGCGCGCGGCGATGGTCCCCGATCGCCCGCCACAGCTCGGCCATGCCCTTGCCCTCGATCGCCGAGGTGACGATCACCGGCGGCTGCCAGCCTTCGACCGCCGGCCGGACGATGCGCAGCGCGGCGGAAACGTCGGCGGCGACGTGACGCGCCGCGGTCAGCAGCGTGCCGTCGCCCTTGGTCACGGCGACGATGTCGGCCAGTTCCATGATGCCGCGCTTGATGCCCTGCAGATCGTCGCCGCCGCCGGGACCCAGCAGCAGGACGAAACTGTCGACCAGATCGGCCACCGCCACCTCGGATTGGCCGACGCCGACGGTCTCGATCAGCACGACATCGAATCCCGCCGCCTCGCACACCAGCATGGCCTCGCGCGTGCGCCGCGCGACGCCGCCCAGCGAGCCCGCCGCCGGCGAGGGCCGGATGAACGCATCCGGATGCCGCGCCAGTTCGGCCATCCGCGTCTTGTCGCCGAGGATCGATCCGCCGCTGCGGCGGCTGGAGGGATCGACCGCCAGCACCGCCAACTTGTGCCCGAGCCCGGTCAGATGCAGCCCGAAGGCCTCGATCAGGGTCGACTTGCCGACGCCCGGCGCGCCGGAAATGCCGACCCGGGCGGCACCGCCGGTCCGCGGCAAGAGCGCCGTCAGGAGCGTCCGCGCCTCGGCTTCGTCCTCGGGCCGGGTCGATTCGACCAGGGTGATGGCCTGGGCCAACGCCCGCCGATCGCGGGCCAGCACCCGCTCGGCGAGCGGCGTCACGAGCCCTTGCGCGTCAGCCAGCCCATCAGGCCCTTGCGCGGCGCAGGCGCCGCCTCGCCGACCGGGCCGGGCGGTTGCGGCTTGCCCGCGGCCTTGCCCTGGGCGGCCGACAGCTTGGTGACCAGCTGGCTGGCGGTCATGCCCTTTTGCTGGAGATAGATCTGGGCGGCGATGCGGGCGCGCTGCGCCTCTTGGGCGCGTTCGCGCGGATCGCTGGCCGGGCGGGCATCGGCGAAGGCCGGATCGCGCTGCACCGGTGCCGGCGCGGGCCGCTGCGGGCTCCGGCCGGCCGCCGCCTTGCCCTGCATCAGCCCGGCGAACGCGACCATGGCCACGCTCTGATAGCGCGCCAGCACGCGCGGATCGATGCCCGAACGCAGGATCCTGATCTGACGCAGCAGCTTTTCGCGCTCGTTCATGCGGCGGTCCCGAATCGCCGCATTCTACACCGTTGCGCCAATTCGTCGCGATCAGCGCGTCGGCACCGGCGCCGGGCCCGAGTAGTCGTAGAAGCCGCGCCCGGTCTTCTGGCCCAGCCAGCCCGCCTCGACGTATTTCACCAGCAAGGGACAGGGCCGGTACTTGGAATCGGCCAGGCCGTCATAGAGCACCTGCATCACCGCCAGGCAGGTGTCGAGGCCGATGAAATCGGCCAGCTGCAGCGGCCCCATCGGGTGGTTGGCGCCCAGCCGCATGGCGGTGTCGATCGCCTCGACCGAGCCGACGCCTTCGTAGAGCGTGTAGACCGCCTCGTTGATCATCGGCAAGAGGATGCGGTTGACGATGAAGGCGGGGAAATCCTCGGCCGCGGTCGGCGTCTTGCCCAGCTTGAGGGTCAGTTCGCGCACCGCCTGGAAGGTGGCTTCGTCGGTGGCGATGCCGCGGATCAGCTCGACCAGCTTCATCACCGGCACCGGATTCATGAAATGCATGCCGATGAACTTGCCCGGCCGATCGGTGGTCGCGGCCAAGCGCGTGACCGAGATCGAGCTGGTGTTGGTGGCGACCAGCGCCTCGGGCTTGAGGTGCGGGCACAGCGCCTTGAAGATCTTGCGCTTGACCTGCTCGTCCTCGGTCGCCGCCTCGATGGCGAAATCGACCGTCTTGAAATCGGCCAGGTCGGCCGCCTTGCCGACATGCGCCAATGCCTTGGTCACATCGGCCTCGCCGATCAGCCCGCGCGCCGCCTGGCGGCGCAGATTGCGCTCGATCAGGCCCAGCGCGGCGTCGACCTTGGCCGGATCGATGTCGTGCAGCAGCACGTCGAACCCCGCCAGCGCGCAGACATGGGCGATGCCGTTGCCCATCTGGCCGGCGCCGACGACGCCGATGCGTTGAATGGCGATGGCCGACATCGCCTACTTGCCCTTGGCCAGTTCCTGGTCGAATTCGGGCACGGCCTTGAACAGATCGGCCACCAGCCCGTAATCGGCCACCTGGAAGATCGGCGCCTCTTCGTCCTTGTTGATGGCGACGATGACCTTGGAGTCCTTCATCCCCGCCAGATGCTGGATCGCGCCCGAGATGCCGACGGCGATGTAAAGCTCGGGAGCGACGATCTTGCCGGTCTGGCCGACCTGGTAGTCGTTGGGCACAAAGCCGGCGTCGACCGCGGCGCGGCTGGCGCCGACCGCCGCACCCAGCTTGTCGGCGACCGAATTGAGCAGCTTGAAATTGTCGCCCGACTGCATGCCGCGGCCGCCCGAGACGATAATGCGGGCCGCGGTCAGCTCGGGGCGGTCGGACTTGGACAGCTCCTGGCGAAGGAAGCGCGACAGGCCGGGATCGGCGCCGGCGGCGACCGGTTCGGTCGCGGCCGAGCCGCCCTCGGCCTCGGCGGCCGGGAAGGCGGTGGCGCGCACGGTGATGAATTTGAGCTTGTCGCCGGATTGCACCGTCGCCATGGCGTTGCCGGCGTAGATCGGCCGGACGAAGGTGTCGGCCGACTTGACCTCGACGATCTCCGAGATCTGCTGGCAGTCGGCCAGCGCCGCCGCCCGCGGCAGCACGTTCTTGCCGATCGAGGTCGCCGGCGCCAGCACCGCCGCGTAGTCCTTGGCCAGGCCCAGCAGCAGCGCCGCCAGCGGCTCGGCCAGGGCATTGGCGTATTTGGCGTCGTCGGCCAGGCGGACCTTGGTCACGCCCTTGATCTTGGCGGCGGCGGCGGCGGCGGCGGCGCAGCCTTGGCCCACGACCAGGACATGGACGTCGCTGTCCAGCTTCAGCGCCGCCGTCACCGTCGACAGCGTGGCGCGCTTGACCGAGGCGTTGTCGTGCTCGGCTAGGACCAGGACCGACATCAGATGACTCCCGCCTCGTTGCGCAGCTTCTCGACCAGTTCCTGCACGGTCTTGACCTTGACGCCGGATTTGCGCTTGGGCGGCTCCTCGACCTTGAGGGTCTTGAGCCGCGGCGCAGGATCGACCCCGAGCGCGTCGGGCGCCATCTCGGCGATCGGCTTCTTCTTGGCCTTCATGATGTTGGGCAGCGAGGCGTAGCGCGGCTCGTTGAGGCGCAGATCGGTGGTGACGATCGCCGGCAGCGACAGCGACACGGTTTCGAGGCCGCCATCGATCTCGCGCGTCACGTCGATCTTGTCGCCCTCGATCGCCAGCTTGGAGGCAAAGGTGCCCTGGCCCCAGTTCAACAGCGCCGCCAGCATCTGGCCGGTCTGGTTGCAGTCGTCGTCGATCGCCTGCTTGCCGAGGATCACCAGCTTGGGCGATTCCTTGTCGACCACCGCCTTGAGCAGCTTGGCCACCGCCAGCGGCTGCAATTCGGCGTCGGTCTTGACGTGGATGCCGCGATCCGCGCCCATCGCCAGCGCGGTGCGTATGGTCTCCTGGCAGCCCTGCGGCCCGAGCGAGACGGCGACGATCTCGGTCGCCTTGCCGGCTTCTTTCAGCCGGATCGCCTCTTCGACCGCGATTTCGTCGAACGGATTCATCGACATTTTGACGTTGGCGAGTTCGACCCCGCTCTGGTCCGCCTTGACGCGTACCTTGACGTTGAAGTCGACCACCCGCTTGACCGGGACCAGGACCTTCATCGCGTTCGTCGCTCCGTGGCTAAAAAGGCGGCTGAATCCCGATAGTTAGGTCATGCCGCAGTGCAGCAAGAGGCGGCGACGATAATCCCGCCCCCGAGCCCTGTCAACGCGCTGCGCGCCGCAACGGGCCGACCAGCAGGCCAAGCGCGCCGGGCAGGCCGACCAGCGCGGCCGAAGCGCCGATCGAGCCCAACACACCCAGCGTCGCCAGGGCATGGCCGCCGACCGCGCCGCCGATCGGCCGGCCGGTCTGCATCACCATGCGCAACAGCGCAAAAGTCCGACCGCCGAGCGGCGGCGGAATCGCCGCCATGCGCAAGGTTTGGGCCCACACCGTCAGCGGCGAACGCACCGATCCGTGCGCCGCCAGCAACAGCGCCACCACCCACACCGTCCGCCCGAAAGCCATCATCGCCAATAGGAACACGCCCGCCGCCATCATCGCCAGGCAAATCCGCAAACCCAGCCGACCCTCGGTCGCCAGAGCGCCGACCACCAGCACGCCAAGCAACTGGCCGGAGGCTTCGGCGCCGACCAAGAGGCCGTAAAGCTTGGCATCGCCCTGAAGGAATTCGGTCGAGA
Organism: Alphaproteobacteria bacterium; assembly: GCA_016869515.1. GTDB lineage: Bacteria > Pseudomonadota > Alphaproteobacteria > VGDZ01 > VGDZ01 > VGDZ01. The sequence goes on along the minus strand of VGDZ01000090.1, from coordinate 8,437 downwards.
GGATCGGCAGCCAGACCGCGAGCATGCCGATGCCGATCTGCGAGCAGAAGAACATCGAGGTCGTCGCCAGCAGCACCGGCTGGCGAAAGACCAAAGCTGCCGCCGGCCCGAATCCGGCCGAAGCCCGCGCGGTCGGCGCAGCCGGCGCGGCGGCCGGCGGGATCCGACTCATCCGCCAGAGGCAAAAAGCGAAGCCGAGATAGGAGGCGACGTCCAGCCACATCGCCGCCGGCGCGCCGACCCGGGCGATGGCATAGCCGGCCACCACCGGCCCGACCACGCTGCCGATGGCGTAGCCCAGCATCTCCATCGCATTGGCCGTGCCGATGCGATCCGCCGGCACCATCGCCGGCACCAGCGCCGGCATGCCGGCCAAGGGGATCATGTACAAAAGGCCGTAGACCAGGGCGGCGACATAGGCGTGCCACAAGTCCAGCGCGCCGAGCGCCTGGAGCACGGGTATCGCCGCCATCACCGAGGCCCGCATCAGCGCATCGATCAGCATCACACGCCGCCGCTCGAAGCGGTCCAGCGCCCAGCCGGCGAGGAACCCGCCGATCACCACCGGACCCGAAAAGCACGCCATCAGCCAGCCCACCGCCTCGGCCGAGCGCGTGCTCTCGTAGACGTACCAGACCAGCGCCACGCGCGTGATCTCGTCCCCGGTCCAGGAGCCGGTGAAGCCCAGCCAATAAAGCCGAAAGTCCCGCAGCCGCAGGACGTCGAAATAGCGGGACATGACGGATCGCCTCGCGCCGGCCCGAGGGCCGGATCAGTCTCCGGTCAGCAGGCGCTGGATCAGTTGGCGGACGGTGGGGATGAAGCCGTTTGAATAGAACGGATCGCGCGCGAAGCGATAGGCGCCGTGGCCGGCGAACATCAGGTTGTTCTCGGTCCCGCCCTGATGGACGATGTCCTGCAGCGTCTTTTGGATGCAAAAGCTGCGCGGATCGGCCGCCTTGCCGGTGGTGCCGGTCTCGTTGGCGGCCCAGTTCGAAAACAGGCAATGCGACAGGCAGCCCATGCAATCGGCCTGGTCGCGGCGGATCTCAAGCGCCTTGTCGGGCGTGACGAACACCAGGGTCGAGTCCGGCGTGCGCATGGCCTGGGTGAAGCCCTCGGCCATCCAGGCCTCGGCCCGAATCTTGTCCTCGGGCGTGACGAACACGATCCGGCCGCGGGCGCCGATCGCTAGCTCGGCGGTGTGCTCGCCCAGCTGTTCGGCGGTGTAGGCGACTTGGCGGTGGCTGCGCTGTTCGAGTTCCTTGACGAAGTCGTTGCGCACCGCCGACGAATAGAAGCCGGTGGGCGAGAAGCGCTGCAGCAGGATGTCGCCCTCGTCGAGCGTCAGGAGGCGTTGTTTCCAGGCCTCGGGGATCGGGCTTTCCTGGGTCAAAAGCGGGCGCGTGCCGAACTGGAAGCAGATCGGACCCAGCTCGGGATTGTCGATCCAATTCTCCCACTCGCGCAGGTACCAGACGCCGCCGGCCATGACGATCGGGGTGTTGACCAGGCCGAACGAGTTCATGGTCTTGCGCAGCGCGACCACGCGCGGATAAGGCGATTCCGGCTTGCGCGGATCCTCGCTGTTGGACAGCCCGTTATGCCCGCCCGCCAGCCAGGGGTCCTCGTACACCACCCCGCCCAGCCAGTCGGAATACTTGTGATAGGCGCGCTTCCACAGCGCGCTGAAGGCGCGGGCCGAGGACACGATCGGATAGGCGAAGGCCTTGTACTGCGCCGCCAGCTCGGCCAGGCGATAGGGCATGCCGGCGCCGCAGGTGATGCCGTGGATCAGGCCCTTGGCGCCTTCCATGATGCCTTTCAGCACGCGCTCGGCGCCGCCCATTTCCCACAGGATATTGACGTGGACGCGGCCGCGGCCCGACGCGGTCTCATGGGCGATGCGCGCCTGGGTGATGCCGCCGCGAATGGCGTAGTCGATCAGCTCCTCGTGGCGCTCGCCGCGGGTCTTGCCGCGATAGGTCTGGGGGATCGGCTTGCCGGTAGGATCGAAGCTGTCGGCATTGACGCCCGAGAAGGTGCCGATGCCGCCGGCCGCGGCCCAGGCCCCGGCCGACCGGCCGTTGGTCGCACCGATGCCCTTGCCGCCCTCGACCAAGGGCAGCACTTCGAGACCCGACAGACGCATGGCGTTGATCGCCCGCATGCCGCGTCAATCCCCTTCGCCCGGAACCCTGTGCCCCGGGACCATCATAGCGCCTGGCGCAGCGGCGCCAAGCTTCAGTTCGCGGCGCGCTCGCCGCCGCGGTCGTTGCGCTCGCCCCGCTGGGCGGCGCGTTCGGCGCGTTCGCGTTCGACCTGTTCCGAGATGTCCGTACCGGTGGCCTGATCGACCACCCGCATCGACAGCCGCACCTTGCCGCGATCGTCGATGCCCAGCACCTTGACCCGCACTTCCTGGCCTTCGGCCACCACATCGGTGACCTTGCCGACGCGGCGCGCCGCCAGTTCCGAGATGTGCACCAGGCCGTCGCGGTTGGCGATGAAGTTCACGAAGGCGCCGAACTCGACCACCTTGACCACCTTGCCCTTGTAGATGTGACCGACCTCGGGCTCGGCGACGATGCCCTTGATCCAGTCGATCGCCGACTGGGCCTGCTCCTGGTCGGTGGCGGCGATCTTGATGGTGCCGTCGTCCTCGATGTCGATCTTGCACTTGGTCTTTTCGACGATCTCGCGGATCACCTTGCCGCCCGAGCCGATCACTTCGCGGATCTTGTCCTTGGGCACGGTGATGACGGTGATGCGCGGAGCGTGTTCCTTGACCCCGTCGCGTGCCGCGCCGATGGCGCGGCCCATCTCGCCCAGGATGTGCATGCGCCCGGCCCGCGCCTGCTCCAGCGCGGTCTTCATGATCGCCTCGGTGATGCCGGTGATCTTGATGTCCATCTGCAGCGAGGTTACGCCCTGCTCGGTACCGGCGACCTTGAAGTCCATGTCGCCGAGATGGTCCTCGTCGCCGAGAATGTCGGACAGCACGGCGTACTTGTCGCCCTCCAGGATCAGGCCCATGGCGATGCCCGCCACCGGCCGCGCCAGCGGTACGCCGGCGTCCATCAACGACAAGGACGCGCCGCACACCGTCGCCATCGACGACGAGCCGTTGGATTCGGTGATCTCGGAAACGACGCGCAGGGTGTAGGGGAATTCCTCCTTCTTCGGCAGCAGCGGATGCACCGCGCGCCAGGCCAGCTTGCCGTGGCCGATCTCGCGCCGCCCGGGGCTGCCCATGCGCCCGGCCTCGCCGACCGAATAGGGCGGGAAGTTGTAGTGCAGCATGAAGTGCTGGCGATATTCGCCCTCGAGCGCGTCGATGATCTGCTCGTCCTGGCCGGTGCCGAGCGTGGTGGTGACCAGCGCCTGGGTCTCGCCGCGGGTGAACAGCGCCGAGCCGTGGGCGCGCGGCAACAGGCCGACTTCGCTCACGATCGGCCGCACCGTGACCAGGTCGCGGCCGTCGATGCGGCGCTTGGTGTCGAGGATCGAGCCGCGCACGATCTTCTGCTCGAGTTCCTTGAACAAATCGTCGATCTGGTTTTCGCTCAGCCCGCTATCGGCCAGCGCCGCGGCGGCGGCCTCGTTGACCTTGCCGACGGCGGTATAACGCGCCTGCTTTTCCTTGATGGCGTAGGCAGCGCGCAGGTCGGTTTCGACCGCGGCCGACAGCTTGGCTTCGGCCGCGGCCAGATTGCCGCGCTCGGGCAAGGGCCAGGCATCCTTGGCGGCCTCTTCGGCCACGGCCACGATCAGGTCGATCACCTGCTGGATGGCGCGATGACCGAACATCACCGCGCCCAGCATGGTCTCTTCGGACAGCTCATGCGCCTCGGATTCGACCATCAGCACCGCCGGCCGCGTGCCGGCGACCACCAGGTCGAGCTTGCTTTCGGGCATCTTGTCCTGGGCCGGATTGAGCACGTACTGGCCGTCGATGTAGCCGACGCGCGCCCCGCCGATCGGACCCAGGAACGGCACGCCCGACAGCGTCAGCGCCGCCGAGGCGCCGATCATGGCGACGATGTCGGGGTCGTTCTCGAGGTCGTGCGACAGCACGGTGCAGATCACCTGCACCTCGTTCTTGAAGCCTTTGGCGAACAGCGGCCGGATCGGCCGGTCGATCAGGCGGCTGGTCAGCACTTCCTTCTCGGTCGGCCGGCCTTCGCGCTTGAAGAAGCCGCCCGGGATCTTGCCGGCGGCAAAGGTCTTTTCCTGGTAGTGGACCGAGAGCGGGAAGAAGTCCTGCCCGGCCTTGGCCTGACGCAGCGCCACCACGGTGCACAGCACGGTGGTGTCGCCCAAGCGCGCCAGCACGGCGCCGTCGGCCTGGCGTGCAAAGCGCCCGGTTTCGAGCGAGAGCGTACGACCGCCCCACTCGATCTGCTTCTTGGTGATGTTGAACATGATCCGTCTTTCTTCCGTCCGCGCGAGCCCTATTGCCCGCGCGCCTGCGAGATTCGGCCGGGCTTGGCGCTATTTGCGCAGCCCCAGCCGCTTGATCAGCGCCTCGTAGCGCGCGCCGTCCTTCTTCTGCAAATAAGCCAAAAGCCCGCGCCGCCGGCTGACCATCTTCAGAAGGCCGCGGCGCGAATGCAGATCCTTGCCGTGGTTCTGGAAATGGCCGGTGAGCGCGTTGATGCGCTCGGACAGGATGGCGATTTGGACTTCCGGCGAGCCGGTATCGCCCGGCTTGATGGCATAGTCCTTGACGAGCTGCTTCTTGCGCTCGGTTTCGATCGACATCGGATGTTCCTTCAAGCTAGAGGTTGAACACGCGCACCGCCCGCGCCTCGCGGCCCGTCACCCGGACGAGGGCGATCAGACGATCGCCCGACATGGCACGGATGATGCCCGACCCGAGGTCGGACGCGGTGTCGGGCAGCGCCAGCGGTCGCCCCTGCCGCAGCAGAGTGGCGCCGCTTTCGTCGACGGCCAGTGCCGGGATGTCGTCCAGCACGGTCGCGACGGGTCGGATCCGCCCGATGAGCGCGGGGCTATAGCCGATTTCCTCCACCGTGGCTAGCGGAATCGAATCGGCCTCGCCGAACCGCCCCACACGGGTCCGGCGCAGGGCGGCGACATGGCCGACCGTGCCCAGCGCCCGGGCCAGATCGCGCGCCAGGGACCGGACATAGGTGCCCTTGCCGCATTCGACCTCGAACTCGGCCAGGTCCGGCGCGGGCCGATCCAACAGCGCGAGGCGATGGATTTCGACCTGACGCGGCGTCAGGTCGGGCGCCTGCCCGGCGCGCGCCAGGTCGTAGGCCCGACGGCCATCCCGCTTGATGGCGGAAAAATCCGGCGGACGCTGTTCGATCCTGCCGATGAAGCGCGCCAGCGCGGCGCGGATCGCCTCGGTCGCGGGCCGGTGCGGGCTGGTCTCGGTGACCTCGCCCTCGGCATCGTCGGTCGCGCGCGCCTCGCCGAACTTGATGGCGAAGCGGTAGACCTTGAGCGCGTCCATCGCATAGGAGACCGTCTTGGTGGCCTCGCCCAGCGCCAGCGGCAACACGCCCGAGGCCAGCGGGTCGAGCGTCCCGCCGTGGCCGATCTTGCCAGGCTTGAGCGCGCGCTTGACCCGCGCCACCGCCTGGGCCGAACTCGGCCCCACCGGCTTGTCGAGGATCAACCAGCCGTCAAGTCTTGCCATCGCCGGGCAGGTCGCGGGCGACCGCGGGCGAGCGCAGCAGGCGATCGACCGTCAGCACGTTGTCATGGGCGCGATCGAGCACGAAGGCCAGCCGCGGCGCATAGCGCAGCCGCAGCGCGCGGCCGATCTGGCCCGTCAGGAAGGGGGCGGCGCGGCCGAGCGCCGCCACCACGCCCTCGCCGCCCTGGCCGCCCAGCGGCGTGACCGAAATGCGGGCGTGGCGCAGATCGGGACTGACATCGACTTCGGTGACGGTGATCGAGGCGCCGGCCAGCTCGGGGTCGCGCAATTCGCCCCGCGCCAGCATCTGGCTGAGTTCCTGGCGAATGGCCTCGGCCACGCGCCGGGGGCGCTGACCCGAGCGCGGCGCCGCTGCCTGCTCGCGACCGGACCTCGAACGATCCCTGCCCATGGTCTCCGCCCGGCGCGCGGCCGCTAGAGCGTGCGCGCCACCTGCTGGACCTCGTAGGCTTCGATCACGTCGCCGGGTTTGAGGTCCTGGTAGTTGTCGAAGGCGATGCCGCACTCGTTGCCGGCCTTGATCTCGCGCACGTCTTCCTTGAAGTGGCGCAGCGTCTTGATGCCGCCTTCGTGGACGACGATGTTGTCGCGCAGCAGCCGCAGCCGCGCCGAGCGCCGGATCAGGCCGTCGGTGACGCGGCAGCCGGCGATCTTGCCGACCTTGGAGATGTCGAAGATCTGCAGCACCTCGGCATTGCCGATCGCGACCTCCTTGCGGGTCGGTTCGAGCATGCCGGTCAGCGCCTTGGTGATGTCCTCGGTCAGGTCGTAGATGATCGAGTAGTAGCGGATCTCGGCCTTGTCGCGCTGCGCCAGGTCGCGGGCCTGCTTGTTGGCGCGGACGTTGAAGCCGACGATCAGCGCGTTCGAGGCCGCCGCCAGCGTGACGTCGCTTTCGTTGATGCCGCCGACCGCGCCGTGCAGCACCCGCACCTTGGCCTGGTCGTTGCCGATCTTGGACAGCGCGCCGACGATGGCTTCGAGCGAGCCCTGGACGTCGGCCTTGACCACCACCGCCAGCTCGGTCGCCTGGCCGGCCTTGATCTGGCCGAACATCTGTTCGAGCGTGCCGCGCGGCGCCACGGTGACGCGCTGGTCGCGCAGCCGGCGCGAACGGAAGGCGGTGACCTCGCGGGCGCGCGCCTCGCTCTCGACCACGGCGAACTCGTCGCCCGCCTCGGGCAGCGAATCGAGTCCGAGCAACTCGACCGGCATCGCCGGGCCGGCATCGTCGATGGCGCGGCCGCGATCGTCGAGCAGCGCCCGCACCCGACCCCAGGACGAGCCGGCGACGACGATGTCGCCGACCTTGAGCTGGCCGCGCTGCACCAGCGCCGTCGCCACCGGACCGCGGCCGCGATCGAGCTTGGCCTCGATCACCACGCCCAGGCCGGGGCGGTCGGGATTGGCCTTGAGCTCCAGGATCTCGGCCTGGAGCAGGATGGCCTCCTCCAGCCTGTCGAGGCCGGTCTTCTGCTTGGCCGAGACGTCGATCGCCTGCACCTCGCCGCCCAGATCCTCGACCTGGATCTCGTGGCGCAGCAATTCCTCGCGCACCTTGCGCGGGTTGGCGTCGGGCTTGTCGACCTTGTTGACGGCGACGATCAGCGGCACCTTGGCCGCCTTGGCGTGGGCGATGGCTTCGGCGGTCTGCGGCATGACGCCGTCGTCCGCCGCCACCACCAGCACGACGATGTCGGTGACCTTGGCGCCGCGGGCACGCATGGCGGTGAAGGCTTCGTGGCCGGGCGTGTCGAGGAAGGTGATCTTCTTGCCGCTCTTGAGCGTGACCTGATAGGCGCCGATGTGCTGGGTGATGCCGCCGGCCTCGCCGCCGGCGACGTCGGTCTCGCGCAGGGCATCGAGCAGCGAGGTCTTGCCGTGGTCGACATGGCCCATCACCGTCACCACCGGCGCGCGCGCCTCGAGCGTGGCATCCGCGTCGGGCGTGCCGCCCAGGCCCAATTCGATGTCGGCGTCGGAGACGCGCTTCAGGCTATGCCCGAACTCGCCGACGATCAGCTCGGCGGTGTCGGCGTCGATCGACTGGTTGATGGTCGCCATCACGCCCATGCGCATCAGCGCCTTGATGACGTCGGCCGAGCGCTCGGCCATGCGGTTGGCGAGTTCCTGCACGGTGATGGTCTCGGGCACCACCACCTCGCGCAGCACCTTTTTCGGCGCCTCGGCAGCAGCCGAGCCGCGCGCCCTGCGCTTCTCGCGCTCGTGCTGGCGCCGGAAGGCGGCCAGGCTTTTCTGGCGCTCGTCCTCGTTCAGCGCCGAGGACAGCGTCAAACGGCCGCGGCGGCGGGGCTCTTCCTTGATGCCGCGCTGGGGCTTGCGGACCTCGACCCGACCGCCCGGACCCTTCTTGCGGCCGCGGGCTTCGTCGTCGTCCTCGCCGGCAGCGGCCGGCGCCTCGGGCGAATCCTGCAGGCGCCTTGCAGCCTCGGTCTCGGCGCGCTTGCGGGTTTCTTCGTCCTTGGCCTTGCGCGTCGCCTCTTCCTCGGCCCGTTTGGCAGCAGCCTCGCGTTCGACCGCCAGACGCTTTTCCTCTTCGGCGCGCCGAATGGCGTCTTCCTCGGCCCGTTTGCGGTCGTCCTTGTCCTTTTGCTGGGCGCTGACCAGGGCGCGGGCGCGCGCCGCCTTTTCGTCGCTGGTCAGCGACTTGAGGATCATCCGGGTCTTGGGCGGCGGCGGCGCGCCGGGACGGCCGGCGTCGGCGCGGGCCGCCGGCGTCGGCGC
>VGDZ01000089.1 GCA_016869515.1 Alphaproteobacteria bacterium | reverse complement strand
CCGGAGCGGGCGGGGGTGGGGGCGCGGCCGCTTGCGCTTGAGGCGCCGGAGCCGGCTGAGCAACCGGAGCCGGCGTCGGCGCGGGTGCGGGGGCCGGAGCCGGCGCTGGAGCCGCGGCTTGAGTCGCCTGAGGTGCGGGCGCAGCCGGCTGGGTCGGGGCCGATTGCGGTGCCGGCGTGCCGGAAGCCGGCTGGGACTGCGGCGCGGGTTGCGCCGTGCCGACCAGCTTGCTGGCGTCGACGCCGGTGACCTTGGCGATGATCGCGGTCGGATCGGTCAGGGTGATGTCGCTGGGCAGCGCCACCGTGGTCTTGAGTTCGCGCCTGGCGGTCTCGGGATCCTGCACCAGATAGAAGGTACCGCCCGAAACCAGTGCAACCGCCGCCGCGATCTGCACCATGGTCGCCGCGCGCGGCATGTCAGGCTCCGGCCTTGGCCGGCTGGCTTACCAGCCGCGAGATCTGCTCATAGAGCCCCGTGCGCATCGGCCCGAAATCGCGAATGTTGGACTCGTAGTCCTTGAAACCCAGCACCGAACGATAGCGCACCTGTCCGGCTTCCATGCTGGTCACCGACAGCCGCGTCGAGGTGACTTTGGCGGCGTTGTCCTTGATGGCGAAGAAGCCGTCGAACACCTGTTTGACGCGATCGGTGCCGATCGCCGCCGGCACTTCGAACTCGAACGACACCATGTAGGGTTGGCCGCCCAACTGGCTGTGATTGACGTAGAAGGCGTTGACGAAGCGATCCAGCCCGACCACCACCAATTCGTTGAGGGACGAACGCATCAGCACGCCGTCGACGGTGAATTCCTCGACCTTGCCGGTGCGGCCCTCAATCGTGATCCAATCACCGACATTGACGTTGGGATCGCGCGCCAGCTTGATCAGCTTGGCGATGCCGTTGAGATAGTCCTTGGACAAGAACCCGACCGCCACCAGGGCGAAGCCGATCATCGCCAGCACGTCGTAGAGCGGCCGCTGGAAGGCGATCGCCACCAGCAGCGCCAGCACCACCACCAGCGAGATCACCTCGAAGGTCTGCATGGCGAAGGCTGCGATCTGCTTGACGAAGAAGCGCGACACCGCGAACCCCGCCAGCAGCAGCACGGTCTTAAGCAGCAGCGACACCGCCAGGAACAGCTCGGCCCGCACCGCCATCTGGGCGTAGAGCGGGATCGCCTTGAGGCCGAACATCCGCACCGCCACCTCGAAGCCGGCGATGACGCCGCCATAGAGCAGGATATCGGCATACATGCGCAGGATGGTCAGGCGGAACTTGACCACCACCGCAACGACGACGCAGGCGAGGACGAAGCCCGACAGCGCGCCCGCCAGTGCCAGATAGATCGGTTCCAGGTTCATGTCAGCCACTACCCGCCGGCTCGATCAGCCGCGACGGACGTCCCAATCGCGGAATGTCTCCATATCACGCCGCACCTTGCGAAGGTACTGCCTCGTCTCGTCATGCGGCAGGCGTTGGATCAAGTGGTCGTAGACCTGTTCGGGCTGCATGCGGTTGATCTGGCGCTCGGCGGCGTCGACATTGGTCGAGCCGACGAAGGAGCGGGCGACGTTTCCGGCCCCGGTGTTGTAGGCCGAGATCACGCAATAGAGCCGGCTTTGCTGGTTCTGGATGCCTTCGAGATAGCGACTGTTGAGCAGATGCAGATAGGTCGCGCCCATCTCGACGTTTTCGAGCGGCCGGAAGAGGTATTCGGGCGTCGGCATGCCGGGCTTTTTGTTGAGGAACAGCCACACGTCCTTGCCGGCCGAGGACGGCACCAACTGCATCAGCCCGAAGGCCGGGATCGGCGACTGGGCGCGCGGATTGAAGGCGCTTTCGTTCTTGATGATCGACAGCACCAGCGCGCGCGGCAGCTTGTATTGATCGGCGTAATGCTCGACCGGCTGGCGCAGGCGCTCGGCATTGAGCCGTTCGGCGTTGGCGTTGAACGGCACGGTCAGTCGCTTGACCTCGACCGGCCGGCCCTGCCCGTCGTTAATTCTTTCGGTCGTGAACTGGGGCGAACGGGCGGGTTCGGTCAGGGCGCCGATTTCCTGGCGCCGCTGCTGCTGGGGAGGCACGGGTTTGGCCGGCGGCGTCGCCAGGCCGCCAGTGTCCATCTTGCGCTTCATGCGCTTGGCGATCTCGTCGCGATCGTTGAGGACGCGATCGTCGGCCTCGAGCAGCCGCCGCAATTCGGTTTGCAACTGACCTTGGTCGAGATCGCTCCGGGTCGATTCCAGCGTCACCTCGCCCTTTTCATAGTCGACCGTGACCCGGGTCTGCAGCTGGTCCGAATAGCCGACCCATTGCTTGGCGGTCGAGATGCGCTTGGACTGGCCCCAGTTGCGGTCGAGGTCCTTCTCGAACTCGGCGAAGGTCGCTTCGAGGTCCTTTTCCAGCTTGGCGAAATAAGCGTCGAGGTCCTTTTCCAGCTTGTCGAACGACTTGTCCAAGGACTTCTCGAGCTGGTCGAGCGCCTTGTCGAGCGATTCGAGGCTGCCCTGGGCCAGGGCCGGCGCGGCGGCCAGCCCGACCAGCGCGCCCAGGACCGACCGCCGGCGCATGGCGCTACTTGTAGGCCAGCGCCACCTTGGCGCCGGACAGGAAGTTGTTGGGATCGATCGAGGCCGCGACCAGCCGCGCGCCGTCGGCGGCGGCGACGACGATCTGGTTGTTGGCGTTGACGCTGACCACCGCCACCACCAGCGGGTTCTTGCCGATCAGATCCATGCCCTTGGCGCGATCGATGGTGTCGACGTACTGCATTGGTCCGTTGGCGACGATCGCTCCGGGTTGGACCTGGGTGACCGAGTAGACCGTCTTGCCGCCGTCGGTGACCACCTCGGGCGCCAACATCGGCACGTAGTCGAGCTTGCCGCCCAAGGTCAGCACAAGACCGGTCAGCGGCGCGGCCGGAGCCGGTGCCTGGGCCTGAGCGGGAGCCGGCGGGGCGGCGGTCGCGGGTGCCGGCGGCGGCGCCTTGGCAGCCTCGACCTTGGCCTCGTCCACGGTCAGCGGATCCTTGGGCTTGGGCGCGGCCTGGGTGACGTCAATCGCCTGGTAGACCCCCTGCCCGCCGCCGCCGAACTTGGAGCATTCGGGCGAGCGGTTGATCAGGCAGACGCGCAGCGTCACCACGCCCTCGTAGACTTGGCCGCCGGGCACGTTGGGCGCAGGCACGGCGATGGCCTCTTCGGCCACGGTGACCGCGCCGTTGAGCGTGCCGCGAACCCGATTCATCAGCGTCTGGCCGCCGAATTCTGCGTCCTTGACCAGGGTGCCGCCGGTCAGCTGAATGCCCTGCATCATCTCGACAAGCCGCGCTTGCGCCACGACCCGCGCCGCCTCGGTGGCCTGCAGCCGCATCTTGACCGGATTGGGGTCGGGACGCGCGGTGGCGCGGCCGACGGCCTGGAAATAACCTTTCTCCCAATTGGCTTCCTGCGTGCCGCCGTCGGCGGTGCGCTTGGACTCGACGAACTGGGCTTGCGCCGGCGCGGCCGCGGCCAGCGCCAGCAGGCTTGCCGAAACCAGCATCACTGTGCGCGTCATGGTCATCTCCCCTGAAACCCGGTTACCGGCCTTGCCCGGAGAACGTAATCCGCCCCCCATCCATTCCACTGGCTCGGATATCGATGCCGGCGGCCTGCGCCAGGCGCCGCACCCGGGCGCGGAACGCGGCCGCATCTTCGGCGGTTTGCACCTTCAAGACAAGCTGCCCCTCGGCTTGGCGCTCGACGGCGTAGTCGATGCCGTTGGCCGCCAGCAGGTCCTCGACCTGTTCCATCACCTTGGCCGGGGCGTTGTCGATCGCCAGCAGCAGGGTATTGCCGCGGCTCTGGAAATGCGCCACCACCTGCTTGAGCAGTTCGGGCACGCCGTCCTTGGCGGCGTCGACCGCCGCCCGCGCCGCGCCCTCGGCCAGGGCGAAGTCGCCCTCGGCGGCAACGGTCTGGCCCTTGGCGTCGACCGTGCCGAACAGCCGCCGCGTGCCGGGCTCGTAGGCCTTCATCAACAGGCTGGCCAACACCACTTGCACGCCCTGATCGATCCGCCGACGGCCGGCGCTCAAGGTCAGCAGCACCACCGCATCGGCCTGCGCCGCCTTGGCCAGGCCGATGGCCGCATCGTCGTCATTGGCCCCGCCCTTGAGCGTCTGATCGGCCTTGAGCTGGGCCGCCAACTTGACGTCGAAACCGAGCTCGGCCAGCCGCTTCTGGACGTTGTCGACCGCGGCTTCGGCCGGCTTCGAATCCCGCGCCAGCGCCTCGGGCATGCCGCGGGTCGAATACAGCACCGCCACCGAGCGATTGGCGAAATCCTGCTTGACGAAGGTCGCCATCGCCAACCGGTCCTTGACGAAGGCGTCCAGTGTCTCGTGCAGCTTGCCCTCGACCACCTCGACCGCCGCCGTCACCCGGCAGCCGCCGCCGGCGATCTGCTCGCTCGACAGTTCCTTGACCCCTTTGACCAGGCCCTCGACCGCCGAGACGATCCGGCCATAGTCGAACTGCATGTCGCGCACTTGGGTCTTGGACGAGACATAGGTTTGGCCGACCTGTTCGACCGCGCGCTTGAGCGCGGCTTGGCGCGCGGCTTGGCAGGTCGTGCCCTCGCCGCGGGTTTCGATGATGGTGGAGGCCAGGCTGCCGCTTGCGGCCGGTCCGCGCCCGACGGTGCCGGATGGCGCGCCGCCGCCCGGCAGGCTCGCAAGCATGGTCCGATCGACCTTGGCCAGCGCCGCCAGCATGGCCCGACCCAGCACCTGCTCGAAGCCCGGACCCTCGGAATCGCGGGTCTTGCGACGGCGGCGGTCGTAGATCACGCTCTTGATCGGCGCCTGGCCTTCGACCGCCTGGCCGGACAGCACCTGGCCGGTCTCGACCGCGATCAACCGCACCGCCAGCTTGGCGATGACGGTGCCTTTTTCGATGTCGAGGATGGCGCCATTCTCTTCGAACTCGCCTTCGACCTCGACTCCGGTCAGTGCCGTGGCCAGCAGAAAGCCCGCCGGCACGATCTTGCCCAGATCCGGGATCGCCTTCTGATCGTAAAGCGGGTTGGTGACGATCTCCTTGATCTGGGCCTGGATGCGCGCCATGGCGCCGCGATCCAGCAGCTTGAGGCCCGGCGTGCCCGCGACCATCCGCCCAAGCAAATCGGCGGCTTGGCCGGCGGCAGAAGACGGAATCGGGTATTCCGGCACCTGGGTCTCGGGCTGGGCGATCGCGACCACGCGCTCGCCCTGGGCCAGCGCCGCCGCCGAAACCAACCATGCCGCCAACAAGAGGATCGCGCGCATCGCCCGTACCTAGCTGGTCTTGGCGAGCGCTTCGTTGAGCCGGGCCATGAAGTCGCTGCCCTGGGCGCCGCCGGCCCGCGCCATCTCAGACATCACCGAAGTCAGGTTGGTGACGAACGCCACCGCCGAGGCCGCCGAGGCCATGGCGCCGACGCGCTGGATCTGGGTGAAGGGATCGTCGCCGCGCATGCTGGCGGCCATGTAGGTGGCGATCACGGCCGAAGCCGCCAGCTTGCCGATATAGACCATGTCGAATTGCGGGTCGCCCAGCAGATAGACCTGCTTCAGGGAATCGCGCTGCTTGTAGTCGATGGTCACCAATTCGATCAGGGCATTGGGCTTGACCTCGCCGATGAAGGCGCGGCGACCCTGATTGTCCTGCTTCAGCGCCAGAGGGATCACCGCCAGCATCTTCTTGCCGCCGGTGACCGAGGCGTTGGAATTGGCGATTTCCTGGCAGTTCTCGTCGCCGCGCAAGCTCGTGGCGTCGATCTCGCCCGGCACGTAGCAGGCAAACGTCGCCACCACCATGCCTTTGCGATCGGGGTATTCCTTCTTCACCCGATCCAGCGTGTCGGTCAGCTTGGCGTTCAGCGGCCGGATCAGGATCGCCGCCTGCGAGGCGGGACCGCCGGTGACCTCGCCGATACCGCCCGCGACTTCGCTGACCACCGAGGAGACGCTCGACAGCGCGTCGCCCATCTCCTCGCAGCCGAACAACCCGAAAGCGGCCACCGCCAGAAAAAACCGCCGCATGTTGATGTCCCCCCTTTGTTACCGCTACTCCCCGACCTTCTTGCCCTTGGGCAGGATGATGTCGCCGCCGACATTGCCGCCCGCCGCACCCGGCGCGGTGACGATGTTTCCGGCCCCGGTCGAACCTGGCGCGGTGACGACATTGCCGCCGGCCTTGATGCCGCCGCCCTCGACCAAGTCGCCGCCGACCTTGCGCTGGACGTAGTCGCCGCCGGCGACAGGTTGATTGTAGACCGTGCAGCCGGCAGTCATGCCCGCGGCCACGGCCGCGATGATCCAGAATCCGCGCATGGAAAGTACCCTCCGTTCCCTTGGAATAACGGTCATGACCGCATCCCATTCCATCGCCTAAGTATGTACCTGCAGCAGGGCGAGTCAACGCAAGCCTCGTCTCGGCTTTGAACCAAGGGCGAGAATCCCTATAAAAAGGGCGCGGGGCAGAAGGTCGCGGGACGCATGGCACTTTATCTGGTGACCGGTGGTCTCGGATTCATCGGTTCCCACGTTGCCGAAGCGTTGGTGGCGCGTGGGGAACGAGTCCGGATCATCGACGATCTTTCGACCGGCAAGCGTGAAAACGCGCCGTCGGGCGCCGAGGTCGTGATCGGCGACGTGGCCGATCCGCCGACCGTCTTCAAGGCGGCACAGGGCTGCGAAGGCATTTTCCATTTGGCGGCGGTGGCTTCGGTCGAGAAAGGCCATACCGACTGGCTGGGGACGCATCGCATCAACCTCACCGGCACGATCGCAGTGTTCGAGGCGGCCAAGCGCGCCCGTCCCGGCCGGCCGCCGGCGGTGGTCTTCGCCTCTTCGGCCGCGGTCTATGGCGACAATCCCGACATGCCGCTGAAGGAAACTTCGACCGCCAAGCCGCTTTCGGCCTATGGCGCCGACAAGCTGGGCTGCGAGTTGCACGCCCGGGTGGCGGCGCTGGTGCACGGCGTGCCGGCGACCGGGTTCCGGTTCTTCAATGTCTTTGGACCGCGGCAGGACCCGAAATCGCCCTATTCGGGGGTGATCGCCATTTTCGCCGGCCGCATCAAGGACGGCCAGGCGCTGACCGTCAACGGCGACGGCCAGCAGACCCGCGACTTCGTCTATGTCGGCGACGTGGTGCGGGCGCTGCTGGCGGCGATGGATCGGCCCAACCTCCAGGCCGAGGTGTTCAATGTCTGCACCGGCCGCGCCATCTCCATCGTCGAATTGGCGACGGCGATCGCCGAATTGGCCGGCAAGACCGTGGACATTCGCCACGGCCCGGCGCGGGTCGGCGACATCCGGCACTCGATCGGCGATCCGGGACGGCTCGAGGCGGCGTTCGGCCTCAAGGCGGCGACCACGCTGCGCGAAGGCCTCGCCAAGACGCTGCAATGGGCCTAGGGCGGGCCGCGTTGGCCGCGTTCGTCGTGCTGGCCGGGGCGGCCGAGGGCGGTTCGCGCCTGCCGACGGGCGATCATCGCTTCGCGGTCTATTACGCCGCGGTCGAACCGGCCGCGTCTTTCCAGCGCTACGACGTGATCGCTTTCGATGGAGACACCCACCCGCCACTCGACACGCTCAAGAGCCCGAACCGGGTGCTGCTCGGCTACATCAGCCTGGGCGAGGTCGAGGGCTGGCGGCCCTACTACAAGCAAGTCGAGGCCGAGGGCATCACGCTGATGGAGAACGAGAACTGGAAGCACAGCTACATGGTCGATTTGCGCCGGCCGGAGTGGACCAGGCGCATCGTCGAGGACATCGCCGCCGCCATCCTGGCCAAGGGCTTCGACGGGCTGTTCCTCGACACCATGGACAATGCCGGCCATCTCGAGCGGCTCGACCCGGCGCGTTTCAAGGGCATGACCCAGGCCGGGGCCGACCTGATTCTGGCGCTGCGCAAGCGACATCCCGGCGCGCTTCTGATGCTGAACCGCGGCTACGAGGTGCTGCCGCTGGTCGAACACGCCATCGACGCGGTCCTGGCCGAGGCCACCTTTGCCACCATGGAATTCAAGTCCGAGCTTTACGGCCTGGTGCGCAAGGACCTGCACCGCAAGCAGGTCGACCTGCTGCGCGCCGCCAAGGCGCGGCGTCCGGCACTGATGCTCTACAGCCTCGACTATTGGGAACCCGACAATCCCGAAGGCATCGCCAAGATCTATCGTGCCCAGCGCGCCGAAGGTTTCGTGCCCTATGTCGCCACCATCAAGCTCGACCGCCTGGTACCGGAGCCAGGGCGATGAAGGCGCTGGCTGCGAGCTTGGTCCTCGGCCTCGTCGCCGGCCTCGCCCAGGCCGCCGAGACCAAGCGCACCATCGTCGGGCTCTACGACAGCACGCGCGAGCCGATCCAGCGCTATACCTTGCTGCATACCGCGGCCGAGATGCCGCTCAACCATATCGGCCTGACCCTCGAACTGCACGACATCGCCAAGGGCTTTCCCGATCTGCGCCAGCGCCCGGACGTGCGCGGCGCCGTCACCTGGTTCCAGATCAACCGCCTCAAGGACCCGCGCGAATACATCGACTGGGCGGGCAGAATGCTGGACGGCGGCATCAAGCTGGTGATTCTCGGCGAACCCGGCACGACGCAGGACGAAAAAGGCCGCTCGACGCCGGTCTCGCGCGTCAACGCCATGTTCGCGCGCATGGGCTTTCGCGCCGACGAGGTGTGGACCTATCTGACCTATGCCTCGCGCCCGGCTTTCACCACCACCGGAATGATGGATTTCGAACGCCCCCTCGGCGGCGTCCTGCCCGACTACCGCCAGTTTCGTCCGGTCTCGCCCACGACCGTCAGCCATCTGGTGATGCGGCGGGGCAACGATCCGGCGACCGACAGCCATTTGGTCATGACCGGTCCCGGCGGCGGCTTCGTTTCGCCCGGCTATGCGCTCTATTTCGACGGCGATCAGATCCGCAAGCAATGGTACCTCAACCCCTTCGTGTTTTTCGAAGCGGCGCTGGGCACCGCGGGCGAGCCGCGACCCGACATCGCCACGCTCAACGGCCGACGGATCTATTTCAGCCATATCGACGGCGACGGCTGGCGCAACGTCTCCGCGGTCAAGCCCTATCACCGCGATGCGGCGCTGTCGGCCGAGGTCATCCTCAAGGAAGTCGCCGAAGCCTATCCCGACTTGCCCTTGACCGTGGCCCCGATCGCGGCCGATCTCGATCCGGCCTGGTTCGGTACCGACCGCGCCCGCGAGCTGGCCCAGGCTTTCTTCGCCTTGCCGCATGTCGAGCCGGCCAGCCATACCTATACCCACCCGTTCTTCTGGTCGTTCTTCGAAGACTATAGCCCGGAAAAGGAGGCGCCTTTCGCGCGCGCCTACGGCACTTCCGGCAACTACGCCAATTTGAGCAAGCGCGGCGCGGTCCATGAAGGCGGCCAAAGCGAAGTCAAACTCACCCCGGGCTATTCGATACCGCGCGCCTATGGTCTCAAGCCCTACGATCTCGACCAGGAGATCAAGGGTTCGCTCGATTACATTGCGCGCTTCGCGCCAGCCGGCAAGCGGCCGCGACTGGTCCAGTGGTCGGGCGACACCATCCCTTACGAAGCGGCGCTGCGCGCGGTGCGCGAGGCCGGCGCCTTGGCGATCAACGGCGGCGACTCGCGGTTCGATGCCGAATTTCCCTCGCACAGCTCGGTGCCGCCGGTCGGCCGCCTGGCCGGCAAGGAGCGCCAGATCTACGCCGCCAATTCCAACGAGAACACCTACACCGAACTGTGGACCGGAAATTTCTTCCGCTTCCGCGACCTGGTGTGGACCATCGAACGCACCGAGGCGCCGCGTCGATTGAAAGCGATCAACGTCTACTATCATATGTATTCGGGCGAGAAGCTTGCCAGCCTGAATGCGCTCAAGGCCAACCTCGATTTCGTTCGCGGCCTCGAGATCGCGCCGATCGAGACCTCGCGTTATGTCGAGATCGCGCACGGATTCTACACCGCGCGTTTCGAACGCCTGGCGCAGGACCGGTGGGCGGTGCGGGATCGCGGCGCGCTCAATACCATCCGCTTCGACGACGCCAATGGCCGCGCGGTCGATTTTGCGCGCTCGGTCGGCGTCATCGGCCAACGCTGGACCAATGGCAGCCTCTACGTCGCGCTCGACGAGCGCGCCGGGACGGTCGAAATCGCGCTTGTGCCGCGTAGCGACCTCGACGACCTCCCGCCAGCCGCCAGACCTTACGTCCATTCCAGCCGCTGGCGCCTGCAGAACGTCGCCGTGGCCGAGGATGGATTCGGTTTCACCGCCCAGGGCTACGGCTTCGGCGAGATGACCTGGCGAGTTCGCAAGCCCGGCCGCTATCGGATCGAGACCTCGGGCGCCAATCCGTTGGTCGCCGAGGCCGGGGCCGATGGCCGGCTGACCTTCATCGTCCCGGGATCCGCGATCGCGCCGCGCGCGGTCAAGGTCATGGCGGAGTAGACTGCCATGCCGGCCAATTTCCTGCTGGTCGCGCTGCTGGTGGTGGGAGCGGTGGGGGTCAGCCTCGGCCTGGTGCCGGATGCGCGCGAACTGGCCTTCATGCAGTACCGCGCCCAGAACATCGAAGAGGCCGAGAAGCAGCTGTCGGCCCAGGTGGAGGCCGGAGTGCTGGACGCGGCGGTGGTCAATCCACTGATCGACGTCTACGTCAACGTCGGCAAGGTCGATGCCGCCATCCGGCTGCTCGAGACCTATACCGCCTCGGCGCCCGACGACGTCTCGGCCTTGGGCAAGCTGGCCTCGCTGTTCCGCTTCGCCCAGCGTACCGGCCATTTTCTTGCCGCCTTCGAGGCTCTGACCGAAAGCGCGCCGACCCGGGAAAGGCTGCGCGACCTGATCGACCTCTATCAGTTCCACGGCCGCTACGTCGCGCAAGAGCGCGTGCTGGCGCGCTATGTCGCCCTCGGTTTCGGGCAACCCGACGATTACGAGGAATTGGCGCTCCTGCAGGCGGCGCTGAACGATTTCGACGGTGCGTTGCGGACGATGGTGGCGATGGAGTCGCGGTTCGCCCGACGCGTCAACGACGATGTCGCGACGCTGCACGTCGCGCTGCTGCTCGATCGCGGCGATGTGCGCGGCGCGATCGAGCGCGCGCGGCGTTACATCCGCGACGTGCGCGATCCGCATGGCGCCGCGGCGGTGGCGGGACTGATGCAAGCGCGCGGCCTCGGTCCCCAGGCCTACGACTTGCTGCAGCCGATCGCGGCCTTGGCCGAGACCAGCGAAACGCTGACCGCGGTCCTGATCGATCTCGAAATCGAGACCGGACGGCGCGAGGCCGCCCTTCGCCGGCTGGCGACCCTGGATCGTACCGGCAAGCTTCCGGACAACCGCGGCGCGACGCTGATCGACTTGACCTTGGCGGCGGGGCGCGTCGACCAGGCGTTCGAACTGACCCAACGCTTCGATCCGGAACTGCTGCCGGATTGGCTGCTGATCGGGCTGATCGAAAGCGCAATCCAATCCGACCGCATCTTGCTGGCGACCGACCTTACCACCCGGCTGGGCGACGACTTCCTTGCCACCAAGCCGACCTTGGCGGCCGGATTGGCGTTGCGCCAAGGTCGGCGCGATTTGGCCGAGCGCTGGATCCAGGTCGCAGCCAACGATCCGCGGTTGCCGTTGGACGAGCAGCTCGAGTTGGCGCGGCTGTTCGCCCGCACCGACCGGGTCGAGCGCGCCATCGCCCTGATGACCAAGCTGGCCGAGGAACCGGCCACGCCCTTGGCCACCATCGGCGATCTGGCGCTGCTCTATATCGAGCGCGACCGCGCGGCGGAAGGGTTGACCCTGTTCCGGCGGCTGCGGCGCGAGCGGGCCTCGCCGTCCTTGGACGCCGGTTGGGCAAGGCTGGAAGCCAAGGTCGGCGATGCGCGCACCGTGCTGGCTTGGCTGTCGACCGCCCGCCAGCCGGATTCCCAGCTTTTAGTCGACCTTTTCCATATCGCCTCGGATCGCAAGCAGCTCGATCTGGCCCTGCTCGCGGCCGAACTCGACTTCCGGCGCAGCGCCTCGAACGCCGCCCGGCGCCGCTTCGCCGAGGGGCTGATAGCCGCCGGTCAGCCGCGCGAGGCGTTGCTGCACTTGCGCCAACTCCTGCCCGGCGACACCGAACTCCGGCGGCTCTATGCCGAGGCCCTGTCGAAGGCCGGCCAGGCAGACGAGCTGGCCAAGCTGTGGCTGTCGGAACTCGAATCCCTGCCCGACGACGATCCGCAGACGGCCGAACTGATCTATGCGCTGATCGATCTCAAGCAGGATGCCGCCATCCTGCCGCGACTGGAGCGGCTCGCGCGCCTGGACGGGTCGCGCTGGTTCCACGTCTACGTCGATGCCGCCAAGCGTGCCGGCGCGATTGACGCGCTGGTCGATTTCATCGCGGCCGAATTGGCGCGTACCGATCTCGAACCGGCCGAACTCGAAGCGCGCTATTTCGTTCTGCACGAAGCCGAACCGGAACGCGCCTTCGAGATTCTCGGCCGCCTCGCCCAGAGCGATCCCGACCGCTGGTCGGCGCGTTACATCGAGGCCTTGCGCGAGCGTGACCGTGGCGGCGACGTGGTCGCCTTGCTGATCGAGCGCTTGGGTCGCCCCGATCTCAACCAAGCCCGGCGCGAAGAAACGATCTACGCCCTGATCGAAGCCGGCCAGCACGCCGTCGTCCTGCCGCATCTGGCCGAGCTGGCCCGCCGCGACGGCGCCAAATGGTTCTTTGCCTATGTCGACGCCGCCAAGGCGGCCGACGCCGAGGAGCAGCTGCTTGGGTTCATCGAGGCCGAGCTCGATCGCAAGGATTTGCCGCCGGCCGAGCGCGAGACCCGGATGTTCGTCTTGACCGAGATTGCGCCGGAACGGGCCCTGACCATGCTCGGGCGCCTGGCGGAGAGCGACCCCGATCGGTGGTTCGCGGCCTTTGTCGAGGCGCTGCGCGCGCAAGGCCGGAACGAAGAGGTGACCAGGCTCCTGCTGGCAAGGATCGAGCGGCCCGACCTGCCCGAGGCCCAGCGCCGCGAAGCGGTTTTCGCGCTGATCGAAGCCGGCCAGCACATGGCGGTGCTGCCGCATCTCGAACGCTTGGCCGCGAACCAAGGCGGCGACTGGGTCTTCGCCTATGGCAAATCCGCCCTAGCCGCCGGACGCAGCGACGTTTTCCTGGCCTTCGTTCGGCGAGGGCTTGAGGCGCCCGCCGCCACCGACGCCGCCCGACAGACCTTGGTCTATGCCGCGCTCGAGATCATCGGAGCGCGGCCGGTCCTGCCGCTGGTGCGCGAATTCGCGCTCGGCGGCGCGGCGTCTTGGTTCGACGTCTATGCCGATCTGGCGACCAAGGCCGACGCCGGCGAGGAATTGGCGGCGCTGGCCGAGGCGTTGCTGGAACGGGTGCGGCCGGGCGCGGCCGAGTTCGACGTGCGCTTGGATCGGCTGGTGACCTTGTCGCCGACCCGCGCCTTGGCGCTGCTCGACCGCGAAAGCCGGCGCGATCCGGCGCGTTGGGTCGAACCGCATCTCGCGGTCCTCGATCGGCTCCGGCGTCGCGCCGACATGCCGGCGGTGCTGCGTCGCGCGCTCGACCGGCCCGGCATCCCCAAGGCCGAGCGCGACCGGCGG
>VGDZ01000088.1 GCA_016869515.1 Alphaproteobacteria bacterium | reverse complement strand
CGAGGCTAAAAGGCGATGTCCTTGACGCAGGGAGCGGTCTCGACCGCTTACGTGGCATGCACCCGATAGCGAACGCACCCTATACGAGAACCAAGAACGAGTCAATCTATACTACGTAAAATATCACAAAAAGAACAAAGGCTAATTATAGCAGCAAAATCATGTTGTTACACAAGACCATACCGTTACACCACAACAAAAACATGTGCCAGAAGGTTCCGGGAACTTGAAAACCCGCGAATCTTTCCGCCAAGCCCGCGATCGCTTCGCTTCGATCGCACGGGATCGATCGCGCGCGATCGCGATCCGGATGCCGAAAACGCGCCGTCCCGGGAGGCGATCCCGGGACGGCCGACGCTTCGAAACGAAAATCGCAGTCGCCCTTCGAGCGCGATGCGCGGGCACGATTCACGCCCGGTCTCGAACCTTGCGGTTCAAGACCGGTCGATCATGCCCTGTCAGGCGCCGATCTGGCTGACGAACTTGGTGATGAGATAGGACTCGATCGCCTCGAGCCCGCCTTCCGAGCCGTAGCCCGAATCCTTGATGCCGCCGAAAGGCACTTCGGGCAGGGCCAGGCCGTGATGGTTGATCGAGACCATGCCGCTTTCGACCGCGGCGCCGACCGCGGCCGCGGTCTTGGCCGAGCGGGTATAGGCATAGGCGGCGAGGCCGTAGGGCAGGCGGTTGGCCTCCTTCACCACGGCGTCGAAATCGCGGAAGGGCGCGATCGGCGCCAGCGGGCCGAACGGCTCCTCGTTCATGATCCGCGCGCCCAGCGGCACGTCGGTCATCACCGTCGGCTCGAAGAAATTGCCCTTGTTGCCGATGCGCTTGCCGCCGGTGCGCAGCTTGGCGCCCTTGGCCTGGGCGTCGGCGACGAAGCCCTGCATGGCCTCGACCCGGCGCGCATTGGCCAGCGGCCCCATGCGGCTGTCCTTGTCGAGGCCGTCGCCGACCTTGAGGCCCGAGGCCAGCTTGGTCATGCCGTCGACGAAACGCTCGTAGACCGTCTCATGCACCAGGAAGCGCGTCGGCGCGACGCAGACCTGGCCGGCATTGCGGAACTTGTTGGCGCCCAGGATCTTGACCGCGCTGTCGATGTCGGCGTCCTCGAACACGATCGCCGGCGCGTGCCCGCCCAGCTCCATGGTGATGCGCTTCATGTGCTTGCCGGCCAGCATGGCGAGATGCTTGCCGACCGCGGTCGAGCCGGTGAAGGTGATCTTGCGGATGATCGGATGCGGGATCAGGTATTCCGAGATCTCGGCCGGCACGCCGTAGACCAGGTTGACCACGCCCGCCGGCACGCCGGCATCCTGGTAGACCTTGACCAGCGCGGCGCAGGCGGCCGGGGTTT
The DNA here is from genome assembly GCA_016869515.1 of Alphaproteobacteria bacterium. Taxonomy (GTDB): domain Bacteria; phylum Pseudomonadota; class Alphaproteobacteria; order VGDZ01; family VGDZ01; genus VGDZ01. The sequence goes on along the minus strand of VGDZ01000088.1, from coordinate 12,493 downwards.
CCTCGGGGCCCTTGAGGATGATCGAGCAGCCCGCCGCCAGCGCCGCCGAGACCTTGCGCACCGCCTGGTTGATGGGGAAGTTCCAGGGGGTGAAGGCCGCGACCGGGCCGACCGGCTCCTTGATCACCAGCTGATAGACGCCCTCGGCGCGCGGCGGCACGATGCGGCCATAGGTGCGCCGCGCCTCCTCGGCGAACCAGTCCATGATGTCGCCGGCCAGCAGGGTCTCGCCCTTGGCCTCGACCACCGGCTTGCCCTGCTCCATGGTCATGAGCTTGGCGATGTCGTCGGCGCGGCTGCGGATCAGATCGGCCGCCTTGCGCAAGGTCTTGTAGCGGTCGTAGGCCGGAACCTTCTTCCACTGCGCGAAGCCCTTTTCGGCCGCCGCCAGCGCGCGGTCGAGATCGGCGCGGCTGGCCACGGCCACCTGGCCGATGGCGTCGCCGGTCGCCGGGTTGAGCACGGGCAGGGTCTTGTTGCCGGCGCCGGCGCCCCAGGCGCCGTCGATGAACAGGTTGGTGTCGGGATACATGGGGGCCTCCTCGGGAAAACGGCGGACCATAGCGCCAAGCCCATCGAGGCTTCAAGCCACGCCGGTCTTGTTCTAGGTTGCCGCTCTGCCCGAGGAGCCCCGCATGGCCGAGGACCGTTTCCCGCGTTTCGCCACCCGCAGCCTGCATGCCGGCCAGCGGCCCGATCCCGCGACCGGCGCGCGGGCGGTGCCGATCTACCAGACCACCAGCTATGTCTTCCGCGACACCGACCACGCCGCGGCGCTGTTCAATCTCGAAACCCCCGGCCACATCTATTCGCGCATCTCCAATCCGACCGTGGCGGTGCTGGAGGAGCGCGTGGCGGCGCTGGAAGGCGGCGTCGGCGCGGTGGCGACCGCGTCCGGCCAGGCGGCGATGCATCTGGCGATCGCCACGCTGATGGGCGCGGGATCGCACATCGTCGCCTCGGCCTCGATCTACGGCGGCTCGCACAACCTGCTCGCCCACACCCTGCCGCGCTTCGGCATCGCCGCCAGCTTCGTGCCGCCGCGCGATCACGACGCCTTCCGCCGCGCCATCCGGCCCGAGACAAGGCTGCTGTTCGGCGAGACCTTGGGCAATCCGGGGCTGGAGGTGCTGGACATCCCCAAGGTGTCCGAGATCGCGCACGCGGCGGGCCTACCGCTGTTGATCGACAACACCTTCGCCTCGCCGCATCTTAGCCGGCCGTTCGAGCAGGGGGCGGATCTGGTGTTCCACTCCGCCACCAAGTTCCTCGGCGGGCATGGCGTCGCCATTGCCGGCGTGCTGGTCGATTCCGGGCGCTTCGATTGGGAGAGGTCGGGCAAGTTCCCGACCCTGACCGAGCCCTATGCCGGCTATCACGGCCTCGATTTCGCCGACGAATTCGGGCCCCAGGCCTTCGTCATGCGCGCCCGCGCCGAGGGCCTGCGCGATTTCGGCCCGGCGATGTCGCCGCAGACCGCGTTCTACATCCTGCAAGGCATCGAGACCCTGCCCTTGCGCATCGACCGCCACGTCGCCAACGCCCGCGCCGCGGCGCGCTTCCTCAAGGGCCACGCCGCGGTGTCCTGGGTCAGCCATCCCGAGCTGCCCGAGCATCCCGACCACGAACTGGCCAAGCGCCTCTTGCCGCGCGGCTGCGGCTCGATCTTCACCTTCGGCATCAAGAGCGGCCGCGCCGCCGGCCGGCGCTTCATCGAGGCGGTGCGGCTGTTGTCGCATCTGGCCAATGTCGGCGACGCCAAGTCGCTGGTGATCCATCCCGCTTCGACCACGCATCAGCAGATGGACGCGGCGGCGCTGGCGGCGGCCGGCATCGGCGAGGACATGATCCGGCTGTCGATCGGGTTGGAGGACGAGGCCGACATCCTCGAGGACCTCGACCAGGCGCTCAAGCGCTCGCAGAAAGGGGCGTGAGATGGAGTTCGATCTCGGCGGCGCCCGCGCCTTCGCCGCCACCGGCGGTCGGCCGTTCGATCCGAACCGGCCGGTGCTGGCGCTGATTCACGGCGCCGGCATGGACCACACCGCCTGGGTGCTGCAGGCGCGCTATTTCGCCCATCACGGCCGCTCGGTGCTGGCCTTCGATCTGCCCGGCCGCGGCAAGAGCGCGGGTCCGGCGCTGGGCTCGGTCGAGGCCATGGCGGCCTGGCTGTGGCGGGCGCTGGATGCGCTCGGAGCCAAGCGCGCGGCGCTGGTCGGCCATTCGATGGGATCGATGGTGGCGCTTGAGGCGGCGGCGATGCGGCCCGAAGCCGCCAGCCATCTCGGCCTGATCGGAACGAACTATCCGATGGCGGTCGCCAAGCCGCTGCTGGACGCCGCCGTCAACGATCCGCCCGCGGCACACGCCATGATCACCGGCTGGGGGCACGGGCCCGCCGCCAAGATCGGCGGCCATCCCGTGCCCGGGCTGTGGATGACCGGCGGCGCCTTGCGGCTGTTGGAGCGCAATCCGCCCGGCGTGCTGGCGGCGGACTTCGCCGCCTGCAACGCCTATCGCGGCGCCGAGGCGGCGATGGCGCGCGTCACCTGCCCGGCCAAGCTGATCCTCGGCGCCAACGACCAGATGACGCCTGCCGGCAAGTCGGATCTCTTGCTCAAGGGCCTCAAGCGGGCGACCAAGACCGTGCTGCCGGATTGCGGCCATATGCTGATGGTCGAACAGCCGGACGGGCTGCTGGCGGCGCTCAAGGAACTGTTGGACTAGTTCGGGTTCGGCCCGATCACGCCCGCGTGAGCGGCCGCGGCTCACGCGGCCGTGATGGCAGACCCGTCTTTCCCCGCCGTTATCGGATCGACCTGGGACGCGGTGTCCCGGGCGACGACAACGGAGGATCCCCATGCGTCATATCGCTCTTGCCATCGCGCTCTTGTTCGGCGTCGGTGCCGTCGCTCTGCCGGCCTATGCCGATGCCCGCGGCGATGCGCTCAAGAAGTGTTCGGCCGAGAAGGACGCCAAGAAGCGCGCCGACTGCGAGACCAAAGCCAAGGCGATGAAGTAGCCCCCACGCCTTGAGCTGGGCCGGCCGGCGGTTTCCCCCCACCGCCGGCCGGAGTTTTTCGCCATTCCGAAACCAGGTCGGGCCTCAGGCGTCGCCGCGCGGAATCCAGGGGACTTCGCCGAAATCGACCCCTTCCTCGCGCAGCGCCTTGGATTCCTCGGCGGTGGCCTCGCCGTAGATGTTGCGCGCATCGGTCTCGCCATGATGGATGCGGCGCGCCTCCTCGGCGAATTGCGGGCCGACATAATCGCAGTTCTTCTCGACCTGCTCGCGCATCTTGACCAGCATCTTGCGCGCCTCGGCCGCGGCGCGGATGTCGGATTCCGAGCGCTTCAAGGCCGGCGCCATCGGCGCCTTGGCGATCTTGGTGGCGCCGCATTCCGGGCAAGCCACCTTCTTGGCCTTGACCTGGCGCTCGTAGGCGGCCGAATCCGGGAACCAGGCCTCGAAGCGATGGTCCTTGCGGCATTTGAGATCGAAGACGATCATGGGCGGATATATGGGACCAAACGCGCCATGACTCAAGCCTTGCCCCAATCCCCTTGCGACGTGCCCGGTGGCCCCGGCGGCCGGCATCGCGATCCCGAGCCCTCGGCTTGGGTGGCGAAATGGGCCGGGCTGGTCCGGCCCGGCGGCACGGTGCTGGACGTGGCGGCCGGCGCCGGCCGGCATGCGCGGCATCTGCTCGGGCGCGGCTTTCGCGTCGTTGCGGCCGACATCGATGTCTCGGAACTGGGCGACCTGGCCGGAAGGCCGGATTGCGAAGTGGTCAAGGCCGATCTCGAAAACGCCCCCTGGCCGTTTCCCGGGCGGCGGTTCGAGGGCATCGTCGTCACCAACTATCTCTGCCGCACCATCCTGCCGATCCTGGTCGATTCGCTGACCCCAGGCGGGGTCTATATCCACGAGACCTTCATGCAGGGCAACGAACGCTTCGGCCGGCCGAGCAAACCCGAGTTCCTGCTGGCGCCGGGCGAGCTGTTGGAGCGCGTGCGCGGCCGGCTGACGGTGGCGGCCTACGAGGCCGGCGAGACCGCCCAGCCCCCCGCCATGCGCCAGCGCATCGCCGCCATCGACGCGCCATCCGCGCGCTTGGTCGCGTGACCGACCTCTCCCTATACGGCGACGCGCTGGTCGTGCTGGGCACCGCCGGCGTGGTGGTGCCGTTGGTGCGCTACTGGGGAATCAATCCGATCTTGGCCTTTCTGGCGGCCGGCGCGGCGCTCGGGCCACTCGGACTGGGTACGCTGGTCGAACGTTGGCCGGCGCTGCATTGGGTCACCATCGGCGAGGCCGGAAGCATCGGCGCCATCGCCGAATTGGGGGTGGTGTTCCTGCTGTTCCTGATCGGCACCGAGCTTTCGCTGCCCAGGCTCCTGGCAATGCGGCGCTTGGTCTTCGGTCTGGGCGGGCTACAGATCGGAATCACGGCGACGGCGATAGGGCTGTCGGTCGCCGCCGCCGGTCAGTCGGGCGGGGTCGCCATCCTGCTGGGCGTATGCCTGGCGATGTCGTCGACCGCCATCGTGCTCGAACTGCTTTCCCAGCAAGGGCGAATGACCACCAATGCCGGCCGCGCCAGCTTCGCTATCCTCCTCGCGCAGGATCTGGCGGTGGTACCGCTCCTGATCTACGTATCGATTCTGGGCGGCGCCGCGGATCGGTCGTTGGCGGCGACCATTGCCGCCACCCTGGTCGAGATGGCGGTGGCGCTGGGTGCGATCTTGGTTGCGGGGCGCTACCTGTTGAGGCCGCTGTTGCGACTGGTCGCCGGCTTCAATTCAAGCGAGTTGTTCGTTGCAGCGGTCCTGTTCGTGATCGTCGGCACGGGCACGATCGCCGCCGGCGCCGGGCTGTCGATGGCACTGGGCGCGTTCCTGGCCGGCCTGATGCTGGCCGAATCCGAGTACCGCAAGACGATCGAGATCAGCATGGGACCGTTCAAGGGCCTGCTGATCGGGGTGTTCTTCTTCACCGTCGGCATGACCATCGATCCGCGGGAGATGGCGCGCGCGCCGCATCTGCTGGTGGCCGCGATTCTTGCCTTGATCGCGATCAAGGCGGCGATCCTGGTGGTTCTCGGCCGCGGCTTTCGGCTGTCGTGGCGCTCGTCGGTCGAGACCGCGCTGTTGCTGGGGCCGGGCGGGGAATTCGCCCTGATCGCGCTCGGCCTGGCGGCGACCTCGGGCCTGATCGACCGACCGACGGCGAGCTTCGCGCTGGCGGTGGTATCGCTGACCATGGTGCTGATTCCTGGGCTGTCGCTGCTGGCGCGCCGGCTGGCGCCGTATCTCGTGGGCGCGCCGACAGCGACCCCCGAGTTGCTGGCGCAGCCCGCGCCGATGCGCGGCCACGCCGTCGTCATCGGCTACGGCCGGGTGGGGAAGTTGGTGGCGTCGCTCTTGCGCGAGCACGGCGTGCGCTACGTCGCCAGCGACCATGACGCCGCCACGGTGACCCATGATCGGCGGCACGGCCACGAGGTGTTCTACGGCGACGCGGCCCACCCCGAATTCCTGCGCGCCTGTGGTTTGGCGGACGCGGCGACGGTGATCGTCACCATCGATGGGCAGGCCACGGTCGACGCGGTGGTGCGGCAGATCAAGGCGATCCGACCGGAGGTGCCGATCGTGGCACGTGCCCGGGACGCGGACCACGCCACCCATCTTTACTCGGTCGGAGTGACCGACGCCGTGCCCGAGACCATCGAATCCAGCCTGCAACTGGCGGAGACCGCGCTGGTCGAGCTGGGCATACCGGTCGGCAAGGTGATCGCCGACATTCACGAAAGGCGCGAACAATACCGCGCGCGGTTGCGCCAAGCCGCCAGCGACGCCGGACGGCCGGCGGGCCGACCCATGCCGGGCATGCGCCGCCAGCGCTCGTGACGGCTTGCCCTGAAGCGCGCCGCGCCTATAGTAGCGGCCCTTCCGGCAGCATCGGGCAACTCGGCACATGGCGCGCGAAGTCAAGAAAGTGGTGTTGGCCTATTCCGGCGGCCTCGACACCTCGGTCATCCTCAAATGGCTGACCGTGGCCTATGGCTGCGAGGTGGTGACCTTCACCGCCGATCTGGGCCAAGGCGAGGAATTGGAACCGGCGCGGCGCAAGGCCGAGCTGATGGGGGTCAAGCAGATCTTCGTCGAGGACCTGCGCGAGACCTTCGTGCGCGATTTCGTCATTCCGATGTTCCGCGCCAACGCGCTCTACGAGGGCCAGTACCTCTTGGGCACCTCGATCGCCCGGCCGCTGATCGCCCAGCGCCAGATCGAGATCGCCCGCCAGGTCGGGGCCGACGCCGTCGCCCATGGCGCCACCGGCAAAGGCAACGACCAGGTGCGCTTCGAATTGACCTATTACGCGCTCGAGCCCGGCATCAAGGTGATCGCGCCCTGGCGGGAATGGGACCTGACCTCGCGCACCAAGCTGATCGAGTTCGCCGAGCGCCACCAGATCCCGATCGCCAAGGACAAGCGCGGCGAGGCGCCGTTCTCGGTCGACGCCAACCTCTTGCACTCCTCCTCCGAGGGCAAGGCGCTGGAGGACCCCTGGCACGAGCCCGAGGAATTCGTCTACCAGCGCACGATCTCGCCCGAGGCCGCGCCCGACAAGCCGACGACGGTCGAGATCGAGTTCGAGCGCGGCGACGCGGTCGCGATCGACGGCGCGCGGCTGTCGCCGGCCAAGCTGCTGACCCGGCTCAACGAGCTGGGTGCCGCCAACGGCATCGGCCGGCTGGACCTGGTCGAGAACCGTTTCGTCGGCATGAAATCGCGCGGGGTCTACGAGACGCCGGGCGGCACCATCCTGCACGCCGCCCATCGCGGCATCGAATCGATCTGCCTCGATCGCGGTGCCGCGCATCTCAAGGACGAGCTGATGCCGCGCTACGCCGAGCTGATCTACAACGGCTTCTGGTTCAGCCCCGAACGCGCCATGCTGCAGGCGCTGATCGACAAGAGCCAGGAAAGCTGCACCGGCACGGTGCGCTGCAAGCTCTACAAGGGCGGAGTACGGGTGGTCGGCCGCAAGTCGCCGCATTCGCTCTACAGCCTGGCGCATGTCACCTTCGAGGAGGACTCGGTCTACGACCAGCGCGACGCCGCCGGCTTCATCAAACTGAACGCGCTGCGGCTCAGGCTGCTGAAGCGCGGCGGGCGCTGACATGGCCGCCGGGGTTCCGGCCGGCTTCGCGCCGCTGTCGGTCGATGGCGGTTTCGTCGGCCATAACGGGCCGTTCTACCTGCGCGCCGAGGACAGCGGCGGCTCGGTTTTCGGATTCCGGGCCGAGCCGCGGCACGGCAATTTCTACGGCGTGCTGCACGGCGGCGCGCTGGTGACGCTGGTCGATACCTATATGGGCCATCTCGTCGCCAAGGCCACCGGCCAGACCTGCGCCACCATGACCTTCGATGCCCAGTTCGTCGCCGGCGGCCGGGTCGGGCGCTGGATCGAGGCGCGCGGCGAGATCAAGAAGCTGACCCGCAGCCACGCGCATCTGGTGGCCGAGGCGCGCGACGGCGAGGAAACCCTGCTTTTGGCCAGCGCCGTGTTCCGGGTGCTGGGCGGGCCGCGGCCCGAGGCCGGCGCGGCATGAGCAAGATCGTTTCCCTCAAGCAGGCCATCGCCGAGAACCTGCGCGACGGCGACACAGTCGCGATGGAAGGCTTCACCCATCTGATTCCGTTCGCCGCCGGACACGAGGTCATCCGCCAGGGCCGCAAGCGGCTGACCCTGATCCGCATGACGCCCGACATAATCTACGACCAGATGATCGGCGTGGGTTGCGCCGAGCGGCTGGTGTTCTCCTGGGGCGGCAATCCCGGTGTCGGTTCGCTGCACCGCTTCCGCGACGCGGTCGAGCGCGACTGGCCCGTGCCGCTGGCGATCGAGGAGCACAGCCATGCCGACATGGCGGCGCGCTACCAAGCCGGCGCCTCGGGGCTGCCCTTCGCCGTGCTGCGCGGCTATGTCGGCTCGGATCTGCCGGCCAACAATCCGCGCATCAAGACCGTGACCTGCCCCTTCAGCGGCGAGGTACTGGCGGCGACGCCGGCGATCAATCCCGACCTGACCGTGATCCACGCCCAGAAGGCCGACCGCCAGGGCAATGTGCTGATTTGGGGCATCGTCGGCATCCAGAAGGAGGCGGTGCTGGCGGCCAAGCGCGCGGTGGTGACTGTCGAGGAGATCGTCGACGAGTTGGATGCGCCGGTCAATTCCTGCATCCTGCCGCATTGGACGGTCAACGCCGTCTGCCACGTCCCGGGCGGGGCGCATCCCAGCTATGCCCATGGCTATTACGGCCGCGACAACGCCTTCTGCAAGGCCTGGGACGGCATCGCCCGCGAACGCGACGGCTTTCGCGCCTGGATCGACAAGCACGTCTTGGGCAGCGTGGATTTCGCCGCCTTCCGCCGGAGCATCGCCCGTGGCTGAGCCCGCCTATACCCCCAACGAGATCATGACCGTGGCCGCGGCGCGGCTGATGAGCAACGCCACGGTCTGCTTCGTCGGCATCGGCCTGCCTTCGGCCGCGGCCAATCTGGCGCGGCTGACCCACGCCCCCGACATCGTGCTGATCTACGAAAGCGGCACCATCGGCGCCAAGCCCGAGGTGCTGCCGCTTTCGATCGGCGACGGCGAGCTGGCGGAATACGCCGACACCGTGGTGTCGGTGCCCGAGATCTTCCGCTACTGGCTGCAGGGCGGGCGGGTGACGGTCGGCTTCCTGGGCGCGGCCCAGATCGACCGCTTCGCCAACATCAACACCACTGTCATCGGCCCCTACGCCAAGCCCAAGACGCGACTGCCGGGCGCCGGCGGCGCGCCCGAGATCGCGGCCGCGGCCGGCGAGGTCTTCATCGTCCTGCGCCAGAACCCGCGCGCCTTCGTCGACAAGCTCGATTTCGTCACCTCGGCCGGGCACCTGACCGGCGGCGATTCGCGCGCCAAATCGGGCGCGCGCGGCAAGGGGCCGACGGTGGTGATCACCGATCTCGGCGTGCTCAAGCCCGACCCCGTCTCCAAGGAGCTGACCCTGGTCGGGCTGCATCCCGGGGTCACGGCCGAGCAGGCCAAGGCCGCCACCGGCTGGAAGCTGAAGGTGGCGGAGCGGCTGGAGATCACGACCCCACCGAGCGCGCAGGAGCTGGCCGTGCTGCGCGATCTGCACGCCCGCACCGCCAAGGCGCACGGGCAGCAGGTCGGCGAAGGCTGAGCGGAGGACAAGAATGGGCGAGGCCTATATTTGCGATGCGGTGCGCACCCCGATCGGGCGCTATGCCGGCGCGCTGTCGGCGGTGCGGACCGACGATCTGGGCGCGATTCCGATCAAGGCGCTGATGGCGCGCAATCCCAAGGTCGATTGGGCGGCGGTCGACGACGTGATCTACGGCTGCGCCAACCAGGCCGGCGAGGACAATCGCAATGTGGCGCGGATGAGCGCGCTGTTGGCCGGCCTGCCCGAGAGCGTGTCGGGGGCGACCATCAACCGGCTGTGCGGCTCGGGGCTGGACGCGATCGCCACCGCCGCGCGCGCGATCAGGACCGGCGAGGCCGGGCTGATGATCGCCGGCGGGGTCGAGAGCATGAGCCGCGCCCCCTTCGTCATGGCCAAGGCCGATCAGGCCTTCTCGCGCAGCGCCGAGATCTTCGACACCACCATCGGCTGGCGTTTCGTCAACCGGCTGATGCGCGAGAAGTACGGCGTCGATTCGATGCCCGAGACCGCCGAGAACGTGGCCGAGGAACACCAGATCGCGCGCGCCGACCAAGACGCCTTCGCGCTGCGCAGCCAGTCCCGCGCCATCGCCGCGATCAAGGCCGGGCGGCTCGCGGCCGAGATCGTTCCGGTACCGGTCGCAGGCCGCAAGGGCGAGGTCGCCCAGGTCGAGCGCGACGAACATCCGCGCGAGACCTCGCTCGAAGCCTTGGCCAAGCTGCCGACGCCCTTCCGCAAGGGCGGCACCGTCACCGCCGGCAACGCCTCGGGCGTCAACGACGGCGCCTGCGCGACGCTGATCGCCTCGGAAGACGCCGCGCGCAAATACAGCCTCAAGCCGCGGGCGCGGGTGCTGGGCGCGGCCACGGCCGGGGTCGCGCCGCGGGTGATGGGCATCGGTCCCGCGCCCGCCAGCCGCAAGCTGCTCGATCGGCTCGGGCTTAGGATCGGCGAGGTCGACGTGATCGAACTCAACGAGGCCTTCGCCGCCCAGGCGCTGGCGGTGACCCGCCAGCTCGGCCTGGCCGACGACGCCGAACACGTCAATCCCAATGGCGGCGCGATCGCGCTCGGCCACCCGCTCGGCATGTCGGGCGCGCGGCTGGCGACCACCGCGCTCTGCGAACTCGAACGCCGCGGCGCGCGGCGCGCGCTGTGCACCATGTGCATCGGCGTCGGCCAAGGCATCGCTTTGCTGATCGAAAGGATGTGACCATGACCGAATACGATTCCAAGGCCCTGACCAAGGCCGTCGTCAAGCGCCTGTCCAATACGCCCAACAAGCGCCTGCGGCGCATCCTCGCCAGCCTGGTGACGCACATGCACGACTTCGTGCGCGACGTCAGGCTGACCGAGGCGGAATGGGCCTTCGCCATCGATTTCCTCACCCGCACCGGCCAGAAATGCGACGACAAGCGCCAGGAGTTCATCCTCTTGTCGGACACCACCGGCGTCTCGATGCTGGTCGATTTCCTCAATCACGCCAACCGCAAGGACGTCACGCCCTCGACCGTCGAGGGGCCGTTCTGGATCGACGGTTCGCCCTGGCTGAAGATGGGCGATTCGATCCTGCTCGACGGCAAGGGCGAGCCCTGCCACATCTCGGGCAAGGTGACCGATCCCAAGGGCAAGCCGATCAAGGGCGCGGTGCTGGACGTCTGGCAGGGCAATGCCGACGGCTTCTACGCCCTGCAGCAGCCCGGCATCCAGCCCGAATACAACCTGCGCGGCCGCTTCAAGACCGGAGCCGACGGCAGCTACGCCTTCCGTTCGTGCAAGCCGGTGCCCTATCCGGTGCCGACCGACGGGCCGGTGGGGGCGATGCTCAAGGCGACCCATCGCCACCCGATGCGCCCGCCGCATGTCCATTTCATCATCGAGGCCGAGGGCTACGCGCCGCTGACCACGCATCTCTTTCCCAAGGGCGGCAAGTACCTCGACTCGGACGCCGTGTTCGGGGTCAAGAACCGGCTGATCGTGCCGTTCAAGAAGCGCACCGATGCGGCCGAGGCGCGGGCGCTGGGCTTCGACAAGGCGCCTTACTACAAGGCCGAATACGATTTCACCCTCCAACCGGCGCGCTGACCATGCTCGACGAACGCGGTCTCGATCTGCTCTTCCGCCAGGCGCGCTCGCACAACGCCTGGCTCGACCGGCCGGTGAGCGAGGCGCAGCTGCGCGCGCTTTATGAAATCCTCAAATGGGGGCCGACCACCACCAACAGCCAGCCGGCGCGGTTCCTGTTCCTGCGCGCGGCGGCCGAGAAGGACAAGCTGGCGGCGTTCGCCTCGCCCGCCAACCAGCCCAAGATCAAGACCGCGCCGGTGGTGGCGATCGTCGCCTTCGATCTGCGCTTCTACGAGAACCTCGGGCGCACCTTTCCCCACAACCAGGCGGCGCGCTCCTGGTTCGAGGGCAAGGACCAGCACATCGCCACCACGGCGCTGCGCAACGGCTCGCTGCAGGGCGCCTATATGATCGTGGCGGCGCGCGCCATCGGCCTCGATTGCGGGCCGATGTCGGGCTTCGACAACGCCAAGGTCGACGCCGCCTTTTTCCCCGACGGCCGCTTCAAGTCGAACTTCATCTGCGGCCTCGGCTACGGCGACCCGGCCAAGGTCATGCCGCGCAATCCGCGGCTGGAGTTCGACGAAGTCTGCAAGGTGGTGTGACCATGCTGCGCGAAATGCTGCGCCGGGCGCTGTTCGTCCCGGTGCTGACGGTCGAGGATGCCGGCCCGGTGGCCGAGTTGACCCAAGCGCTGGCCGAGGGCGGGCTCAAGGTGGTCGAGTTCACCCTGCGCACGCCGGCGGCGCTGGCGGCGATCGAGGCCGCGGCCTCGGTCAAGGGCGTCACCGTCGGCGCCGGCACGGTGCTGCGCGAACTTGACTTCGTCCGCGCCGCTGATAGGGGCGCGAGCTTCTTCGTCAGCCCGGGCTTCAGCCAGGATCTGGCGCAGGCCGCGCGCGGCCGGGCCTGGCTGCCCGGCGTGCAGACGCCATCCGAAGTGATGGCGGCGCGTTCGGCCGGCTTCAAGGAGCTCAAGTTCTTCCCGTCCGAATTCGCCGGCGGGCCGGGCTGGCTCAAGGCCATCCACGCCGTCTTTCCCGAATTGCTGTTCTGCCCGACCGGCAGCATCGCCGAGGGCCGCATTAAGGATTATCTGGCCGCGCCCAATGTCGCCTGCGTCGGCGGCGCCTGGGTGGCGCCGGCCGAGCTGATCGCGAAGCGCGATTTCAAGGCGATAA
>VGDZ01000087.1 GCA_016869515.1 Alphaproteobacteria bacterium | reverse complement strand
GCGCAGCCGCCGGAGCGGCGGCGGCCTTGGCGGGCGCGGCCTGGGCCGGCTTGCCGGCCGAGGCCTTGCCGGCGGCGCCCGCGGTCAGGGCGGCGATCACCGCCCCCACCGCCACGGTGGTTCCCGCCGGCGACAGGATCTTGTCCAGCCGGCCCGCCGCCGGAGCCGGCACCTCGACCGTGACCTTGTCGGTCTCCAGCTCGCACAGCGCCTCGTCCTGCGCCACCGCGTCGCCCTCGGCCTTGAACCACTTGGCGATGGTCGCCTCGGTGATCGATTCGGCCAGCTTGGGCACCTTGATCTCGACGGTCATGGTCGGCTCCTAGAGCGCGAGGGCGTCGTGGACGAGCTTTTCCTGCTCGTCGTGATGTTTCTTGTGCGAGCCGGTGGCGGGCGAGGCCGAGGCCGGCCGGCCGACATAGCGCGCGCGCTTGAAGCCGGCGCCGATGCGCGTCAGCACCGCCTCGATGCAGGGATCGACGAAAGTCCAGGCGCCCTGGTTCTGCGGCTCTTCCTGGCACCACACCATCTCGGCGCCGAGGAAGCGCTTCAGTTCGGCCATCAGCGGCTTGTAGGGGAAGGGATGGTACTGCTCGATCCGCAGCAGGTAGACGTCCTTGATCTTGCCCTGCTCGCGGGCCTCGAACAGGTCGAAATAGACCTTGCCCGAGCACATCACCACGCGCTTGACCTTCTTCTCGCCGGCGGCGTCGATCGGGCGGTTGTCCCACAGCACGCGATGGAAGGTGGCGCCCTCGGTCATTTCGTCCAGCCGCGAGACGCAGCGCTTGTGCCGCAGCAGCGACTTGGGCGCCATGATCACCAAGGGCTTGCGGAAGGGGCGGTGGATCTGGCGCCGCAACGCGTGGAAATAATTGGACGGCGTGGTGATGTTGCAGACCTGCATGTTGTCCTCGGCGCAAAGCTGGAGATAGCGCTCCAGCCGCGCCGAGGAATGCTCCGGCCCCTGGCCCTCGAAGCCGTGCGGCAGCAGCATCGTCAGACCCGACATGCGCAGCCATTTGGATTCGCCCGAGGCCAGGAAGGTGTCGATCATCACCTGGGCGCCGTTGGCGAAGTCGCCGAACTGCGCTTCCCACAGCACCAGCGCGTTGGGCTCGGCCAGGGTGTAGCCGTATTCGAAGCCCAGCACGGCGTATTCCGACAGCATCGAATCGATCACCTCGTAGCGCGCCTGGCCGTCCTTGAGGTGGTTGAGCGGCTCGTAGCGCGCCTCGGTGGTCTGATCGACGAACACCGAATGGCGGTGGCTGAAGGTGCCGCGGCCGGAATCCTGACCCGACAACCGCACCGGCACACCCTCGCTCAAGAGCGTGCCGAAGGCCAGCGCCTCGGCCGTGGCCCAGTCCACGCCCTCGCCGCTCTCGATCATCTTCTTCTTGGCTTCGAGCAGCCGGCGCACGGTGCGATGCAGGTCGAAATTCTCCGGCGGTCGTGCCAGCGCCTGGCCGACCTCCTTGAGGCGTTCGATCTTGACCCCGGTGACGCCGCGGCGATCCTCGCCCGCGGCCTTCTCCATGCCCGCCCAGCGGCCTTCCAGCCAATCGGCCTTGTTGGGCTTGAAGCTGGCCGCCGCCTTGAAGTCGCTTTCCAGCCGGTCGTTGAACTCCTTGAAGAAGGCATCGGCCTCGGCCTCGCTGACCACGCCCTCGTCGGCCAGGCGCTTGCGGTAGATCTGATAGGTGGTCGGGTGCTGGCCGATGGCGCGATACATGATCGGCTGGGTGAACATCGGTTCGTCGGTCTCGTTGTGACCGTGACGCCGATAGCAGAACATGTCGATGACGACGTCGCGCTTGAAGGTCTGGCGGTATTCGGTGGCGATCTTGGCGACGTGGACCACGGCCTCGGGGTCGTCGCCGTTGACGTGGAATACCGGCGCCTGCACCGCCTTGGCGACATCGGTCGGATAGGGCGAGGAGCGCGAATATTTCGGCGAGGTGGTGAAGCCGATCTGGTTGTTGACGATGACGTGGATGGTGCCGCCGGTGCGATAACCCTTGAGTTCGGACAGGCCGAAGCATTCCTGCAACAGGCCCTGGCCGGCGAAGGCGGCATCGCCGTGCAGCAACAGCGGCAGCACCTGGACGCGCTCGACATCGCCCAGCTGCGCCTGCTTCGAGCGCGCCTTGCCCAGCACCACCGGATCGACCGTCTCGAGATGCGAGGGATTGGCGGTCAGCGACAGGTGCACCCGGTTGCCGTCGAATTCGCGGTCCGAGGACGTGCCGAGATGGTATTTGACGTCGCCCGAGCCCTCGACCTCGTCGGGATTGGCCGAGCCGCCCTGGAATTCGGAAAAGATCGCCTGATAGGGCTTCGACATGACGTTGGCCAGCACGCTCAGCCGGCCGCGATGCGGCATGCCGATGATGATGTCGCGCAGGCCCAGCTGGCCGCCGCGCTTGATGATCGCTTCCAGCGCCGGGATCAGCGATTCGCCGCCTTCGAGGCCGAAGCGCTTGGTGCCGGTGAACTTGACCTGCAGGAAGCGCTCGAAGCCTTCGGCCTCGATCAGCTTCTTGAGGATGGCGCGCTTGCCCTCGGGGGTGAAGTGGGCGTCCTTCTTCTCGCCCTCGAAGTGCTGCTGAATCCAGGCGCGTTCGGCCGGATAGTTGATATGGGTGTATTCGACGCCGATATGGCCGCAGTAATTGCTGTGCAGCACTTCGAGGATGTGCCGCAGCGTGGCGCTTTCCAGCCCCAGCACCCCGGCCAGGAAGATCGGCCGGTCGAGATCCTTCTCGCCGAAGCCGAAGGTCGCCGGGTCGAGCTCGGGATGCGCCTCGCGGCGCTCCAGCCCGAGCGGATCCAGCTTTGCGATCATGTGCCCGCGGGCGCGAAAGGCGCGGATCAGCTGCAGCGCTCGGATCGAATCGTGCGCCTGCTGGCGCGCGGCCATCGGATCGACCGCGGGCGCCCCAGCCTTGGCCTTGGCCGGCTGCGGCCGCGGATCGTCGTCGGCCGGCGCGGGCAAGGGCCGTCCCCAGGGTGCCGCCTTGCCTGCGGCCTGGACCAGTCCCGGTTCGTCGGCCAGATCGGCGAAGAACGGTCGCCAACTCGGATCGACGCTGTCGGGGTCAAGCTTGTACTTGGCGTAAAGCTGCTGGATGAAGGCGGAGTTGCCGCCGGCCAGGAACTGGGTGGCGTCGAGGGCTCGGCTCATGGCGCGTCGACCTGGGTCCGCGCGTCGCTGTTCCGCCCCATCCTCAACCGCCCATGGCGCGCAGCATGGTGCGACCGAGATCGGCCGGCGAATCCGAGATGTGGATGCCGGCCGCCTTCATCGCCGCGATCTTGTCCTCGGCCCCGCCCTTGCCGCCCGAGATGATGGCGCCGGCATGGCCCATGCGGCGCCCGGGCGGGGCGGTGCGGCCGGCGATGAAGCCGACGGTCGGCTTCTTGCGCTTGTGCTTGCGCAGGAATTCTGCGGCGTCCTCCTCGGCCGAACCGCCGATCTCGCCGATCATGATGATGCCCTGGGTCTCGTCGTCGCCCAGGAACAGCTCCAGGCAATCGATGAAATTGGTGCCGTTGACCGGATCGCCGCCGATGCCGATGCAGGTGGTCTGGCCCAGGCCGGTGGCGGTGGTCTGGCCGACCGCCTCGTAGGTCAGCGTGCCTGAACGCGAGACGATGCCGATCTTGCCGCGCTTGTGGATGTGGCCGGGCATGATGCCGATCTTGCAGGCGCCGGGGGTGATGATGCCCGGGCAGTTGGGTCCGATCAGCCGCGACTGCGAGCCCGCCAGAGCGCGCTTGACCCGCACCATGTCCAGCACCGGAATGCCCTCGGTGATGCAGACGATCAGCGGCACGCCGGCGTCGATCGATTCGAGGATGGCGTCGGCCGCGCCCGGCGGCGGGACGTAGATCACCGAGGCGTCGACCCCGACCTTGGCCGCGGCCTCGGCCACGGTGTCGAACACCGGCAGGTTGAGATGGGTCTGGCCGCCCTTGCCGGGGGCGATGCCGCCGACCATGCGCGTGCCGTAGGCGATCGCCTGCTCGGAATGGAAGGTGCCCTGCTTGCCGGTGAAGCCCTGGCAGATGACCTTGGTGTTCTTGTCGACCAGGACCGCCATCAGCGCTGCTCCTTCGAGGCCTTGACCGCCTTGGCGGCGGCGTCCCCAAGATCGTTGGCCGAGATGATCGGCAGGCCGGACTCGGCCAGGATCTTCTTGCCGAGATCGACATTGGTGCCTTCCAGCCGGACCACCAGCGGCACGTGCAGCTTGACCTCGCGCGCCGCCGCCACCACGCCCTGGGCGATGACGTCGCAGCGCATGATGCCGCCGAAGATGTTGACCAGGATGCCCTTCACGTTCTTGTCGGACAGGATCAGCTTGAAGGCCTGGGTGACGCGCTCGGCGGTGGCGCCGCCGCCGACATCAAGGAAGTTGGCCGGCATGCCGCCATGCAGCTTGATGATGTCCATGGTCGCCATCGCCAGGCCGGCGCCGTTGACCAGGCAGCCGATGGTGCCGTCCAGCTTGACGTAGTTGAGATCGTGCTTGGCGGCCTCGCGCTCGGTCGGGTCCTCCTCGTCGGGGTCGCGCAACTCGACCACCTCAGGATGGCGGAACATCGCGTTGTCGTCGAAATTCATCTTGGCGTCCAACGCCACCAGCGCGCCTTCCTTGGTCACCACCAGCGGATTGATCTCGACCAGGCTGGCGTCCAACCCCAACGCCGCCTGATAGAGCGCCAGCATGAACTTGACGGCATTGCCGACCTGCTGGTCCTTGAGCCCGAGGCCGAAGGCCAGCTTGCGGGCGTGGAACGGCATCATGCCGCTGGCGGGGTCGATCGCCACTTTGAGGATCTTTTCGGGGCTATGCTTGGCGACTTCCTCGATGTCGACACCGCCCTCGGTCGAGGCCATCATGGTGATGCGCGAGGAGCCGCGATCGACCAGCAGGCCGAGATAAAGCTCGCGAGCGATGGCGCAGCCCTGCTCGACATAGAGCCTTCGCACCAGCCGGCCGGCGGCGCCGGTCTGGGGCGTGACCAGGGTCATGCCCAGCATGCGCTTGGCCAGTTCCGACACTTCGCCCTTGGTCTTGGCCAACTTGATGCCGCCGCCCTTGCCGCGACCACCGGCATGGACCTGGGCCTTGACCACCCAAGGCGGCCCCGGCAGCTGCGCGGCGGCGTTGGTGGCGTCCTCGACCGAGAATGCCACTCGTCCCTGCAGCATGGCGACGCCGTATTTCGCCAACAGGGCCTTGGCCTGGTATTCGTGTACGTTCATGTCGCCACCGGGGCTAATTAATTCGCATTTGCAAGGGTATAGCGGGCGCCCCGCCGGCGCAACCCAAGCCTTAGGCCAGACTCGGATCGACCTTGGCCATGGCCTCGTTGAGTCCCTTCACCGCGTTGACCGATTTGTCGAACATGGCGCGTTCGTCGGCGTTGAGCGAGATCTCGACCACCTTCTCGACCCCGCCGGCGCCGATCACCACCGGCACGCCGATGAACAGGTCCTTGACGCCGTATTGGCCGGTCAGCAAGGCAGCGCAAGGCAAGACTCGCTTCTTGTCGCGCAGATAGCTTTCGGCCATGGCGATGGCCGAACTGGCGGGGGCGTAGAACGCCGAGCCGGTCTTGAGCAGGCCGACGATCTCGGCGCCGCCGTCGCGGGTGCGCTGCACGATCTTGTCCAGCCGTTCCTGGGTCGTCCATCCCATCTTGATCAGGTCGGGCAACGGAATGCCGGCCACGGTCGAATAGCGCACCAGCGGAACCATGGTGTCGCCATGGCCGCCCAGCACGAAGGCGGTGACGTCCTCGACCGAGACCTTGAATTCCTCGGCCAGGAAATGGCGGAAACGTGCCGAATCCAGCACCCCCGCCATGCCGACCACGCGATTGGCCGGCAGTCCGGTGACTTTCTGCATCACGCCCACCATGACGTCGAGCGGGTTGGTGATGACGATGACGAAGGCGCCCGGGCAATGCTTCTTGATGCCTTCGCCCACGGTCTTGACGATCTTGGCGTTGATGCCCAGCAGGTCGTCGCGGCTCATGCCCGGTTTGCGCGGCACGCCGGCGGTGACGATCACCACGTCCGAACCGGCGATGCCGGCATAGTCCTGGGTACCGGAGAAACGGCCGTCGTAGCCCTCGACCGGACCGGCCTGGGCGATGTCGAGCGATTTGCCTTGCGGCAGGCCCTCGACAACGTCGAACATGGCGACGTCGCCGAGCTCCTTGAGCCCGGCCAGCAGCGCCAAGGTGCCGCCGATGTTGCCGCCGCCGATCAAGGCGATTTTGTTGCGAGCCATGGACCTGTCCTCGTTTGTCCGACGTGCGATGCGGACCGCAACAGGTAGCGGCTTTTGCCCGCCCGGGCAAGGGAGCCGGCCGTGAGCCGCACGCTGGTGATCCGACCGGGCGCCCTGGGCGATGCCGTCCTGACCTTGCCCTTGTTGCATCGGCTCCTGGCCGGCGGGGCAAGACCGACTATTCTCGGCAATCGCGCCAGTTGGGAGTTCCTGCGGCCGGAATGGCCGGTTTGGGACATCGACGGCAGGGGCTGGCTATGGCTGTTCGGAGGGGCGGGTCCGGCGCGACTGAAAACCAGCTTCGATGCCGCGGTGGTCTGCTTGCGCGATGCCGGGCAAGTGGAGCGGGCGCTGCGCGCGGCCGGGGTATCTCGGGTCACCACCCTGACGCCGCCGCCGCGCGAGGCGCGCGCGCCCCATCGCCATGCCGCCCTTGCCTTGGCCGGAGTCGAGCCCGAGGTTCCGCCTTTGGCCGAAGACCCTTTCCTCAACCTCGACCGCGCGCCGCGACCAACCGATCGTATCGTGCTGCACCCCGGTGCCGGCGGCCGGGCCAAGCGCTGGCCGGGCTTTCCTGCCTTGGCCGAGGGTCTCCGCTCGGCCGGCGCCTCGCCGCTGATCTTGCTCGGTCCGGCCGATGCCGACCTGGCTTCGGTCTATGCCGGATACGAAGTGCTGCGCGATCGCCCCTTGCGTGACCTGTTGTCGGTCATGGCCGGCGCCCGCGCCTTCGTCGGCAATGACAGCGGCCTGACCCATTTGGCGGCACGCTGCTGTCCGACCTTCGCCCTGTTCGGCCCGACCGACCCCGCGGTCTGGCGTCCCTTGGGAAAGACGGTGACGGTTTTGCCCTTCGCGGCCACGGCCGAGGATCTGGTCCGTGGACTGCGGTCGACGAAACAGTTGTAAGGCGAAGCGGACTGCGCTTTGATCGCAATCGAATATTGGGGGGGAGAGCCCATGATCCGTCTAGCCGCCGTGGCGCTGTTGGGCGCCGTCTTGGCCGCCGGCCCGGCCTTCGCGCAGAAGAAGGAATTCCGCTACGCCACTTCGGCGCCGCCCGGCACACCGTGGGAAAAGCAGATCAACGAATATCGCGCCAACGTGCAAAAACACTCCAACGGCCAGATCGACATCGTGCCCTACCTCAACTCGGTGCTGGGCAGCGAGACCGAGGTGATCGGCCAGGTGCAGCGCGGACGGGTCGACATGGGCGGTTTCTCGATCACCGCCGGGGCGACGGTGGTGCCGGAGTTGGCGTTGCTGGCCGCACCCTACATCTGGGACAGCGAAAAACAGCTCGACTGCGTGCTCGACAATCATCTGGCGCAGCCGTTTTTCGACATGTTCGCGAAGAAGGGCATGTACTTCGTCGGCTGGGCCGAGGCGGGGTGGGTGATCGTCGGCGGCAAGAAGCCGCTGATCACCCCGGACGACGTCAGGGGCTACAAGGTGCGGACCGCGCCCTCCAAAGCCTCGGCCGCGTTCTGGTCGGCGATGGGCGCAAACGGCGTGCCGCTCGCGGTGACCGAGATCAACTCGAGTCTGCAGACCGGCATGGTCGACGGCGTCGACGTGCCGATCACGACCTTCGTCGCCGGCGGCGTCGGCCGGCTGGCGCCGCACGCCGTTCTGACCAGGCACACCAATTTGGCCTCGGTGGTGGTGATCAACAAGCGTCTCTATGACGGCCTGTCGGCCGAGCAGAAGAAGGCGCTCGAGAACGCCAACACGCCGCCCGAACAGTTGCGCCGCGAAGTGCGCGGGATGGAGATGTTCCTGCTCGGCAAGCACAAGGAGGGCGGCGGACAGGTCCACGCCTTGACGCCCGATCAGCTGGGCGAATGGAAAAAGCGCGCCTCGGCGACCCATCCCGACCTGGTGCGCGAGATCGGCGGCGAGGCGCAGCAGATCTTCGAGCGCATCCAGCGCGGCAAGGCCGCCTGCCCGGTCAGTTGATTTGACCGCTCGGGCGGCACCGGGCGAGCGCGCCGCGGGTGCGTTGCTCGCCGGCTTGGCGCGATTCGAGTCGACCGTCGCCATCCTGGCCTACATCGTCGTCGCCGGCATCATTTTCGGCGACGTGCTGGCGCGCGAGCTGTTCGGAAAAAGCATTTGGGGCGCTCAGCGCTTGGCGGTCTACGCCACCATCGTCGCCGGCTATTGCGGCTTCGGCCTGGCGACCGCACAGGGCACGCATCTCCGGCCCCGGTTCGCCGATCACTGGATTCCGGCGCGGTGGGACGCGGTCATGAACCGGGTGGCCGATCTGGTGACCGCGGCGGCGCTGTCGAGCATGGCCTGTTTCGCCTTCGTCTTTTTCCACGAAAGCTATTCTCTCGACAGCAAGGCTCCCGTGCTCGATTGGCGGGTCTGGCCGGTGCAGGGCGTGATTCCCTTGGCCTTCGGATTGAGCGCATTGCGCCACGCGATCTTCGCGCTCTATCCCGCGCACCGGCCGGTGCCGGCGATCGCCCAGGAATAAGCGGACGCGATGGCCGCGCTCCTCCTGGTCGGGTTGGTGTTGGCGCTTCTGTTCCTGCGCCAGAGCCTGATCGTCATCCTGTTCGGCGTCGGCGCCTATGTCCATTTGGTATGGGGCCAGGGCCGGCTCGAATACATGATCGAGGACATGTGGAACGGCGCCGACAAGGAGGTGCTGCTGGCGATTCCGCTGTTCATCCTCGCCGGGTCGGTGATGACCCGCGGCGCCATCGCCCAGCGCCTGATCGCCATACTGGTCGCGCTGTCGCGGCCGGTGGCGGGCGGACTGGCGGTGGCGACGGTCCTGTCCTGCGCCAGCTTCGCCGCCATCTCCGGCTCCTCGCCGGTGACCATGCTGGCGGTGGGCTCGATCATGTATCCGGCGCTGCTCAAGCACGGCTACGGCCGCAAGTTCGCGCTCGGCGTGGTGTGCTCGGGCGGGACGCTGGGCATCATCATCCCGCCCTCGATCCCGATGATCATCTACGGCATCGTCACCGAGACCTCGGTCACCGACCTGTTCGTCGCCGGCATCGGTCCCGGCCTGCTGCTGACCGCCTTGCTGGCCTTCTATTCGTGGTGGGCCAATCGCGACAAGCCGGCCGAGCGTTTCGATCCGGCCGAGCTGCGCCGAGCCTTGCGCCAGGGCATCTGGGCGGCATTGATGCCGGCGATCCTCTTGGGCGGGGTCTATTCGGGCTATTTCACCGCCACCGAGTCCGCCGCGGTCGCATTGGTCTATGCCTTGCTGATCGAGGTGTTCGTGCACCGCGAACTCAGGCTGACCGATTTCGGCCACATCGCGATCGAGACCGTCAAGACGCTGGGCACGCTGTTCCCGGTGCTGGCGATCGCCTTCAGCCTCAACCTGCTCTTGGCCGCCGAGCGCGTGCCCAACCTGCTGATCGATTGGATGACGGCGCTGATCCAGAACCCCTGGGCCTTCCTGCTCGGCGTCAACCTGTTCCTCCTCATCCTCGGCTGCCTGATGGACGTGTCCTCGGCGCTCTTGATCACCGCGCCGCTCCTCCTGCCGCTGGCGCGGGCCTATGGTTTCGATCCGGTCCATTTCGGCATCGTCATGGTGGTCAATCTCGAGATCGGGTTCCTGACGCCGCCGGTCGGCATCAACCTGATCGTCGCCATGTCGGCCTTCAAGGAGAACTTCCTCCTGATCTGCCGCGCGGTGGTGCCCTTCATCCTGCTGATGCTGCTAGGCTTGGCGGCGGTCTCGGCCTTTCCCGCGATCGCGCTGTTCCTGGTGCGATAGACCTCCTTCAGTCGGGCAGGTGGGGCAGCGCCAGGTAGTCGGCCGACTGCATCTCGGCCAGCCGCGAGGCGGCGCGGCGGAACTCGAAGGCATGATCGCCCTCGGCGTAGAGCGCCTCGATCGCCGCCGCCGCCGACATCACCAGCTTGGCGCGGCGCTCGTAAAGCGCGTCGATCAGCAGCACCAGCCGCCGCGCCTCGTTGCGCATCTCGGCGGTCAGCACCGGCACTCCCTCCAGCACCAGCGCGCGATAGGCCTTGGCGATGGCGAGATAGTCGCCCGCCCCCAGCGCCCGCCGGCAGAGCCGGTCGAAATCGAAGCGGGCGACGCCGTTGGCGGCCTCGGGCACCTCGAGCTGGCGTCCCATCACCTCGAGCGCATGCGCCTCGATCCGCGCGCCGTCGGTCAGCTCGGCGAAGGTGGCGGCGATGCCCGAAGCCGCGGCATCGTCGAGCGGCGTGAACAGCGTCTGCATGCCGCGGCCGCGCCGCAGCCGATAATCCGAGCCGCCGTCGATCTCGACCACCTCCATGTTGCTCCGCAGCAGGTCGATGAAGGGCAGGAACAGCTCGCGATTGAGCCCGCCCTTGTAGAGCTCGTCGGGCCGGCGGTTGGAAGTCGACACCACCACCACGCCCTTTTCCCACATCTTGCGGAACAGCCGGCCGAGGATCATGGCATCGGTGATGTCGGTGACGTCGAGTTCGTCGAAGCAGAGTAGCCGCGCCTCGCCCACCAGCCGCAGCGCCAGCGGCTTGAGCGGATCGTCGGTCTCGCGCGCGTCCTGGGGGGCGTGGCGCCACTCGAACACCCGGCGATGGACTTCCTGCATGAAGGCGTGGAAATGGACCCGGCGCTTGTTGGCGATCGGCGCGCCGGCGAAGAACAGGTCCATCAGCACCGACTTGCCGCGGCCGACGCCGCCGTGGAAGTAGAGCCCCTTGGGCAGCGGCTGGTCCTTGACCAGGCCGAGCCGGCCGAGCAGCCCACTTGCGGCCGAGCCCGCGCCCAGCCGCCCGAGCTGCCGGTGCAGCTCGTCCAGCCGCTCGACCGCCGCCGCCTGCGCCGGATCGGGACGCAGCGCGCCGGCGTCGAGCCGGCGGCGGTATTCGGCCGCCGGACCCGATGCCTCGACCATGGCCGGCCTACCTGAGCGTCGGGATGACGAACTCGGCGCCCTTGCGGATGCCGGTCGGCCAACGCGCGGTCACGGTCTTGATCTTGGTGTAGAAGCGCACGCCCTCGGGCCCGTGCTGGTTGGTGTCGCCGAAGGCCGAGCTTTTCCAGCCGCCGAAGGTGTGGAAGGCCAGCGGCACCGGGATCGGCACGTTGACGCCGACCATGCCGACCTGGACCTTCTGCGCGAACTCGCGCGCGGCGTCGCCGTCGCGGGTGAAGATGGCGACGCCGTTGCCGAAGGGGTGTTCGGTCGGCAGCCGCGCCGCCTCCTCGAAGTCGCGCGCCCGCACCACCGACAGCACCGGGCCGAAGATCTCCTCCTGGTAGATGCGCATTTCGGGCCGCACCCGGTCGAACAGGCAGCCGCCCATGAAGAAGCCCTTTTCGTAGCCTTGCAGCTTGAGGCCGCGGCCGTCGACCGCCAGGCTGGCGCCTTCCTTGACGCCGAGATCGACATAGCCCTTGACCTTGGCCAGGTGCTCGGCGGTGACCAGCGGTCCCATCTCGGAATCGGCCGCGGTCGAGGGCCCGATCTTGAGCGCGCGCACCCGCGGCGCCAGCATCTCGACCAGCCGGTCGGCGGTCTTCTCGCCCACCGGCACCGCCACCGACACCGCCATGCAGCGCTCGCCGGCCGAGCCGTAGCCGGCGCCGATCAGGGCGTCGACCGCCTGTTCCATGTCGGCGTCGGGCATGACGATCATGTGGTTCTTGGCGCCGCCCATGGCCTGGACGCGCTTGCCGGCGGCGGCGCCGGCGGCATAGACGTATTTGGCGATCGGGGTCGAGCCGACGAAGCTGACCGCCTGCACCGCCGGATCGGCCAGGATGGCGTCGACCGCCGCCTTGTCGCCGTTGACGACGTTGAGGATGCCGGGCGGCGCGCCGGCCTCGACCATCAGTTCGCCCAGCCGCAAGGGGCAGGACGGGTCCTTCTCCGAGGGCTTGAGCAGGAAGGCGTTGCCGCAGGCGATGGCGACGGCGAACATCCACATCGGCACCATCGCCGGGAAGTTGAAGGGGGTGATGCCGGCGACCACGCCCAGCGGCTGGCGCATGGAATAGAGATCGATGCCGCTGGCGACGGTGTCGGAGAACTCGCCCTTGAGCAGATGCGGGATGCCGCAGGCGAACTCGACCACTTCCAGGCCGCGCATGATCGAGCCCTTGGCGTCGGGCACGGTCTTGCCGTGCTCGTTCGCGATCATCAGCGCGAGCGGGTCCATGTTGGCCTCGACCAGGGCCTTGAACTTGAACATGACGCGGGCGCGGTTCTGGGGCGAGGTCGCAGCCCAGCCGGGGAAGGCGCGGGCGCAATCGGCCACGGCCGCGCGCATTTCCTCGGCCGAGGCCAGGGCGACGCGCGCCGCGCGCTCGCCCGAGGTCGGGTTGAAGATGTCGCCGAAGCGGCCGGAGCGGCCGGCGACGGTCTTGCCGCCGATGTAGTGGTGCAGGTCCTTGGGGCTGGTCATGGCGATGGGGTTCCGATCGGATCAGGTCTGGTAAGGGTCGGGTCCGGTTCAGCTTTGGGCGAAGGCGTTTCGGTTCGCGCCAATCCGCGCCCGCGGACGATAATGCAAAGCGGCGGCGGATTGAAGCCGGGTGCGGGCGGGGTTGCGGGTGCCGGTGCGGGTGCGGGTACGAGTGCGGTCATGGACGCAGGCGTGGGCACGCGCAAAGCGGCGGAACGAGTCCAGCCAGGCGCGGAACGAGGCCAACCAGCGCCGGAACGGCGCGGAGTCGAGCCGCAAATGCGCGCAAATACGCGCAAATGGCCAATTTGTAACTGCCCATGTCTTTGAAAGTATTGAGCAATCGAGGTATGTCGGGTGCAAGAGTCGAAAATCGCCGTTAACTTCTGCCTCCGGCCCGAGCTTGAAGACGGGGCGGAGGGTAACACCATCATGCCCTGAGGGCGCGTTGACCGGCTACGGTCAAGGTGGATTGGGAAAAGGGGTCTTTGGGGCATGGGGGCGGCCTTGGTTGAGGTCCTCATATATATGGCCATAGAGTGAACATATTTGGGGTGTGAGGTGAATTTTTCAAGGGGGATGTCCTGGGCCGCCTTCCCCACCGCACAGGGTCCTGAACCCAAACTGCTCGACCTTGTAGACTTGGCCTAGTTGCGGTCACTCCCCACCGCTCGGGGTTTTGAATTGGCGGATCATCGGGGCCCGGCAAGCCCTCTACAGCGAACGCGTGTCGCCCAGTTCTCCCAGATATGCGACGCCGGCCCAGTATTCGGCTTGCGGCGGAGCGCTGTGCTTACCGAAACACTCCGCGCCCCGTCTGCTCGTTGAGTCGGCAACTTTCAGCCGATTGCCGTTCTTGCACATGCTATTCCTGTACAGGTCACAAACAGAGGTTACGAAGCAGATCCGTCTAGCGGTTGGACCTCAAGGAGATCGAAAAGCACTGTGTCTACGTAGCGCTTGATCCGTTGAACTTCGCCCCTGCTCTGCTGAATATGCGTAGCTAGAGATGCTCGGTCATAGACTGCCCGCATTACTTCACCGGAAAGTTCTTCGATAAGCTCCACCGCTTTTTCAGCTGACTTTCTTTGAGTTTTATTTCGATTCCTAGAGATCAAAATGTAGCGAACTTTTTGTTTCATTGTCGGCTGCACCCGCCCTTCGTCGGACACATATCCGTCTTGCGCCTTGACATCTTTATTGACCTGACCGAGTTTTTGAACCAAGCCGAGTGAGAGATTACTGCATCGCGACGACCGGTTCGAGTGACTGGATCAGACCGAACGTTGCCGGTGCCGGCGGCCGATATC
>VGDZ01000086.1 GCA_016869515.1 Alphaproteobacteria bacterium | reverse complement strand
AGCTCCCGGCTGCGCCGGCCCGCCGGTGGGCGAGGGCGGCGTCACGGCCTGCGAGGGCGGCGTGCCGCCGGTGGCGGTGAACAGCGCGGGCTGGGCCGGC
Organism: Alphaproteobacteria bacterium; assembly: GCA_016869515.1. Classification (GTDB taxonomy): domain Bacteria; phylum Pseudomonadota; class Alphaproteobacteria; order VGDZ01; family VGDZ01; genus VGDZ01. The sequence continues at coordinate 14,078 of VGDZ01000086.1, read as the reverse complement.
AGCGCGGTCAGCGCGGTCGACATCTGCGAGACGATTTCCATCCGCGACAGCGTCACCGGATTGGACGGCGCGACGTAGAAGCTGGAGACCGTCGCCGCCTGGTTTTCGCCGCTCAGCGTGGTGGTGCCCGAACCGTTGCTGATGACGATCTGGCCGACATTGCCCGAGGGGTCGCGTGCCAGGGCATAGCTGGAAGACGTTCCTTCGGGGCCGACGACGAAGGCGGTCGAGGTGCCGCGAATGCCGATGGTGGCGACCGGGGTCTTGATCGACATGCCCTCGGGGTTGACCTTGGCGATTTCGCCCGAGACCAAGAGGAAGGCGCCCTGCAGCACCGAAATCCCCAACGATCCCCGCCCGGCATTGGGATCGAACACCATCGAATCGAGCGCCATGCGCGCGCCCTCGCCCAGGCTGAGCGTGGTCTTGTCGGTGAACAGGATGCCGATCGATCCGCCCTTGCCGGTCTCGATCACGTCGCCCTGGTAGACCGGATCGCCGGCCTTCAATTGGCTCTTGGAGCCGTTGGTGTGGGTGACGTTGACCGTCCCCGACATCTTTTCGACCTTGCCGATGGCCGCGGCCGCTTGGCTGCCTCCGATCTGGGCGTACTGGCCGGGCGCCTGCGGCCCCGCCAGCAGCGTCGCCAGCTCGCCGCGGACCAATTGTCCGGCTTCGGACACCAGATCGGGCGGAGTATCGCCGGCAAAGAAGTCGCGCACGACCACGACCGCGCCGTCGCCGCCGGTCAGGACCAGATCCGCCCCTTGTCGTTGGTAATCGGCGCCCAGAATGAAAGTCTTGCCGGGAACGACGACAACGCCTTCCGCCGCCGGTGCCTGCAACACCGTCGTCGGGCTGGTCGCCCCAGCTTCACCTTGGGTAGGCCGCAATACCGCCACTCGGGATTCTCCCTGAGAGGACTGTTAAACATAGCGGTTATTGCGTAATGCGGCTAGGTCTTTACCAGCCCGAAATTCAACCTTGGGATGCCGCTATTCGAGGCCCAAATAGGCCTTGCGGATTTCGGGCCGGCCCATCAATTCCGCGGCTTGGCCCTGGAGGACGACCCGACCTTCCTCCAGCACATAGGCTCGGCTGGCCAGTTCCATCGCCATGCCGATATTTTGTTCGACCAGCAGGATGGCGACCCCGGCGGCATTGATACGACGGACGGCGGCGAACATGGTTTCCACAACCGCCGGCGCCAAGCCGAGCGAGGGCTCGTCCAGCAGCAACAGGCTCGGCCGCGCCATCAGCGCCCGCCCGATCGCCACCATCTGCTGCTGGCCGCCCGACAACGAACCGGCGCGCGTGCCTAGCCGGCTGGCCAGCGCCGGAAACAGCGCGATCACGGATTCCAGCGAGCGCGCGCGCTCGGCCTTGGCGCGCGGCAGGTAGCTGCCGAGTTCGAGATTCTCCCGCACGGTCATGGCGCTGAACAGGCGCCGGCTTTCGGGCACGATCGCCACGCCTGCGGCGCAGAAGGCATGGCTCGGCAACCGGGCGAGATCGGTCCCGTTCAGGCCGATACGGCCGCTTGCGGGCGCGATCAGCCCGGCCAAGGTGTTGATCAGCGTGGTCTTGCCGGCGCCGTTGGGCCCGACCACGCCCACCAGCTCGCCGGCGCCGACATCGAGGTCGAGATCCGACAGTGCCGGCGCCGCGCCGTAGCTGACCCGCAGGCCGCGCACCTCAAGCATGGGTCGTTCCCAGATAGGCCGCGCGTACCGCCGGTTCCCGCATGACCTCGGCGGCGCTGCCCTCGGCGATCAGCGCGCCGTGGTTCAGCACCACCACCCGATCGACCAGCGCCACCACCGCGCGCATGATGTGCTCGACGAAGACGATGGTGGTGCCGCGATCGCGGATGCGGCGGATCATGGCGATGGCCTCGTCGATCTCGGCCGGGGTCAGGCCCGACAGCACCTCGTCCAGCATCAACAGCTTGGGCCGCGCCGCCAGCGCGCGCGCCAGTTCCAGGAACTTGCGCTGATGCAGGTTGAGGGCGTCGGGCCGCGCCTGGGCGTGCGGGCCGAGGCCGGCGAAGGCGACGAACTCGGCCGCTTCGGCCAGGGCCTCGGCGCGCGAACAGCCGACGCCGCCGAACATGCGCGCCAGCGCCACGTTCTCGATCACGCTCATCTGCGCGAAGGGGCGGGGGATCTGATAGGTGCGGGCGATGCCGGCGCGGGCGAAACGATGGCCGTCGGCTCCGGCCAGGTCGCGGCCCTCGAAGCGGATGCGCCCGGCATCGGCGCGATAATGCCCGCTGACGACGTTGATGAAAGTGGATTTGCCCGAGCCGTTGGGTCCGACCAGGCCGAGGATCTCGCCCTTGCGCACCTCGAGCGTGACGTCCTCCAGCGCCCGCACGCCGATGAACGACTTGAACAGGCCCTCGACCTGCAACAGGGGGGTGCCGGACGCCGCCGGGCTTGGCGCGAGAGCCGGCTGGACGGCGGGCTTGGCGTCGGCCGCGACCGGGCTCGGCGTCTTTCGCCGCAATCGTTCGAGCAGGCCGAGCAGCCCGCCGGGCAGAAACAGGATCGCCAGCACCAGCACCAGGCCGAACAGGGCGCGGCCGGTCACCGCCGCCTCACCCGAGGTGAAGAAGTATTGCAGGCCGGTGACGGCGATCGCCCCCACCGCCGGGCCCAACCAATGACGGCTGCCGCCGAGAATGCTCATCAGCACCACGCCCAGCGGCACCGCGATCGAGAAGGTCTCGGCCACGGTGACGTAGGACACGAACACGGCATGGATGCCGCCGGCGATTCCGGCCAAGGCACAGGACAGTGCCAGCGCCCACAGCTTGAAACGATAGGTGGGCACGCCCATGACCTCGGCCACGTCCTCGTCGTCGTGGATCGCGAACAGACCCGCGCCCAGCTTGGCGGCATGGATCAGATAGGCCAGCAGCACCGCCGCGACCGCGGCCGCGAGGCCCATCAGATAGATGCTGGCGTTGGCGCTGGGGCCCAGCCGCGGCAGCTGCACGCCGATCAGGTAGACCCCGGGACCGCCATCGATCGGGGTGTTGAGGATGATAGTCGCCAGCACGAAGGTCACCGCCAGCGTCAACAGCGCGAACAGCTCGCCGCGCACGCTGGCGACCCGGAACACCACCGCGCCCAGCGCCGTGCCCAACAGCGCCGCCGCCAGCGCCGCCGCCGGCAGCGTCGCCAGGAACGGCCAGTCCTGCTTGCCGGCCAGGAAGGCGGTGGCGTATAGGCCGGCGCCGAAGAAGGCGCCGTGGCCGAACGAAAAGTAACCAGTGTAGCCCGAGAGGATGTTCCACGAGATCGCCAGCACGATCCAATGGCACAGCAGATAAAGGAAGGACTCGTAGAACGCCGGCAGGCCGAGCCAGGGCACCGTCGCCAGGCCCGCTCCCACCGCCAAGATCGAGATCGCGATCCGCGGCTTCATGCCCTCAACGATGCGCCGGACGGAACAGCAGCAACACGATCAGCAGCGAGAACGAGACGATCGGCGCCCAGGACGGCGAAAACACCGCCATCGCCAGCGCCTCGCTGACGCCGATTACCAGGCCGGCCAGCAGCGGCCCCAGCGGATTGCCCAGCCCGCCCATCATCACGGCCGCGAACACCACCCCCACCCAGGAGAAGATCTGCGTCGGCGTGAGGGTGAAGCTGAGGGCGAAGAACACGCCGGCGATCGCCGCCAGGGCGACGCAGCTGCCCGACAACAGCAGCGCCAGCGCGCGGGCGTTGACGCCGAAGGCGGCGGCGATCGGCGCGTCCTCGGCCATGGCGCGCATCGCCTTGCCGAGATCGGTGTAGCGCATCAACAGCCAGATCCCGCCCGCCGCCGCTGCCGACACGGTCAGCGTCAGCAGTTCGGGCAGCGGCGCGTAGAGCCCGAGGAAGGAGAACTTCTCCTCGCCGTAGCCGGTCTGCAGCTTGCGGAAATCGGCCGTCCAGATCTTCTGGATCAGGGCCTCGATCATCACCGTCAGGCCGAAAGTCACCAAGAGCGAATTGAAGGTGCTGACCCGGAAGCGCGCCAGCGCCCATTGCATGACCACGCCCACGGCGAAGAACGCCGGCACCAGCAGCCCAAGCGTCAGCAGCGGATCGACGCCCCACACCATGGTCAGGTGGTAGCAGAGATAGGCCGAGAGGAAGACGAAACCGAAATGGGTCAGGTTGATCTGGCCCAGCAATCCCCAGGACAGTCCCAAGCCGAGCCCGATCAGGCCGTACATCCCGCCGAGGAACAGCCCCGACAGGACGGACTGCGAGAGCAGGCCCAGGCTTGGGAAGGTCATCCCCGGATCAGGGCATCTTGATGGTCGCCCCCGGCGCGGCCCATTGCTTCGGCCAGACCGTGACCCAGGCCTTGTTCTGGACCTGCTTGATGCGCATCAGGTCGTCGCCGAAATTATTGCCGCGATCGAAGCGCAGCGTGCCCTGGATGGTCGGCACCTGCGCGGTCTTCAGCCAGTCCGCCATCTTGCGGTCGTCCAGGCTCTTGGTCGCCACCACCGACGCCTCGAAAATCCGCCAGGCGGTGAACGAGGCCGCGGCCTGGGTCTCGACCGCGGTGTAGGGCAGGCCGGCGGCGGTCGCGCGCTCCTTGAAGGTCTTGACGAACTGCGCCGCCACCGGGTTGGCGGTGAAGGGCGCGTGTTCCTCGAAGATGGTCAGCGACAGCGCTTTGTCGGTCTCGGGCGCGGCCGCCATCGGCCCCGGCGCCGGGTAGGTGTGGACGTGCAGCGGCGGCACGTAGTCGATCTTCTTCATCGCCTCCAGCAGCATGTTGCCCTCGAGGCCGATGTCGCCCGACCACACCATGTCGGGCTTGGCGTCCTTGACGCGGGCGGCGATCGGCCCGAAGTCGCGGTTGCCGAATTCCCACTCCAGGAACAGCACCTCGGTCAGGCCCTTCTGCTTGAACACCTCGCGCGCTCCCAGCGACAGGAAATGCACCGAGGGGAACTTGCTGGTGACGATCGCCACCGTCTTGGGCGGCTTGGGCGCCTGGGCGACGGCGTCGAACACCGTCGTCGGCACGGTGGCCTGCGGATTGGGGCCCAGCGACCAGGCCGGGAAGTGCATGTCGTACTTGGCCAGCGAGGGAATGCCCATGGTGTGCGAGATCAGCAGCTTGTTGTAGCGCTGGGCGACGCCGATCGCCGACAGGATGGCGCCGGTGGCGTAGGGCCCCATCAGCAGGTCGACCTTGTCGGCGGTCAAAAGCTGCTCGTAGAGCGTGCGCGCCAGGTCGGGCTTGGACTGGTCGTCCATCAGTTTCCACTCGACCTTGCGGCCCAACAGCCCGCCGCGGCGGTTGAGGTCATCGACGTAGATCTCGCCGACCAGCTTGTGCACCAGGCCGGTGGCCGACAGCGGCCCGGTCAGCGCCAGCGTGCTGCCGACCACGATCGGCTTGGCGCCCTGCGCCTGGGCCTCGCCCAGCACGCCCAACGCCCCCAACGCGATCGCCGCAGCCGCGGCGAGTTTCGCCATTTTCGACATCGTCCCCCCCTTGGAACTTCGCCGCCTCGCGGGCCCAGCGGGCCGGCGGTCGGACGGCGGCGGGCAAGCTAGCACATCGATTTTTCCGGGTGGGCAACTTAGTGTGGAGACCGGGCCGGACCGGGGAGGGACCATGGCAGCGCTGCCGGAATATCGGATCTACGCCATCCGCTATGCCACGCGCGAGGCGCGGCGGGCCGAGCACTTCATCGGCGGCGACGCCCATGACGGGCCGATGGCGATGGACTATTTCGTCTGGGCGATGGTCGGCGCCGAACGCCAGTTCGTGGTCGATCTCGGCTTCTCGGCAGCGATGGGCCAAAAGCGCCAGCGCCAGTTCCTGCGCTGCCCGGCCGAGAGCCTGAGCCTGATCGGGATGGACGCGGCCAGCGTCTCCGACGTGATCCTGACCCATCTGCATTACGACCATGTCGGCAACGCCGACAAATTCCCCAAGGCGCGATTCCATCTCCAGGATCGCGAGATGAGCTACGCCACCGGCCGGCACATGCGCTATCCGGTCTTCGCCGGCGGTTTCGAGGCCGAGGATGTCGCCGGCATGGTGCGGCTCAATTTCGGGGGCCGGGTCGAGTTCCATGACGGCGATGCCGAACTGGCGCCCGGCGTCTCGGTCCATCACATGGGCGGGCACACCGCCGGCCTGCAAGTGGTGCGGGTCCACACCCGCCGCGGCTGGATGGTGCTGGCCTCCGACGCCAGCCACTACTACGAGCACATCCGCCGGAACCGGCTGTTCACCATCGCCTACCGGCTGGACGACATGATCCAGGCCTATCGCAAGATCGAGCGCCTGGCGGCTTCGCCCGATCACGTCGTTCCCGGCCACGATCCTCTGGTGATGGCGCTCTACCCGCCGGCCAAGCCCGAGCTGCAAGGTATCGTCGCCCGGCTGGATCTCGATCCGAAGCCCATGCCAGGGACCATCTGACCGGATTCCGGCGCGGTGTCCGACTTGACGCCATTCGGGGATGCGAGGGCATGATCCGCGCTCGGTCTTGAACCCCATGGTTCAAGGCAGATCGATCATGCCCTGGATTAAGGCGCGCAAAGCGGCGGAGCCGGGCCGGCTGGGCGCGCAGCGGGGCCGGTTCGGCGCGCAAATGCGCGGAACCGAGCCGCAAATGCGCGCAAATCGGCGCATTCGAGCCAATCCAAATCGCTCAAGTCTTTGTTCCGTAATGGAAATCAGGCTATGTCGGGATGCAGGGCCGATTTTCGGACCGAAACCGCCCCCTTCCCGGCCAAACACCCGGGTTGCGGCACTTCTTTTACGTTTCCATCAGCGCCGACGCTCCCGAGGACCGCCGACAGGCCATAAGGCTTGCGCAACATATGGGGAACGCGCAGCCGGGTTTCAAGGGCCGGAAGGCAGCGCTTTCAGCAGCGCGGCCAGTTCGGGCGAAAGGCCGGTGCTGTCGGCGGGCACGCGCGCGGCCGGCGGCGGAGCCTGCCCGACAAGGCGTCGCGCGCCGCGGATCAGCGCCTCGAGACTGTCGATCAGCGGCACCTGCACGCGGTCCCGAATCCGCGGCGCCAGCCCGGCCAGCCCGGCGCCGCCCAGGATGACGACGGCGGCGCCGTGACCGACGCATTCGCCGCAAGCCGCCGCCAATTCGGCCAAGGCGGCATCGGGGTCCTGGGCGATGGCGCCGCCGGTGCGCTCGACCGCCGCCACCTTGGCAAGCTGCGCGGCAAGACCCAAGCCGGCGGCGAATTCCTCCAGCATCGGCACCCACAACCGCCCGCCGGTGACGATCCCGAATCGCCGCCCGCCGGTCGCCGCTTCCTGCATCGACGCCTCGGCCATGCCGATCGCCGGCACCGGCGCCAACGCCCGCAGCGCCAGCAATCCCGGATCGCCGAAACAGGCCAAGGCCACCACGTCATGCGGCGCGCCTTGGGCGGCGTAGGCGGCATAGGCATCCAGCGCGGCATGGCCGGCGATGGCATAGGCGATGCGATCCGAAATGTAGCGCGCGCCGAAGCGGCCGGTGACGGCCGCGACCGCATCGTCCGGCCCCGCCAGCCCGCGCGCCAGTTCGGCCATGCGCTGGGTGATGGCCGGGGTGGTGTTGGGATTGATCAGCAACAGCCGCATCGCCCGACTGTTCCACGCCGGCCCGCGCTTGCCAATCTTTCGTCGCGCGAAACCGCTTCGGATTCGACAGCGCGGGGCGGGGTGTTGCACAATCCCGCCGCGCGCCGCATGGGCGCGACCCGGCCGCGCCCCGATATCCGCGCGCGACCGCATTTCGCGATCGAAGGGGGATCCATGACCAGGAAGATTCTGCTTGCCACCGCCGCCGCCATGGCGCTGCTGGCCGGCCCGGCTTTGGCCCAGAAGGTGGTGCGCATCGGCATGACCGCGGCCGACATCCCGCGCACGCTGGGCCAGCCCGACCAGGGCTTCGAAGGCAACCGCTTCACCGGCCTGACGATGTACGACGGGCTGACGCTGTGGGATCTGTCCTCGGCCGACAAGCCCTCGGTGGTGATCCCGGGCCTGGCGACCGAATGGTCGGTCGCCGCCGACGACAAGACCAAGTGGACCTTCAAGCTGCGCGCGGGGGTCAAGTTCCACGACGGCAGCGCCTTCGACGCCGATGCCGTGGTGTGGAACGTGCAGAAGGTGCTGGACCAGGCGGCGGCGCATTTCGACGCCAGCCAGGTCGGCGTCACCGCCTCGCGCATGCCGACCTTGCGCGGCGCGCGCAAGATCGACGCGCTGACGGTCGAGCTGACCACCAGCCAGCCCGACAGCTTCCTGCCGATCAACCTGACCAACCTGTTCATCGCCAGCCCGGCGCAGTGGAACAAGCTGCTGGCGGCGGTGCCGGCTGCGGTCGGCGATCCCAAGGAGCGCGCCAAGCAGGCCTGGGAGGCCTTCGCCCGCGACGCCTCGGGTACCGGGCCGTGGAAGATGGCGCGGTTCGTGCCGCGCGAGCGCCTGGAAGTGGTCAAGAACCCCGACTATTGGAACAAGGACCGCGTGCCCAAGGTCGACCGCATGGTGATGCTGCCGATGCCCGAGGCCAATGCCCGCACCGCGGCGCTGCTGTCGGGCCAGGTCGACTGGATCGAGGCCCCGGCGCCCGACGCCGTGCCCCAGCTCAAGGCCCGCGGCATGACCGTCCACGCCAACGCCCAGCCCCATGTCTGGCCGTGGCAGTTCAGCCGCGTCGAAGGCTCGCCCTGGAACGACGTGCGGGTGCGCAAGGCGGCCAATCTCTGCGTCAACCGCGGCGAGATGAAGCAGCTGCTCAACGGCCTGATGGTCGAGGCCAAGGGCACCGTGCCGCCCGGCCATCCCTGGTGGGGCAATCCCAGCTTCGACATCAAGTACGACCCCGAGCAGGCGCGCAAGCTGATGGCCGAGGCCGGCTTCTCCCGCCAGAAGCCGCTGACGGTCAAGACCCAGACCTCGGCCTCGGGCTCGGGCCAGATGCAGCCGCTGCCGATGAACGAGTTCATGCAGCAGAACCTGGCCGAGTGCTTCTTCAAGGTCGAACTCGACGTCATCGAGTGGAACACGCTGTTCACCAACTGGCGCAAGGGGGCCAAGGACGAAAGCGCGCGCGGTTCGCACGCCATCAACGTCACCTACGCGGCGATGGACCCGTTCTTCGCCATGATCCGGTTCCTCGATTCCAAGATGGCGCCGCCGGTGTCGAACAACTGGGGCTTCATCAACGAGCCGGATTACGACCGCATGGTGCAGGAGGCGCGCACCACCTTCGATGCGGCGGCGCGGGACGCGGCGCTGGCGCGGCTGCATGCGCGCTCGGTCAACGACGCCGCTTTCCTGTGGGTGGCGCACGACGTCGGTCCGCGGGCGATGTCGCCGCGCATCAAGGGCCACGTCCAGCCCAAGAGCTGGTTCGTGGACTTCTCGCCCATGACCATCGACTGAACCGGGCCTAGGAGGCGCGGGGACGCCGCTTTCGGGCGGCGTCCCCGTTTGCTTCGGTCCCGGGCGCGCGCATGCTGCTCTACATCCTGAGGCGTCTGCTTTACGTCCTGCCGGTGGCGCTGGCGGTCAGCCTGGTGTGCTTTCTCTTGGTCCACATCGCGCCGGGCGATCCGCTGATTTCGGTGCTGCCGCCCGACGCCTCGCAGCAGCTTCAGGAGGAGATGCGCAAGGTCTACGGCTTCGATCGGCCGCTGCCGGTGCAGTTCGGCATCTGGATCGGCCGCGCCGTGCAGGGCGATCTCGGCAGCTCGATCGCCACCGGCCGCACCGTCGCCAGCGAGGTCGGCCGCGCCGTCGGCAACACCTTCATCCTGGCGGTGGCGGCGACGCTGCTGGGCTTCGTGCTGGGCGCGCTGTTCGGTTTCGTCGCCGGCTATTTCCGCGATTCCTGGATCGACAAGGCGGCCACCACGCTGGCCATCGCCGGCGTCAGCCTGCCGCATTACTGGCTGGGCATGGTGCTGGTGATCGTGTTTTCGGTCTGGCTGGGGGTGCTGCCGGCGGTCGGCGCCGGCCCCGGCGGCTCGACCGATTGGGCCTGGGACTGGGCCCATATCCGGCATCTGATCCTGCCGGCGGTGACGATGTCGGTGATCCCGATGGGCATCGTCACCCGCACCATCCGTGCGCTGGTCGGCGACATCCTCAGCCAGGAATTCGTCGACGCGCTGCGCGCCAAGGGGCTGACCGACGGCGGCGTCTTCCTGCACGTGGTCAAGAACGCCGCCCCCACCGCGCTGGCGGTGATGGGGGTGCAGCTGGGCTATCTGCTGGGCGGCTCGATCCTGATCGAGACCGTGTTCTCCTGGCCGGGCACCGGCTTCCTGCTCAACGCCGCCATCTTCCAGCGCGATCTGCCGCTGCTGCAAGGCACCATCCTGGTGCTGGCGCTGTTCTTCGTCGGGCTCAACCTGGCGGTCGACGTGGTGCAGACCGCGCTCGATCCGCGCATCAAGCGGGGCTGAGCGGTGAGCGCGCCCGCCGCCGCCCTGACCCCGGTCGCGGCCCCGGCCGCGCGCGGCTATTGGGCCAATGTCGGCCGCCGGCTGACGCGCGATCCGGTCAGCATGGCCTGCCTGGGCGTGCTGGCGCTGATCCTGCTGGCGGCGGTCTTCGCGCCCTATCTCGGCCTGGCCGATCCCTATCGCGGCAGCATGATCCGCCGGCTGCGGCCGATCGGCACCGAGGGCTATCCGCTCGGCACCGACGAGCTTGGCCGCGACATGCTTTCGCGCCTGATCCACGGCGGCCGGCTGTCGCTGCTGATCGGCATCCTGCCGGTGATCAACGCCTTCGTCATCGGCTCGCTGCTCGGCATCCTGGCGGGCTATGTCGGCGGCCGGGTCAACATGGCGATCATGCGCACCATCGACGTGTTCTTCGCCTTTCCCTCGGTGCTGCTGGCGATCGCGATCTCGGGCGCGCTGGGCGCGGGCATCGTCAACAGCCTGGTGTCGCTGACGGTGGTGTTCGTGCCACCGATCACCCGCGTCGCCGAAAGCGTCACCACCGGCGTGCGCAATCTCGACTTCGTCGACGCCGCGCGCGCCTCGGGCGCCGGCGCCCTGACCGTCATGCGGGTGCACATCCTCGGCAACGTGCTGGGGCCGATCTTCGTCTACGCCACCTCGCTGATCAGCGTGTCGATGATCCTGGCCTCGGGGCTGTCGTTCCTGGGCTTGGGCACCAAGCCGCCCGAGCCGGAATGGGGGCTGATGCTCAACACCCTGCGCACCGCGATCTACGTCAATCCTTGGGTGGCGGCGCTGCCGGGGGCGATGATCTTCGCGGTCTCGATCTGCTTCAATCTGTTGAGCGACGGCTTGCGGAGCGCGATGGATGTCCGGCGCTGAGCCGCTGCTCTCGGTCGCCGAGCTGACCAAGCACTTCCCGGTGCTGGGCGGGCTGTTCCATCGCCGGGTGGCGACGGTGCACGCGGTCGATGCGCTGTCCTTCGAGCTGGCCAAGGGCGAGACGCTGGGCATCGTCGGCGAATCCGGCTGCGGCAAGTCGACCACGGCGCGGCTGACGATGCGGCTGTTGGAGCCCGATGCCGGCCGCATCGCGCTGGGCGGCGCCGAGGTCGGGCGCGAGCTGTCCTTGCGCGCGCTCAGGCGCCGGGTGCAGATGGTGTTCCAGGATTCCTACGCCTCGCTCAATCCGCGGCTGACGGTCGAGGACACCATCGCCTTCGGCCCGCGCGTCCAGGGCGCAAGCGAGGACGCCGCCCGCGCCAAGGCGGCCGATCTGCTGGCGCGGGTCGGGCTCGATCCGATGCTGTTCGCGCGGCGCTATCCGCACGAGCTGTCGGGCGGCCAGCGCCAGCGGGTCAACATCGCCCGCGCGCTGGCGCTGGAGCCCGAGATCCTGATCCTGGACGAGGCGGTGTCGGCGCTGGACAAGTCGGTCGAGGCCCAGGTGCTGAACCTGCTGCTGGACCTCAAGGCCCAGCTCTGCCTGACCTATATCTTCATCTCGCACGACCTCAACGTCGTGCAGTACATCAGCGACCGGGTGATGGTGATGTATCTCGGCCGCATGGTCGAGATCGGCCCGGTCGAGGCGATCTACGGCGGCGCCCGCCATCCCTATACGCGCGCGCTGCTGTCGGCCATGCCCTCGATGGACCCCGAGCGCCGCACCCAGGAAGCGCCGCTGGCGGGCGATCCGCCCAATCCGATCGATCCGCCCTCGGGCTGCCGCTTCCGCACCCGCTGCGCCATGGCCGAGACGGCGTGCGAGCGCGCGGTGCCGGCGCCGACCGCGCTGGGCGCCGGCCATGCCGTCGCCTGCCACATGGCGGCGCCCGGTTCGGGCCATTCGCGGGCCGCGACATGATGTCCGATGGCCGCAAAATTTCGCGCTGGCCCGCTATGGTCGCCGATCGACCAAGTGAGGCACGATGATCGGACGCGCGGCCGTGGCTTTGTTCGCGGCGACGGCGCTGGCGGCAATGGCCGCCGCGGCCGAAGCCGACGATCCCTATCGGCTCGACAATCCCGACTACTGGAAAAGCTATGCCGACAACGCCGGCCGGATCATGGCCACGCCCTTCGCCGGCCAGGAGGTCGATTGGGAGCGCAACGCGCTGCTGCTGGCCGCGATCGGCGGCGCATTCCTGGTCGACGACGACGTCGAGCGGTGGATGAAACGCCACCGCAGCGCCAAGGCCGACACGGCCGCCAGCGTGGCAGCTTCCTTCGGGACGCTCAATGCGCTGGGGCCGGCGCTAGCGGGCGGCTATGCGCTCGGCCGCGCCACCGACGACGCCAAGTTGCAGGAGACGGCGCTGCTGGGCGCCGAAAGCCTGGTCCTGGCCAGCGCCTTCGCCGAGGGCATCAAGCGCGGCGTCGGCCGCGACCGGCCCAACGAGCCCGACCAGAAGGTCGACAAGGCCGACTTCAACGGTCCGCATGCGCGCAAGGACGGATCGTTTCCGTCCGGCCATACCACGGCCGCGTTCTCGGTCGCGGCGGTGGTCGCGGCCGAATACGAGCAGCAGCCGGCGGTCGGCGCCGCCGCCTACGGCATCGCCGGCCTGACCGGGCTGTCGCGGCTATACGACCGCGAGCATTGGCTGAGCGATGTGGTGGCCGGCGCTGGGTTGGGAACCGGAGTCGGTCTTCTGGTTCACCATTTCCGGCCCTTCGGACCGCAGGGCGGGGCATTGTCCTTCGCCCCAGGCGCGGGTTCGCGTCCGGCGGGCCTGACCGTGACGGCGCGGTTCTAATGGGAACATCGGGGCGATGAGCGCGCTGGTCGAGGTGCGCGATCTGCGCGTCCGCTTCGCCGGCGAGCGCAACGTGCACGCCGTCAACGGCGTCGGTTTCGATCTCGCCCCCGGCGAGGTGCTGGGCATATTGGGCGAATCCGGCTCGGGCAAGAGCGTCACCCTCAAGGCGCTGCTGCGGCTTCTGCCCGAGCGGCGGACCGAGATATCGGGCGCGATCCGGATCGACGGCCGGGACGTGCTGGGCCTCTCGGCCGAGGCGCTGGCGGACTATCGCGGCAAGACCGTGTCGATGGTGTTCCAGGAGCCGATGCTGGCGCTGGACCCGGTGTTCACCGTCGGCCATCAGATCGCGGAATCGATCGTGCGCCACGAGGGCATCGACGCCGCGGCCGCGCGCAAGCGCACGCTCGGGATGCTGGAACGGGTGCGCATCCCCTCGCCCGAGCGGCGCATGGCGGCCTATCCGCACGAGCTGTCGGGCGGCATGCGCCAGCGGGCGATGATCGCGCTGGCCCTGGCGTGCCGACCCAAGGTGCTGCTGGCCGACGAGCCGACCACGGCGCTGGACGCCACCGTGCAGATCCAGATCCTGTTGCTGCTGCGGGAATTGCAGCGCGAGCTCGGCATGGCGGCGATCTTCGTCACCCACGATGTCGGCGTCGCGGTCGAGGTCGCCGACCGCATCGCCGTGATGTATGCCGGCCGCTTCGTCGAAAGCGGGCCGGTGGGCGAGGTCATCAAGCGCCCGCGCCATCCCTATACGCGCGGGCTGTTGGCCTCGACCGTGCACGGCGCCATGCGCGGCCGAAGGCTGGAGGCGATTCCGGGCGCGCCGCCCAGCCTGGCCGAG